>DAHWNZ010000080.1:0-8542 GCA_027339635.1 Candidatus Dormiibacterota bacterium
GGTCGGACCGGCGCCGGGCCGGATCTGTTCCAGCGTCGGGTCTGTGGCCCTCCGCCGTCGTTGGTGGCCCTCCGCTACGCCGGACGCAGCATTCCGATCCTGGTCAATGACGCCTCGGGGCATCCCGAGCGCTCCACAGTGTGACCTCGGGCCCAGTGGGCGGTCGCGAGGCCACGCAGTACGCAGTAGCGTCCGAGCTTGACAAAGAAGGGGCTCACCCCTTAGACATAGCTCTTTCCCTTGGGGACTGGGCCTGGAGAGTGTTGGGAGGACTGACTTTGGATTCGACTTTGGGTGTGGCCCGCGCAACCGACACCGGCGGCGAGCATTGGTTGCCCACCGACTCGTGGAACTTCACCTCATTCGTCCTCGGAATGGTCCTTGAGGCGTACATCTTTGGAATGGCGGCTATCGCCACCGGTTGGGTCGCCATGCCGACCACCTTGCGGTCGCTGCTCCTCTCATGGGCGCCCCTCTGGCTGATCATCGGAATCGCAGTGGCGGGGCCGCTATCGGACCGGGTAGGAAGGAAGACCACCTTCTACATCACCATGACCCTCTATGGGATCGGTGCGATCGGGCTGGTGTTCAGCTTCACATACTGGCTGATCCTGATCTTCCTGGCCCTGATGCTGTTCGCCGCCGGCGGCGAGATGAACACGATCATGACGGCGTCTCACGAAGTCATGCCCGCCCGACATCGGAGCAAGACCATGATGCTGGAGATCAACGGCATCAACCTGGGGAGCCTGATCTTGGCAGCGGTGTCGCTGCTCAGCGCTTACAAGGGTGTGGCCTTCGAAAGAGGCATGATCGCCGCCACCTTCATCGTGGTCTTGGCCGTACTGTTCTTTGCCAGAACCAGAACTCCCGAGTCGATCAGATGGCTGCGCTCCAAGGGTATGGATCAGCGCGCCGAGACCGAAATAGCCCGCTTCTACGGCGTGGAGGAGTACCGTGCCCGTGACGCGGCGGCCGCGGAGGAAACGGCTGCCGCGCAGGCGAAGGGGGCCGTCCGCACGGTGTCCATAGGCCTGCGCCTGGTGGTGATCAGCTGCCTCGCGTTCGCCGGCACCACCGGATTCGGTCTGCTGACGTACGTGCTGGGACCGGCTCACTTCCCGAAGTTGACCGCCGCCATCCTGCTGGTGGCCAGCATCACCGGCTTTGTGTCCGGCTTCTATGCCCTTTGGGCAGAACGCTGGAGCCGCAAGAAGATGCTCTTGGTGGGATACTGCGGCACCTTCCTCGCGACCCTGATCATTGCCCTTACCACCAGCGCTTGGGCCGCCTCGGCGGCGCTGTTCTTCTTCCTCCTCGTCGTCCTCAACGTCTTCAGCAATGTCAGCTACCTGAGTCAGGACACGCTGAAGGGGGAAGTGTGGCCGACGGGCAGACGCGGAACCTACACGGCGGTGGTCCGGTTTGTGGGCATCGGCCTGTACATCCCCACGATCTATCTGACGCAGAGCTACAGCCTCAACACCTTCGTGATCTTCAGCCTTGGGGTCTGGGCGGTGGGCGCCCTTGCTTCGATAGTCTGGGCAGTGCGGGGAGTGGAGACTGGTGCCGGAGTCAGCCTTGACGTAGCCTCCGGCACGGTGGGGGCGGCCTGAGCCAGCAGAACCGAGCCAGGACCGCGCCCAAGATCGGCTGGCTCGGCGCCTTGCCGCCAGTTGGGCAAAGGCGCCGAGCAGGCCCCGATGTCGATGGGTGACCCTGTCCGGATACGATTTGGGTGCGACTGTGAACGAGGCTCGTCCCGCATCGGGCCTTCGTGACGATTGGTGGCATGGAGGAAGTCCGAGTGCGTCTTTACATGGCCGGCCCGCTGTTCACCCCATACGAGAGGGCATTCATCGCGCAGAATGCGAAAACGCTCCGCGAGCTCGGCTTCGATTGCTTCGTGCCCCACGAGCAGGAGGTGGTCACTCCCGACGAACGCCAGGGGGCATCACCCGGCGCCGAGGGTCGCTATCAACAGCAGGAGATGGCTGATCTCATCTTTGCCAAGGACAACACCGGGCTGATTGGCGCGGACGCGGTGGTGGCGCTGTTGGACGGGCCCACCATCGACGACGGCACCGCCTGCGAGATCGGCCTTTTCTACGGCCTCATGCGCCACGATCCCAGCAAGCTCGGGATTGTCGGAATCCTCACCGATACCAGGGCCAGCGTGGGATTCGAGGGGCGCGGTCTGAACCTCTACGTGCTGGGATGCATCCAGCGAGCGGGCGCCGTGTTCGACTCGGTTGAGAGTTGCATCCCGACCCTGCAGAGATGGCGATCCCAACTGGAGGTGTCCGCAGGCGCGTCCGACCAGGAGCAGCCAGGTTGAGCACGTCTCGCCCGCGACGTTCGGTGCTGGTGGACTGCGACACAGGGATCGACGATGCTCTGGCGATCCTGCTTCTCGCCAATGACCCTGCCTGCGAGATAGTGGGAGTGGGCACCGTCGACGGCAACGTGGGTCCGGAACTGGGGGCCGCGAACTCCCTGCGGGTGCTGGAGGTGGCGGGTCTCGGAGCCGTACCGGTCGCGGTGGGAGCTGCCGCGCCGCTGCTGCAGGTCAGCAACCACGCCGAGTTCTTCCATGGCAAGGATGGTCTGGGTGACGCCAACCTGGCCGCACCCACGGGCCACTGGAGCGCCGAGTCGGCGGTGGAGCAGATGCTGAGGGTGGCGCGGTCGCGGCCGGGACAGATAAGTCTGCTCGCCATCGGGCCGCTCACCAATGTCGCCCTGGCCCTTGGGGTCGAGCCACGGCTGCCGTCTCTCATTTCCGACCTCGTCGTGATGGGAGGTGCCGTTGGCTCGCCCGGGAACGAGAGCCCGTGGGCGGAGTTCAACGTGGCGCACGATCCCGAGGCAGCGGAGATCGTCCTGCGGGCACCGTGGCGGGAATTGGTGCTGGTGGGGCTGAATGCCACAAGCCAGGCGATGCTGGCACCTCGGGATGTCTCTCGCCTGGCGGGGTCGGGATCCGCTGCCGCCAACTTTGCCACGCGCATTCTGGAGCGGCAGATGGCTGCCTACGGCCGCTTCGAACTCTGCGACCCCCTGGCCGCCGGCCTGCTGCTGGATCCCTCTCTGGCCACGTACCAGTCGCTGCCGGTGCATGTTGACCTGGACGGGGCCAGCACTCGGGGCGCGACGCTCGCGGACCGGAGGAGCAGTGTGGTCGAGCTGCCCCCTGAACCCCGCCCCGAGGTGCTGGTCGCAGACAAGGTCGACCACGCACGTTTTCTGGCGAGGTTCCTGGATCTTCTGGAGGGGGCCGGGTGAAGTTGGGATCCCCGCCTAGAGGAGGGGGCCACCAGCATGCCTGACGTGGTGGTGGTGGGCTCTCTGACCATGGACCTCAACGCCTTCTGCGAGCGGATGCCGAAGGCGGGAGAGACCCTGCTCGGCGAGCAGTTCTCCATGGTGCCCGGGGGCAAGGGCAACAACCAGGCCATCGCCAGCGCACGACAGGGGGCGAGAACGGCAATGGTGGGCAGGGTTGGACGGGACTCCTTCGGCGACCGGGTCTTGGAGCAATTGGCGTCCGACTCGGTCGAGTTCCTCAAGGTGGTGCGGGATCCGGTGCTGCCGACCGGGATCGCCCACATCAGGGTGGACCGGCAGGGCCAGAACAGCATCGTCATGGTGCCGCTTGCCAATGGCTCTATGGACGAGGACGCAGTTCTGGCGGCGGAGGAGACGATAGGGGGTTCGGGACTGCTTCTAACTCAACTAGAGATTCCCGTGGCCGCCACCCGAGTCGCCCTGGAGGTCGCGCGTCGGCGGGGCGTGACCACTGTCTTGAACCCCGCCCCGGCCGCCAGGCTCGATTCAGAGCTCCTCGCTCTGGTGGACTTTCTGGTCCCTAACGAATTCGAGGCGGAAATCCTGACTGGGCAGGAGGCTGGTTCACCGGAAGGAGCGCTGAAGGCTGCTCGCATCCTTGTGGACCTGGGCTGCCGAGCTGTGGTGGTGACCCTGGGCGAGAGGGGCGCTCTGTACGCCGATCGGAATCTCGTCTTGAGAATCTCGGCATTGAAGGTCGAGGCGCTCGACACCGTGGCCGCGGGAGACGCATTCTGCGGCGGCCTCGCGGCCGGTCTTGCCGCCGGTGCCCCGCTGGAGCAGGCCCTGGCCAGGGCCACAGCGGCCGGAGCTCTGGCCACCACGGTGACCGGTGCGACCAGCTCACTTCCGACCGACACGGCGACGATGGAACTGCTGGAGAGCAGCGGGGGGCCGAGCTTCGAGCGCGGGTGACAGGCGTGCTGCAGGGCCACCTGTACCGCTCCAGGCAGGCCCGCCTGGAGTGGGCACCGATTGAGGGCGGGCCCAGAGGGTGCCGGATGGGAATGGTCCTCAGCCCTCACTTCGGGAGTGCCATGCCGTGGGGCTGGTCGGATTGACGCCGGGGTGCGCTCATGGAGTGGATGGGCCATGGATGGCGGGACTCATGTTGGGGCGGTATTCAGATCACGGGCCACTTCGAATCCGCCTGGCACGCGTCAACCCATGAGGCGCTGAGCGTCTATCCCCTGGCGGGACGGGAGGGCCACCAGAAGGTGTCCCCGAGCTTCACCACGAGGGCCGGGACCAGCAGCGAGCGCACCAGCAGGGTGTCCAGCAGGACTCCGAATGCGACCAGGAATCCGAGTTCGGTCAGTGCCACCAGAGGCAGGATCCCGAGGACCGTGAAGGTCCCGGCGAGGACCAGTCCCGCCGATGTGATGACCCCTCCGGTCGCCGCCAGCGCCCGCAGCATTCCGGGGCCTGTCGGGCCAGCCGTCGCCTCCTGCCTCGCCCTGGCGCTGAGAAAGACGTTGTAGTCGATCCCAAGCGCGACCAGGAACACAAACCCCAGCAGGATGACCGAGGAGTCGACGCCTGCGAAGTGGAAAAGATAGCGGTAGGCAAGGATCGCAACTCCCAGCGAGGCCAGGAATGACACCACCACCGAAGCCACCAGGATGAGGGGGGCCAGGATCGCTCGCAACAGGATTGCCAGCATCAGGAAGACGATCAGCAAGACGATCGGGATCACGACCATGCGATCTCGGGCTGCGGCCTGGTCGAGGTCGATCTGGGTTGCGGTGACGCCACCCACCAACACGGTCGCGCCCACGTGTCGCTCCTCGCGGTACCTGAGGTTCTTCACCGCCGTCTCTGCTCTGGATCCGGTCGGAGGCGATGTCAGGGTCGCCTGGAAGATGGCTATCCCGCCGCTCGTCACCGGGTCCCCGACGGCCCCAATGCCCGGTGTGTGGGCCGCGATAGAGGCGGCCGCAGGGGCTTTGGCGGGATCTCTCACCACGACGACCGCGGGTCCGCTGAGCCCGGCGGGAAAGGATTCATCGATGAGCCGCTGGGCCGCCACCGAGCCCGGATGGCCAGTGAAGCTGTCGGACTGGGGCAGGCTACCGGGGTAGGCGAGGGTCCCGATCGCCAGGACAACAAGCAGGGCCAGCGCCCCGCCCAGGATCTGTCCCGGGTGGCGGCCCACTCGACGGGCCACCCCGGACCAGCTCAGCCGGTGAGCGGTCGGCGTCTCCCCCAACCTGGGCACGAGCGGCCAGAATGCGGGCCTGCCGATGATCACGAGGAGGGCTGGCAGGAGGGTCAACGCGGAGATCAGGACCGCGGCTATGCCCACCGCTCCGACCGGTCCCAGGGCCCTGATGTCGTTCTCCTGGGCCACGAGGAGCACCAGCAGGCTCAAAATCACGGTTACGGCAGAGGTCACCAGGGTTGGGGCCACCTTCGCCAGGGCTGTCCTCATCGCCCCGGCAACGCTCTCCTGGGCTCGCAGCTCCTCGCGGTAGCGGGCGATGAGGAGGAGGGAATAGTCGGTGCCGGCCCCGAACATCAGGACCGTGAGGATGCCTATCGTCATCCCGTTGACCACAAATCCGGATCGCGCCAGCAGGTAAACCGCCGCTTCGCCGATCACGCTCGCCAGCCCCACCCCCAGCAGCGGCAGCACCCACATCACGACGCTGCGATAGGTGAGGAGGAGCAGCACGGTCACGATGGCGATGGTGGCCAGCAGCAATGTGCCATCGATGCCGTTGAAGGAATTGGCGGTGTCCGCGAGCGTGGCGGCCGGACCTCCAACCCCCGCCTGCACGCCCGGCGGAAGGTGGCTCAGGTCCTTCTCGATCTTGGCCACGTCTGAGGCCACGGACACGGCACTCGTCCCCGGGGCGAGGGTTACGGGTAGGAGCAGGCCGGTGCGGCCCTTGGAGAGCTCCACCTGGCCAACGGTTCTGACGCCAGGCAGGTTCAGAGCCTGCACCTGGGCCCTGACCGCGCCGGCAGCCCGGAGGTCCCGGGCCGTGAGCCCGGTGGAGCGGTGCAGCACGATCAGAGCCGGCAGGCCGTCCAGCTTCGGGAAGTGCGACTCATATTCCGCAACCAGGGTCGATGCCGCTCTGGACGGCACGAAGCTGGACTGGCTGTTCTGCTCGACTCCTGTGAGGCGGCCGGAGAGTGGCGCCAGGGCACCCACGACCATCAGCCAGACCACGACCACGAGCCACCTGGACCAGCGCCCGGTCGGTATGGCGGCCAACCGCGCCCAGATGTCCATCCCAGAGCCTCCCCGCGTTTTCGCTCATCTGCAGGCGGTAACCTGCACGGCATGGGCCGTCAGGTTGATTATACAGTGTGTATAGGGTATATCATGATGTATCGCTACGCATGGCGACGACCTTGAGCGGGGATGAGCCCACCGCGGAGCAGGTGCCGAGCTGGGCTGAATTGCTTGACGAACACCGGAGCAGGACCAGGGCCCACATCGCCGAGGTGGGGATGGCCCTGATCGCCGAACGGGGCATGTCGGGGGTTTCGATGTCGCTGCTCGCGCAACGCGCCGGCATCTCCAGGGCCACCTTGTACCACTACTTCCGCGATCTGGAGCAGGTGATGCTGGGCTGGTTGGAGCTTCAGGTGGCCAGCTTCGCCAAGGAGCTGACGACCAGGGCCAGCGCCATCCCTGACCCCACCCTGCGCCTTCGAGAAATCATCTCGACCCTGGTCACGTACTTCTCAAGCCTCGAGCATCGCATGGGGATAGAGAACATGGGGGGGGAGGCGCTGTCGCCCAAGGCGGCCCGGGCCGTGGCGGCGCAGGTGCTGCCGATCACGCATCTAATCGCCTCCGCCATCCAGGAGGGTCAGGGCGCAGGCTCATTCCGGGGAGATGCGGATCCTCTGATCCACGCCGACCTCATCCTGGGCCTGATGGGAGCGATCCGCCCCCATCTGGTGTCCGGCCGCTACAACAGTGCGGAGGCGTCTCGGGCGATTGCCGAACTGGTTCTGGGTGGGGTGAGGAACCCGAATGAGGAGCCATAGCCCGTAACCATCGGTTCACCGCCGGGGTCACGCGCACGCGACGCCGAACGTGGGAATCTCAATCCTCAGCGCGATCGCGACCGGGCTTACCAGCCCCGCTTGGCGCGCCGAGCGACGGACTTCCAGCGCCCACTGTGACCCCTCGGTACTCTCGCCGTCCGCACGACTCGTTCCAAAGTCCGTTGGCGGATCTACGTCAGTGGGGCGTCGGAGCTTGCCGTCCAACTCCAAGTATCGTTCACACTCACGAGCCATCAGGAGCTGACGCGCTTACGCTCGGATTCGTCGCGGACGAGTGCCCTCGGTGCCAGGCTCGCGCTGGCCGGGGTCAGACACGTACCACCTCCAAGCCGGGGATGACCTCAAATTCGTTGTCCTGGGTTACGAAGGGGATCCGCTGGACGATCGCGGTGGCTGCGAGAAGCGCGTCGAGAGCCGGAATCCAGCGGCCACTGGCGCGCTGGGACGCGACGATCTGGGCGAACTGGCGCGCGACCACAGCACCTATCGGCAAGCGGTCCCAGGTCGCCTCGCCCTCCGAAAGGGTTGCCACCCGCGCCGGCCGAGCATCATCACCGGCCATGAGTACGCAGACCGTCAGTTCCGCCACTGTCACCACCGATACATCCGTCTCAGTGACTCCCGTCATTTCGCCGAGAGGGCGTCCGGACTCCGTGGCGACGAACAACGATGTGTCGAGCAGGGTCGTCCTCGGTCTTCGGTAGAGTCAGCCGTCGGGCCCCGCACATCGTCGAGCAGGCCACGGTCCGCAGCGTGGCGCGCGGTTTCCGCGAGGGCCGTGGCGGCTGGCACACGCCGTCGGCGGTGGTGGAGCACGATCTCAGCCACCGGGTGCCCGTTGACCGTCACCGTTAGCCGCCTTCAATCTGCCCAAGCACCTCGCCGATCGTGTTACTCAGGTCACGGACGGATATCGAGTTACCCAAGGGAACACCGTAGCAAGTATGGCTACGCTCGGCAGCTGGTTGAGCTTCGATGCCAGGAGGACCGTCTCCGGTCCGCGGCCCGCGTGGCAAGGGCCGGTTCCGACCCAATTTGCTAGTTTGGGGAGGGTGATCGCCCGAGCGGGCGCTTGATGAGCGGTCCTACATCCGACCACCGCTTGCAAAGTAGACTTGGCGCTGCAGGCTAACTCGTGGGCCCGATTCCGGCAACGAGCGCTCAT
>DAHWNZ010000081.1:0-8427 GCA_027339635.1 Candidatus Dormiibacterota bacterium
GCGCCCTCCAGGAGGCGGAGCGGGATCGAGCCGGTTCGGTCTGGACGGAGTGGGGCTTGGTCTTCACGACACAGATCGGGCTACCGTTGGACGGTTCCATGGTGACCCATACCCTGCACCGCCACCTGAGGAGCGCCGGGCTTCGCCATCAGCGGTTCCACGATCTCCGCCACGCCTGTGCGTCGCTGCTTCTGGCGGAGGGGATCAACCCCAGGGTCGTGATGGAGATCCTGGGCCATTCCCAGGTGAGCCTCACTCTGAACACCTACAGCCACGTTATCCCGAGCCTGGGACGCGAGGCTGCTGACCGTTTGGAATCCTTGCTGGGAGGTGGTGACCAGGCTCCAAGGCCCTGATCCTCGGTGGGTACCTCAGACGCCGCTCATCTGATCTCAACTGATCCCGGCCATGTATTTTCCCCCCACTGTGTGACAGGGCCAGTGGTGGGTCGGACCCTCCCTGAACCCCACCTGCCGAGCAGCACCCCCCGGCTCTCCTCCGCCGAGCAGTTGACCGCCTGGAACTCCTCCACGATCTCGTGGGCGAAGTGCGCCCGGCCCGGGTGCGTCGGCAGCAGAGAGGCCTTGTCGCTGTCGAGCAGGATGAAGCTGTTCACAGCGGCTCCGACCCCGAAGGCGACCGTGCCGTCGAGGTTGGCCTTCAGCTGCCCCGCCACCGCCTCGGCATCCGGTCTCTGGTTGCAGCAGACGAGCTGGATGTCCACCGACCTCCCGAGCCTGGCGATCTCACAGAGCCGCCCGGTGGCCGCCTGTTGGGCGGCACGGGCGGCCCTGTCGTCGCCGAGGTCGCGGACCGTCAGTTCGGCCACCTCGTCCACGACGACCAGGGTCCCGGGGCAGCAGGCAGGGGCAGCTGAGTCACCAGCGTCCACCGAGCGCCGGACCAGAGAGAGCCGCCGGTCAAGCCGCTACCGGACAGCTGTCAGTGCATTCTTCTCCGCCTAGGGCATGCGCACGCGCCTCGGCTTGCCGTCCAGCCCTGGCCTCCTGGGAACTCCACCCGCGCGGGGCGCATTCCGTCAGCGGTCGTGACCACCTGAGAGACCTCACAGGGCGAGTGAATCGCCACCTCCCCATCGCGCTGCCTTGCCGGCAGCCGCTGAAGGTGCCATTCTGCTGGCGTGAAGATGCCGTCGAGTGGCGAGCGCAGGCTTCCAGGCCCCCGAGCCGGCGCGGCGGTGGCCCATCACGCCGGTCTTGACCAGCTCATCCTCTTCGGAGGAGCCGACCATCGTTCCTTGGGCGATAGCTGGGTCTGGCAGTCGGATGGTTGGCGCCCAGTGGTCGCCGGCCAGGTACCCTTGGCCCGCCACGATCCGAGCATCGCGTATGACCCAGACGCCCGTGAACTGGTGCTGTTCGGAGGGGTGCAAGCGACCGGCGAGGCCGGAGCGACCCTGGTTCCGCTTGAGGACACGTGGGTGTGGAACGGCGCGAAGTGGAAGGCGTGCCCGCAGCACGCCGCGCCCGTGTGCGGCATCCATAGCCTGATGGCCTTCGACCCGACTCGTCACCAGATGCTCCTGGTGACGCAACCACGCCCTCGGTCGACGGGAGCGCTGCGGTCCAAAGGTGCTGTGGGTCCGCCCCGAGTCCAAACGTGGCTACGCGCTAGCGGCAAGTGGCGCCTCCAGGAATGTGCGTCGTCGCCCGTCGCCGACGGGGGAGTGCATGCGGACGGCGTTCCCGCCGACCCGTTCCCGTGGCCGATCTACCACCCGAGCCCGTTCGACGCGGGAGCTGGTATGGCGTTCGATCCGATCACCCGCCAGGTGATCCTGTATCAGCGATGCCGGTATCGGGTACCGGGCAGCCCGGATGGGCCTTTCCTCACCTGGGGGTGGGATGGGGAGACGTGGAAGCTTCTACTTGCGGAGGCCCACCGGATCGACGCAGCGAGGGTCAACAACCATGCGTTTGATGACTCTCCCCGACCCCTGCTGGCCACAGAAGCCGGGGGAACGGGGGTGCTCCAGCTGGATGGATTTGGGAGGACATGGCACTGGGATGGCCGGGCGTGGTCGCGGCGGGCGGTCCAAGCTCCGGGGCCGAGATCGAGAGCCGCAATCGCCACCGCGCCCAACGTCGATGCGATTGTGCTGTTCGGTGGCGTGGCGGCAAACACCGGGGGCACCTACGCCGACACTTGGGGCTGGGACGGCGACTCATGGTTCCTGCTCTCACCGCCGGTTCAACCGCAGGTCATCCTCAAACCCCCAGATCGTCGACCGTCGGCCGGGGTCACTAAGGCTCAAGCCGTCACCCAGGTCCGTAATGGGAAGCATTTGGGGCTCGCTGGTGCTCCACTGATAGCTGTCAGAGCTGGCCCTCTTCGAGAGTTCCTCGGACCCGGGGAGACGCGGCCAGGCATGGACGCTTGGGTTTGGGCCGTCGTCCTGGGCCCGATTGAGCCACCCTACCAGCGTGGCCCATCGGGCCCGACCACTGCGCTTGTCCTCATGGACTACAAGACGGGAGCCGTCCTGTCCACGGGATTCCCGGCGCCCGCCGCCCTGGTTCCTCGTGGCGCCTTGGGGCGGCCTTACCCTCTCGGCAACCAGTCCGCTCGGCTTCTGGCTGCACACAATGGTGGATGACGCACCACACGCGCGCCCGCCAGCCGGAGCCCCGGGGAGCTCTCCCCTCGGACCCAGCGCCTTGAGGACCGCAAGGACCCCTCAGTCCAGAAGAGCCCCATCCATCGCCAGATGTGCCGAAGGCCAACGCCGCTACCGCCACGACCCCCTTACGGGCTCTGGGAGTAGATCGAGTCGTCCCAGACCGGCACCACCGCGTACCAGCCTGCACACTTGTGTCGAATTCGCTCGCCACCGGGCCGGAAGGTCGCGTCGCAGATAGCTGTCACCACCTTCGGCCGGCTGACCCGCGACACCCGTCGCCACCAAGCGGGCCCCAAACTGTCCAAAGTAGGAGAGCACCGCTTGCCGGGAATTTTCGGGGCACCGGCAAGCCCCTGGCGCGGCTGACGGCGGTGGGTTCCCTTCGACTCCGCGTTCAGGGGATCGAGGTGCACCTGGTCTAGGCGCGCCAAACCTCCCAGGTCGGGTGCCAGCTGCCTGACCGCTCGCGCTTCTCAGGCATCCAGGCTGGTCTTGCGCTAGCCCTCTTGATCCACGGTTTCGCCCGGTCGGTCAATTGAACGTCTTGTGGACGTATGACAGGGCTCGGGCACTCAGCGACTGGGCGCGCTGATTGCCGCACGGGTCCGGAGCGTCATTCCCGAGCCCATCAACGCACACCAGATTGACCATCACGAGTACCGAGCTGGCGGCGGATCCGCCGACACTGTACGACGCGACCAGGCCCCCCATGACGTAGTCCGCTCCAGGCCGACTGCCCTCCACACCAACGACTATCCCGACCACGTGACGCGCAGGGACCACATACCCGTTCAATGCCACAAGGGGCCAAGTGCCATTTGGGCCAGGGCCGCCATCGGCCGGCGGTGGCCAGCCATGCGCATTCTCCAGGGTGTCAGGCCCGGCGACGACTGCAGAGTGCACCAAGATTGGAGCCTCCATCCGTGGCACCGTCAGCAACCGTACGCTCCTCAAGGTCACGCTCCGATCAGAATTGTTGCGGGCCTGAACCGTAAAAACCACGACACTTCCCGGGTTGGCCGACGTCCCGGCACCGACCGTGCCCGACGTTCGTAGTGGACCGAATTGTGAACTGGCACAGCCTGCCAGCAGCACCACGGCCGCACATGCTATCCCTGACACCCACCTCCAACTCATCATCGGTCGACTACCCAGGCCCGTCCGGAGGCGGAGGCGGCTTGAGCGACAAAGAGGTTCGTCGTCGATATTTAAGCCCGAAATCCGGCCGTAAACCGGGCAGGCTGGCGGCACCGCCGAAGTTGTTCCAACCCAGTTCAAGGCCGCCGTGCACGGATGCTGAACGGCTCACGGCGCGAATACTAGCATCGGGCTACCTCCAATGAGCGCCAGCTTGGGAGTGATTTAGGTGGCCCCCGGTTTCCTTGTCCTGGGATCATCGCCGGGGGCGAGAGCACGCCCGTTTACGCGTCGATTCGCAAGGCGTTCGACCGCAACTCCAAGCTAGTCCGAGATGTTGAGGACTTTCTGGTCACTTGCTACCGGGCCTCAGGCGGAGCTGCGCTGTCACCATGATCGCCGAAGGTGCCGCGCGCCAGCTCCGTGGCGGCGTCGACCGCCTGGGCTGCGCTCAGGGAGCTGATCGAGTGTTCTGAATATCGGGCGACGGCATACCAGCGAACCAGGGTCGCTCTGGCGGAGCTGGTGCGCCACCGGGCCGGCAGGGCGCGCGTCAGGTAGCTGTCGGCCCCCTCCGTCGGGAACCGGCCGACCCCAGCTGCGGACAAGCGGTCCTCCAGATCCCCAAACGCCGCCAGGACAGCTTCCCGAGGGTTGCTCGGTGGGCGGCGCGATCTGGGCTCAGGTGGGAGAGTGTCCGACACTTCTGGCTCCTCCTCCTGCGGACTCCTCGAGGGCCTGGTGACGGCGAACAGGATTGCGCTGCTCACGATCAGGAGCACCCCAAGAGCGAGCCCGAGCCAGAGCGCTAACCATGACACCGATCTTGATGATCCCGCCTGGCGACAGATCGAGACAGCAGACGAGCAGGCTGTTGGGAGCGGTCCCGGCTGACCCCCGGGAAGAACGGTCACGCGGAGGTGGCCCGGCACATAAGCGGCCATACCGCCGCGGCTGGCGAGGACCACAACGACCGCGAGGATCCCGACCACGCCGAGAATGACCAGGGCCTGCGGACCGCGGACGGCGGGTCGTTCAGACACTCGAAGATGCCTCGAGTGCCGTCAGGGCCGCGCCCACGGACACCTCCGCTACCCCATCTACAAGATGGGGCTCGGCGCTGAGCCCGAACGAGCCGCGATGATGGTCGGACCCCGCCGCTCCCGGATGGTAGCTGAAGGGGTTCGCCGGCGTGCCTCCCTGCTCCCCCAGCTGGCTCGCGATCTCCCGCGCATCAACCTGCTTGGCTAGGGAAACGAGAATTCGCTGTAGATCGCCGGTCACGGGCGCCCGGGATGACACGTTGCGGCAGGCGCGAGCGATGAGCTCCAGCTCAGCCGGGAAGGGGGGCCCGTCTGGAGGGCGGCGGTTACTAAGACCCCCCCCGAGCGCTGGACGAGATAGGTGCAACAGCAGGCGCACGAGCCAATTGAGCGCAATCGCCCCGGCCGCAAGCACCGCTAGTTCCCCGGCTGCCGTGAGATCCCTCGCCTTGACTGCCGCGTTGGCCGTCGAGCTTGGCTGAGTCACGGGGCTCAGGGCCGTCAGGGCCACCAAAGTGGCTAGTGCGAGCAGGAGCAGCGACAGCGCGCTAGTGGCCGCCATGCTCTGTCTGGAACGACCACGAAATGTGGTGAGAGGCGCTCCCCGGACGGTGTTCAGCATCCGCCCGAGAATCAGCGACCATCTCGTGGCCGGCCGGCCGGTCGATCGGGAAGGTCCGGGCTCACGCCATAGAGATGGATCGCTCGGTCTTGCAGCAGTGGCCTGGGACGCGCCGAGGACGACCGCCACGCCAACGATGGCGACGAGACTAGCCACGCCGACTAGGACCACTAGGGCTCCCGACGTTGCCGGTATCCGGCTCAGCAAGGCCGCGCCCTCCGCGGCGAGGGCCAAGCCGATGGCGGCTGCCGCCATCCTGGCAGCCTCGGCAAGCATCGCCGATCGGTCCTCGTGAGCTGGCGTTCTCAGCTCCACGGCCCACCAGCCCAGCTGTAGGGCGAGGAATGTACCTCCAGCCACCAGCCCGACCGTGCTAACAGCTAGACCGGATCCAGTTCGGCCGGTCAGGTCCAAGCCATAACTCAGCAGCAGCAAGCCGACGCAGGCGGTGACCATACCGGGCCGCTGCAGCCAAACCGCGGCCGTCATGCCGACGGCCACGACGATCGGGGTCGCGAAGGCGACGCCGGGTAGGACAGATCCCAGAAGGCTCAGCTGAAGTCCGATGGCGCAGGCCAGGACCACCGCCGCTCCGCCAACCACCAGCGGACCGGACGCCCTCATGCCGCCCAGCGGCCCCGCCGCAGTTGGTTGAGGGTGGTGACGGCCCCATCGAGGGATGTGCCGGGTTTCCACCGCACAACTGGCACTCCGGCTCGAAGCAGTTCCATCCTCCTGGCCCCGCGCCACAGTCGCCAAACCCGGGACGCCACGTCAGACCCGGAGCCTCCCGGAACCTGAACATACTGCTCAGGGTCCACCTCGACGACGGCCAGGTCGAATCCCCGACCTCGGATATCGAACAGGGCTCCAACCATGCGCGGATCTGTCAACGGAGAGATCGCCACTACGAGGGCCTGGGGCGGCAGGATCCTAGGCGGCAGCACGCCCAGAGCCGGGCTAGCATAGCTGGCGACGACCGAGCAGTCGATCAGGGCGTCGAGGACTCGATACAGGTGAGTGCTTCCCATGCCTGGGGCCAGCCACTGGAGTACACCACCGTAGGCAATCAACCCCACCCGGTCGCGGCGGCGCATGAGATGAATCTCCGCTAGGGCTGCCGCTGCTCTACCGGTCGCCGCCATGGTCCCTTCGGTCCCGGTCTTCAGGTCGGCGAACGAGTCGACCAGAAGAATGAGGTCTGCGTTCCTCTCGGGATTCTGGACGTTGACGAAAGGCTGATGGCGCCGAGCTGTCACCCGCCAGTTGATGCGGCGCACCTGGTCGCCAGGACTGTAGAGGCGGATGTCGGCGAACTCGAGCCCCTCTGCCCGCTGGCGGGACAGTTGGTTGCCCACGTAGACCTGAGTCTTCTGGGCCGACACACCAACCCGCAGAGGGCTCGCGGTGGGGTAGACACGGAGGCTCACCGTTTCACCACTGGTTCCGGTGGCCAAGAATACCCCGAAGTGATGTCGAGCGCGGACCCTGACGGGGCCCACCACATGGGCACCCCAGGTGCGACAGGCAACTTCCAGAACGGCCGTCGCTCGACCACGACGGTCCGGCTCAAATGCGAACCGGGCCGGCGGATCAACCGGCTCCAGTCCTTCCGGCAGCTGGATGTCGCACAGGACCCTGCCCCACCTGGCCGCATGCGTGACGGTCAGAGTGAGAGCTACCGTCTCCCCTTCGAAGGCACGGTCGCGGTCGATGGTCAGGTTGACGTGGCACGGGGCCCGCCGGTCAAGCAGGAGGCCCCAGACCAGGAAGACGGCGAGAGGTGCGGTGCAGGCCGCCAGGGCCGGGGCGCCGAACGCGAGAGCCGCTAGGCCACCGAGAACGAGCAGGGCAGCCAAGCCTCCCAGCCGATAGGTCGGGTATGCAATCAAGGCGTCCCCAAGCTCAATCCCCGACGAATTTGGAAGTCCACCCCGGCAGTGCTGGCTGAGGTCGAGCCACGAAGGGTACGCCGATTCCGGGTCGCCTCGCACTCGTGCCTGCCACCTCACCGCCGTGGGCCTGTGGGAGGGGGTAGCCGGTCCCGGCACCTCGGCCTTGCGTCTCGCAGTCTCCGGCGAACGTGTCCAAGTCGGCGTCACCTGCACCCGTCGGGATGTTTTGCTTGGTGACGGTGCCGGCGTGGACGACGACCTGGACCCACTCCAGAGCGGGACTTCCGGCCGGGTGGCGTGCCAACAGCACATACGTACCTGGCAGCAACGTGAACCGATACTGCTGGTAGTGAGCTATCTCGACGCTGGTCACTTGGTCAACGGGATACACGGTCGTGATGACGCCGTCCGCTGCCGTGTGGAACCGCATCGCGCCCCTGTAGACGATGACGGTGCCAGCGACCAACCCCCGGTCTTGCTGCGGGCGGAGAATTGGCAGGGCATAGCAGGCGTCGATGCCGCCGACCACCGCCCCATCGCCGTTCGTGATGGTTGACCGCTCGAAGGACGTGGGCTTGGCCTGGCACCCGGCCAAGGTGACGATCAGCCCCGCGGTCGCAGCGCAAACCAAGCAGGTCCGTGCTATCGCTCCGCTCGTGCGGTGTGACCACAGGCCCATGTCCATGAAGGTAGCGCCACCTGAGCGGAAGCACAACAACGAGCGATCCGGTCCTCGCTCTGATCGGTCGAGCTGTGGTGACTCTCGGCCCTGTGCGCTTGGGTCAGATGGCGACAGGCGAGACCAGGCAGCACCGAGGGGAGTAGATTACTACTCCATCTTGAACCTTCGCGAGCTGTTGGCGCGAACAGACGGGGAATGAACCTCCAGATCGCGGATGTCGAGCGCCGGGCGGAACTCGTCTTCGAGCAGCTCGAGCGGGCGGTGGTCGGCAAGCGTCCGGTCTTGGAGGTCGTGCTGATTGGGATGCTGGCCGATGGCCATGTCCTGCTGGAGGACTTCCCCGGTCTGGCCAAGACCCTGATCGCCAGGTCCTTCGCCCAGGCGATGAGCCTTGACTTCGCGAGGGT
>DAHWNZ010000082.1:0-8350 GCA_027339635.1 Candidatus Dormiibacterota bacterium
ACCGCTATGGGGCGGCGGCCTGCACGGGATGGGGAGAGCTGGCCATTCGCGGGGTGACCGCCCACACCCTGGTCATGGGGCTCGCGGCGGGGCTCGGCATTGAACGGGCCGCGGTCGCGGCGATCGAGAGCCTGCGCGGCCTGGAGGTACCGGGAGGGGAACCGATCATGAACCTGGTGGCTCTGGACCGCAACGGCAACCACGTGGGCCTGAGCACCCAACCCAACAACACCTATGTCGCCTGGGAGGAGGGGCAGTCCGCCTACTCGACCCTTCCCCGCAAGGTGGTGAGTCTCATCTAGGGTGGGCACGGTCAACCCCGGTCCGCCTCTGGCCCTGGTTACCGGTGCCGCCGGAGGGATCGGGCAGGCGATAGTGGCGCGTCTGGCGGAGGATGGCTTCGCCGTCGCCGCCGTGGACCGGCTGCATGATTGGGCCTCGGATCCTGGTCTGAGCTCCCCGGGTGTACGCCGGTTTGGCTGCGACGTCTCCAGCGCGGGTGAGGTGAGCTCGTTGCGCTCAGCTGTCAACCACGAGCTGGGTCAGCCGGACGTGGTCGTCAATGCCGCCGGGGTCTTCTTCACCCACCGGATCCCCGATCTCAGCGAGGCTGACTGGGACCGCACCATCGACGTCAATCTCAAGGGCCCGTTCCTGGTCTGTCGCGCGTTCCTGCCGGATATGGTGGCCCGAGGCTCCGGCAACATCGTGAACATCGCCTCGACGGCCGGGCTCAGAGGAGGGCGCGACCGGGCCGCTTATTGCGCCTCGAAGGCTGGGCTCGTCATGTTCACCAGGTCTCTGGCCCTGGATCACGGCCGCGATGGGATCAGGGTGAACTGCGTCTGTCCCGGCCTGATCGAAACCGCGATGGCGGACTGGATCACGAGCCGTCCGGATGCCCTCGAAGCCTGGCGGAATCAGGTTCCGGCCGGGAGGATCGGGCAACCCAAAGACATCGCCGACATGGTTGGGTTCCTGGCCTCTCCGGCCGCGGACTATGTCCAGGGAGCCGTGCTCCTGGTGGACGGTGGCGTCAGCGCCTGATCCGAGGGGCTGAGCTGAGCAGCGGATCTCGCCCCTGAGAGGGCGCCACGGCCGACCCACCCGCCCAGCCCGGTTGGCCGGCCTCCGATGGCGCTGCGGGGCCCTGGAAGGTGGAGCGCACAGACTCTCTCAGTTGATCTGAGACCGGCCGCCAGCGGGGAGCTTCGAAAGTTTGCCTGGCGGGTGGTTGCGCGACCCCAGTGAGCATTCCTGTCTGTCCAACAGCTAACATTGATGCCCTCTCGCCGACCCGTGGCGAGCGATGAGAAGGAGGAACGAAGACAATGTCATCCCCGCGAAACCTAGGGTTCTGGCGGCTGATGGCAGCGGCTGCCGCGACCACTCTGTTCGTGGCTGCCTGCTCTAGCGCGACCAGTCCCAGCACGCCCAGTAAGGGCGGCACCGTGACCTTTGCGGAGGCGGCAGCGACCCCGCCCACCTACATCTCGCCCCTGATGAGTGCCGAGCACGAGTCGAACGCCAACCTGTATCAGTTCTCCAACTTCCTATATCTGCCCCTGTACTGGTTTGGGCAAAACGGCGAGCCGGTCTTCAACAAGACCCTGAGCGTCGCCAACCCGCCGGTCTTCTCCGACAACAACTCGGTCGCCACGATCACCCTGAAGCACTGGTACTGGTCCAATGGGCAGCCCATCACCGCTCGAGACGTCATCTTCTGGCTCAACCTGCTGAGCGCGGTGACCGACCCCAGCGCCCCTGCGGTCGGCAGCAGCAGCAATCCGGGCCCGGGGTGGTTCGCCTCGGTCCCCGGGGGTTTCCCCGAGAACGTGGTCAGCTACGCGCAGACCGGAACCTACACCCTGACCATCAAGTTCAACGCCTCCTACAACCCGACCTGGGTCCTCTACAACGAGCTGAGCCAGGTCTACCCCTTGCCGCAGGCGGTGTGGGACGAGCTCTCGGCCTCCGGACCAGTGGGCAACTACGACATGTCCGCCGAGGCCCGGGTCGCGGCGCCAGCCTCAGCAGGTCTGCCCGCGAACTCCTACCTGACGGCCGACCCGGGCACTGCGACCACCGGCGCTCTGGGGGTCGCCGCCTTCATCAACAACGAGGCGTCTGACCTCAGCACCTACGCGACCAATCCCCTGTGGAAAGTGGTCGATGGGCCGTTCAAGCTGACCCAGTTCACCACCGAGGGATTCGCCAAGTTCGTTCCCAACAAGTCCTACTCCGGGAGTCCCAAGCCGTCCATCTCCGCCTTTGAGGAGCTGCCGTTCACGACCGATGCGGCGGAATTCAACGCCCTCCACAATGGCTCGCTGACGATCGGATACCTGCCGGTGACTGACTACAGCCAGCGCACGAGCCTGGAGAAGTCCGAGGGCTACTCTCTCAATCCCTGGTACCTGTTCGGCTTCACCTACATGGGGCTTAACTTCACCAGCACCTCCGTGGGACCGACCTTCCGGCAGCTCTACTTCCGCCAAGCACTGCAGTCGCTGGTCAACCAGGAGCAGTGGATCAAGGACTTCAACCAGGGGATCGGCACAGTTGACAACGGACCGGTGCCCACCTACCCCCCCAACAACCCGGATGAGAGCACGCTCGAGGCCAAGGGCCAGGTATACCCCTACGACCCCACCAAGGCTGCGGCGCTGCTCAAGGACAACGGATGGAAGGTGGTGCCGGGAGGTTCCAGCTATTGCGAGAACCCTGGCACGGGCTCTGGCCAGTGCGGAGCGGGGGTGCTGAAGAACGAGCAGGCGAACTTCTCGATGATCCTGGCCTCCGGAAACCAGGTTGCCACCAACGAGATGGAGGCCTACCAGTCCACCCTGAAGTCGGTCGCCGGGATTGGGCTCACCATCAAGCAGGAGCCCTTCGCCACCGTAATCGGGACCATGGACAACGGCTGCACCTACACGACCCCATGCAATGACTGGCAGATCGCCAACTGGATCGGAGGTTGGAGCTACTCCCCTGACTACTTCCCGACCGGAGGGGAGATATTCGAGTGCGGCGCCGGTAGCAACGTGGGGGACTACTGCAACTCCACCAACGATGCCAACATAGCCGCCACCCACACGGCAGCCACTTCGGCGGCTGAGCACACCGCCCTGGTCACCTACCAGAACTTCCTCGCGACCCACCTGCCTGGCATCTTCCTGCCCAACACCCCCTATCAGCTGACCATGTACAAGAGCGACCTGAAGGGGGTCGTCCCTCAGGACGTCTTCAACATCATCTATCCCCAGGATTACTCGTTCGGCGGTTGACCTGATCCCCAGGTGGGGCGGCCGCTGGCCGCCCCACCTGGGTCAATGACCAAGGCCCAAGGTCGCTTCGAGAGCGGCGCGGGGCCGGCTCAAGTGGGAGGCATATGCGTCTGACCATCATCGGGGCTGGAGCCATCGGCGGCACGATCGGCGCGCACATGATCCGCGCCGGCCACGACATCCTCTTCTGCGACGCCGACCAGGAGCACGTGCAAGCGATCAACGAGCGCGGCCTGGTGATCGAAGGCCCGGTGGAGAACTTCACGGTCCCGGCGCGAGCCATCTCCCCCGTCGATCTTCCCGACCGGCTCGGCCCCACTGCGGTCGCGGTCAAGAGCCAGCACACAGCGGATGCTGCGGAGCTGCTGCGCGGGCGACTGCGGGAGGACGATTACGTTGTCAGCTTTCAGAATGGACTCAACAGTGACATCCTCTCCGCCGCAGTCGGGCGAGAGCGAGTCCTTCTCAGCTTCGTCAACTTCGGCGCGGACGTGATGGGCCCGGGCCGGATCATGCAGGGCAACATTGGAACGTTCATGGTGGGCGAGCTGCCGGGGCGCGGAATCACCGAGCGGGTCATGCAATTGGTGGAGGCCCTTCCTTACGCCAGGGCCACCGACAACATCATGGGATACCTGTGGGGCAAGGAGGCCTACGGCTCCATGCTCTTCGCGGGAGCGGTTTCGGACCTCTCCATAGCCGACTCCCTGGAGCAGGAGCGCTGGAGACCGCTGATGCTGGCCGTGGCGCGGGAGGTGCTGGCCCAGTCCCCGGTGCCACCGGAGGGTTTCGACGGCTTCGAGCCGGACGACCTCGAAGGGTCCCTGGCGCGGCTGGTGGACTTCAACCGCCGCAGCGCCAAGAGCCACAGCGGCATTTATCGGGACCTGGTGGTGCGGCGCCGCAAGACCGAGGTCGATGGCCAGCTCGGCGAGCTCAGAGGTCCACTCACCCATCACACGGCGGCAATCATCCACGCCATAGAGCGGGGAGAGCGCGTCTGTGAGGTTGCCAACCTGGAACTGCTGGCCGCCCTGGAGCGGGCGGAGAGATTGGGCCGACCCCTCAACGCCGTGGTCCAGCTGATCCCAGCTCCTCCACGGGCGTCGGCCGGCCCATTGCTCGGCATGCCGGTTGCGGTCAAGGACATCTTCGCGGTGGCGGGCCTGCCCCAGGGCAACGGCAACCCCACGGCCATGGCCGGACCTCCGGCACCGGCGGACTCACAGGCGGTCGCCCGACTGCGGAGCGCTGCCGCCGACGTCTTCTGCACCACCGCGCTCTTGGAGTACGCGGCCGGGGCGCTGCACCCGGAGATTCCGGAGACGCTCAACCCGTTCGACACCAGCCGGACGGCGGGAGGCTCCAGCGGCGGATCGGCCGCCCTGGTGGGTGCCCGGGTGTGCCAGGCGGCGCTGGGGACCGATACCGGTGGCTCGGTGCGCATCCCAGCCGCCTACTGCGGAGTGGTTGGACTCAAGCCGTCCCATGGTGCCATCAGCCCGGACGGCGTGCATCCCCTCGCCCCATCCCTGGATGAGGTCGGCATCATCGCCGTCGACGTCGCCACCGTGGCGCGCGTCTTCGCGGTCCTGGCGACTTATGCGCCAGAGGGGTTGGAGGGGGCGCGCAGGGTCGGTTTTGTTCCGTCTCAACTGCAGGACCCCGCCGTGGATGACGAGGTTGGAGGGATCATCGACTCTGCCCTGGCGAAAATCCGGACCGCCGGCTGGGCGGTCGCCGCCATGGAGAGCCGGGCTCTGCCTCAGTTGGCAGCGCTCTTCGATCCCATCTTCAACTACGAGGTCTGGCAGGTTCATGGAGAGCGAGTCAAGAACGACCCTGGGCATTTCGGCCCGGAGACCCTTAGGCTGCTGCAGGCTGCCGAGTCAGCAACGAGGGAGAGTCACGACCGGGCGATGGAGCAACGGGAACGGCTCGTGCGCCAGTGGACCGAGGAGATGCTTGCCGTCGACCTGATGGTCACACCGGCCGTGCCATTCGCGGCACCCGCCACCACCCCTCCCATGGACACCCCCGCGGGAGAGCAGGAGGGCATGTTCACGGGGGTGTTCAACGTGATCGGCGCCCCGGCAATGGTGCTGCCCTGCGGCTGGACATCCGCCGGGCTCCCGGTCGGTTTGCAACTTATCGCGAGGGTGGGAGCGGATTCGGCCCTGCTGGCGGCCGGCGCCCTGATCGAGGAGATCCTGGAGGTGCCATCGCGAGCACCCGCTGTATTCCCAACCAACGTCACAGGAGGGGTCTGATGAGAGCCGCCGTCTACCGGGGTGCGGGTCATGTGACGGTGGAGGAGGTTCCTGATCCCACCATAGTCGAGCCGACCGATGCCGTGGTGCGGGTGCTGCGGTCTTGCGTGTGCGGCTCAGACCTCTGGGCTTACCGCGGGGTCATCCAGAGGGCAGTCCCGGCCCGCCTCGGGCACGAGTTCATCGGGGTCGTGGAGGACGTTGGGCGCGAGGTCAGGTCAGTGGCCCGGGGCGACTTGGTGGTGGCCCCCTTCCAGTGGAGCGACAACACCTGTCCAGCCTGCCTGGACGGCCTGCAGACATCCTGCGTCCGGGGCGGCACCTTCGGCGCGCCCGGGACCGACGGCGGACAGGGTGAGGCGGTACGGGTCCCCCAGGCCGACGGCACGCTGGTGGCCGTCGATGGAGGGCTGGGATCCGTTGATCAGGCTATGTTGCCGGCTCTGCTCGCCTTGACCGATGTCGCCGCGACCGGCCTGCACGGTGCGGTCCTGGCGGAGGCCGGAGAGGGTTCCACCGTGGCCGTGATCGGGGACGGTGCGGTGGGCCTGTGTGCCGTGCTGGGCGCCCGGGAGGTGTTGGGAGCGGAGCGGGTGATCCTCTTCAGCAGGAACGAGGCCCGTCAGAGGGTGGGCCTTGCCTTCGGAGCCACCGACCTGATACCGCAGAGGGGCGACGAGGGGGTCGCTGCCTTGCGCGAGCTCACCGGCGGCCTCGGAGTCCGCCACGTGGTGGAGGCTGTCGGCACCCCCGAGTCATGGCAGATGGCGCTGGGGATGGCTAGGGTCGGCGGCACGATCGGGGCGGTCGGCGTCCCCCATACCATGCCGAGCCTGCCCCTCTTCGATGTCTTCAGGGCCCACCTCAGGGTGCATTCTGGGATCGCCCCGGTCCGTCACTATCTGCCCGATCTCCTCTCCCGGGTCATGGAGGGCAAATACGACCCCGGGGCTGTTTTCGATCTGTCCCTGCCTCTGGGCGAGGTGGCCTCCGCCTACCAGGCGATGTCCGAGCGTCGAGCCATCAAGGTGATGCTGGTATGAGCCCGACCCCAGCTGCTGGAGGCGACACTTCGCGCAAGGCTTCGGCATACGCCGGGTACTCCTCTTATGACTATCTCGTGCCCGGTCGGGACTACCGTGTTTTCAGACTCGCGAGCGAGCTGGAGCGGGTGCCTTCGGTGGCGGTCGAGACAACCCCTGAGGAGGAGGAGCGCGTTCAGCGCCTCCTGCTCGAGGGGCCCATCATCTCCCTCCACGACCACCCCTCCGTCATGCCGGACGACATCGATGAGCTCTTCGAGTACCGTCGTCAGGGGCGCGACTTCACGGGATATCTAGGCCTCAGCCGGTCGGGACTGGATGCAGTGTTCGATAACCTGGCCGACGGGGAGGGGCAGATAACCTCCCTGTCCGGCTGGAAGTGGGATGACACCCTGGTGGATCTAGGGATGCGCCTATGCGACCTTGCCCACCAGGATTACGTGACCGTCATCTCCCGGGTTTCCGACTTTGCCCTGGCCCGCGAGCGGGGCCAGCTCGGGCTGGTCCTGGCGATAGAGTCCGCAGCGCCCATCGAGAATGAGCTGGACCGGCTGGATATCCTCTACGGGTTCGGGATCCGGTCGGTGGGGGTGACCTACAGCGAGGCAAACCTCTTGGGCAGCGGGCTGGCGGAGAAGGTGGACGCCGGTCTCACCAACTTCGGTCGCCAGGCCGTCAGGCGGATGAACCAGCTCGGGATCCTGATCGACTGCTCGCATGCCGGCGACCGGACGACCCTGGAGACCATCGAGGCGAGTGAGGCGCCGGTTTCCATCTCCCATGCCGGAGCCAGAGCTCTCTGGCCCACCTCGCGAATGAAGCCGGATGATGTCATCAGGGCCTGCGCGTCCTCGGGAGGGGTCATCGGCATCGAGGCCGCTCCCCACACGACCATGACCAGACAGAGCAGTCGCCACACGATAGACAGCTACATGGCGCACTTCGAGTACTGCTGTGAGCTGGTCGGGATCGAACATGTAGCGTTCGGGCCCGACACCCTCTTCGGGGACCACGTAGGCCTGCACCGGGTCATGGCAGAGCGCTTCGGCCAGCAGATGGCACAGCCCCCCTTGCCCATGGAGCGTGTCCAGTGGGTCGATGGCTTGGAGAGCCCGGCCGAGGCCATGTCCAACATCGTGCGCTGGCTGGTCCATCACGGGTACTCCGACCACGACATCCGGCTGGCCACCGGCGACAACATTCTGCGCATGCTGGAGACGGCTTGGCAGCCCCGAAGGATGGCGTGAGCAGGGGAGCTACTCCAGCCGAGTCGAAGTCATCCGGGGACCGGCCAGGAGTTGGCCACCACATCCCGTCTCCGCCCGCCGCGCGCTCAGGCGGCAGGCTGAGCCCCTCCCTCATAGCGGGTCTGCGGGAGATCCCATCGATCTCCAGCGAGGTCGCCGACCTGCTCAACCAATGGGGCTGGGCCACGGTCGGGCGGGACTCCTCGATCGCCCATCGTGTGGGGCCCAAGCCGATGGTGGGCCAGGCTGTCACCTTGTCCTATCTCCCGGAGCGCGAGCTTGCGGCGGCGGGCCCCATCGGCCATCTGGCGCACCACACGGCGGCTGGTGTGGGCCACCCCGGCGACGTGCTCGTGATCTCCACCCACGGGGTTCTGGATGCGTCGGTCCTGGGGGGGCAGGGGGCAATGGCGCTGGCCGCCCGTGGCCTGGTGGGAGCCGTGGTCGACGGCGCCATGAGGGACTTGGACGAGGTCCGGGCTGCGGGAATTTCGGCCTGGGCG
>DAHWNZ010000083.1:0-8262 GCA_027339635.1 Candidatus Dormiibacterota bacterium
AATGAGCTGGACAGCGGCGGACCACCCACGGCGGAAGAGGGCACAGTTCGCCTCGTGGCCAGGACCACGGCCGGTGACATCACGGTCCGCCGAGCCTAGCCACCGGCGGTCCATCCTGCTCTGGACGCGCAGCGCACGATTGAGATTCTCGGGCCACCCAAATGACGACGCCCGTCCGCGAGCCGGGCGTCGAAGAAGGCGGGAGCGGGCCAGCCAGCCCTGGAACAATCACTCGCAACCCATCGGCGACTCAGCCCGCAGGGCCTACACGGTAGTGGGGTCGGCCGGATCAGTGACGCCTGCCTCGCCCGCGCTGGGCTGGGACCCGAGTTCGACAGTGATCTCGGCATGTGGGACGTGAATGGCGAGCGACTTGAGTTCATAGACGCTCACTGGGCGCGGGATTGGGGCTCTTGTTGGTGGATGCACGGATACTTGAAGTTGGGCAGTCGATTCAGGAACGATCCGTAGAGATGTCCTGCGGGTGACCCGGCGCACCAACAAGGACGGCTCCGTGGTCGAGTACCTGCAGCTGGCCCACAACGTGCGGCGCCCGGGCAGCCCCCATCCACACGTCCAGGTCATTCACAACTTCGGGTGCAAGGACCAGGTCGATCATGAAGCGCTGTGCCGCTTGGCCCGCAGCCTTCGGCGGCTGGAAGTTGGAGACGCCACTGCGGATCTGGGCGTGGAGCGTTCCCGGCCCCTGGGGGGCGCCCACGTGCTTCAGCACCTGTGGGAGCAACTGGAGATTGCCGCCCAGCAGCGAGAACTGCTGCAGGAGCGGGAGTTCGAGGGCGATGTGGAGCGGGTGCTCTTCGCCCTGGTGGCCAACCGCTGCCTCGCTTCCAGCCCCAAGCTGGGAGCCTGCGACTGGGTGGCCCAGGACGTGGTCATCCCGGGGATGGAGCAACTGGAGGTGCAACAGGCGTACCGGGCCATGGACTTCCTTCTGGAGAACCAGGAGGAGGTGCAGGAGCGCGTCTTCTTCCAGGTGGCGGAGCTGCTGCGGCTGGAGGGGGACTTGATCTTCTTCGACACCACCTCCTCGTGCTTCGAGATCGAGGGTGAGGATGAGGACGATGGCCTCCGCCGCTTCGGATACAGCCGGGACGGTCGCCCTGACCGGGCGCAGGTGGCGATCGGCCTGGCGGTGACCAAGGAGGGGATCCCGGTGCGGTGCTGGGTGTTCCCCGGCAACACCGCTGATGCCTCCACCGTGGAGCAGGTGAAGAAGGACCTGCACGGCTGGAAGCTGGACAAGGTAGTCCTGGTGGCCGACGGGGCATGAGCAGCAAGGAAAACCTGCAACTGCTGCGCCAGGATGGGGGGCAGTACATCATCGGCGAGCGCATGCGCTCCGGGGTTCCGGTGGTGGAGGAAGCGCTCTCCCGCCCCAGGCGGTACCACCGGCTCAAGGACAACCTGGAGGTGAAGGAAGTGGTGGTGGCTCGGGCGGAGGCAGCAGAGGTACGTGATCTGCCGCAACCCCGAGGAGGCGGAGCGGGACCGAGCTCGGAGGGGGCGACTGCTGCAGGGGCTCGAGCAAGCCCTGCTGGAGCTCGACCAGACGGCCATCCACCGGCGTCGCGCCTGCGCCCCGCGCATCAGCCGGCGCTTTGGCAAGTACGTGCGGCAGCTGCCGGACGGCCCGCTGGTCCTGAACCGGGACGTGGCCGTCCGGGAGGACCGGCTGGATGCAAGCACCTGATCCACACCAGCGACCAGGCGCTCAGCACCGGGGAGGTGGATCTGGGTTACCAGCAGCTGCTCCAGGTGGAGAGGGGATGGCGGGATTTCAAGGAGGAGTTGGAGCTGCGGCCCATGTTCCACCGCCAAGAGGACCGCATCCGGGCCCATCTCCTGCTGAGTCTCCTGGGGTTTCTGCTGATCCGGGCGGCCGAGAACCGCGCTCAGCAGACCTGGCCCCGCATGCGCCAGCAGCTGCAGCGACTGGTGCTGGGGGACCTCAGCGGGCCCGCCGGGCAGGTCTCCCAGACCTCCAAGTCCACCCCCGCCAAGACCCAGTTGTTTGAGGCCTTGCGGGTCCCATCCCCACTTCGGGTCTGGTCTGCCTCGAGTTCAGGCAAGCCTCAAGCCGCGTAGACACACGCCGCCTCCCGGCGGCGCCTCCTCCCGCGAACTCAAGCTGATCTCGCCTACGGGTCTCGCTCCGCAAAGGTCACTGTCGAACTCGGGTAGGGGGGCAGGAAGGGGAGGAGGCCCATCTGCTCACTGGCGGTCTAGACGACGAGGGCCAGCACGCGGCCGCGTCATGGACCCACCTGCGGGTAACGATCATCGTGGAGCCCCAGGGTCTCGTCAGTGTTTCGATGATCGAGACACCGGTGCCGGAGTGGTCGCCCCACCGCGAACCAAGGGGGCCCCACTCTCGCGGTGACTCCTCGGTGCAGGTGGGGCTAGGGACTGCTCCAAGCCCGGCGGGGGCATGCTGCCGTTGGGGGCGCGGCGGAAGGTGTAACCCACGGAGCGGAGCACGTGGTCGACCACGCTGTTGACGTAGCCGCCCGGATAGCCGCGATGTGCCACGAACCGTCGGTAGAAGAGCGGACCGGCGAGGAGGTCGACGGCAAGCTCAATGTCCGCGTCCGCTCGGATCTCGCCCCGCTTGCGGGCTCGGTCCAAGAGCAGGCGGAGCGGTTCGCGTCGGTGTTCCGTCAGGTCGGCATGTAGGCTCTTCAGCCTGGGGTCACGTTCGGCGGCGTCCATGAAGGCGGCGAGGAGCCCGGGGAAGTGCTGCTGCTCGAGTAAACCCTCGAACGTCGCGAGCAGTTCCACGAGACCGCTGCGGAGATCGCCGGTTACCGGCAGTGGGATGGGCCGGAACCCAGCGTCCATGGCCGCCACCAGAAGTTCCCCAGTCGACCGCCAGCGCCGATAGAGAGTTGGCTTGCTGGCGCCCGCGCGGTGGGCGACCGCCTCCATGTTGAATCCGGCCAGACCGCTCTCGGCGAGGACCTCGAGCGCCGCGGCCAGCACCCGGTCGCGCGCATGGGTCCCCCGGAGAACGGGTCTGCGAATCGTCTCCTCGATCAACTCGGCTGCCGCCCGTGCCTCACCGGCGGCACCTTGACGCGGACCCATCGATACGGTATCGTACCACTAACAATGATACGGTACCGGACCGATAAAGGTGGGAAAGCGACGACGCCCCGCATCCCGGGGGTCTCGGCGAGAACCGCTCCCGTCAGCGTCCGGCTGGCCTACTTTTTCACGCGCCGGGCACTTTCGCGGCTGGCCGGGCGTTCCCCTGAGGGGATGCTTGCACCCCTTGAACTTTATGCGCACCTGCCCGGGCTTCTGCGCGCCTACGGTACGCTGGAGCAGGCGACCGCGAAGCTCGACCGGCTACCCAGGCGGCTTAAGGGGCTGGCCTGGCTGAAGACCGCCACCGTCAGCCACTGCGAGTACTGCATCGACCTTGGCTCCCAGGTGGCGCGCGTCTGGGGCGTCAGCGACTCGGAGTTGCTCGCCCTTCCCGATTACAGGTCGAGCGGGCTGTTCTCGGATGTCGAGATCCTGGTGCTCGACTACGCGATCGCGATGACTCGTACCCCGGTCGAAGTGTCAGACGAGCTCTTCGCGAGTCTGCGGCAGTATCTTGACGATCGCCAGCTGGTGGAGCTCACCCACGTGATTGCCATGGAGAACTTGCGGGGAAGGTTCAACCTTGCCCTGGGCGTCGGCGCCGCGGGATTCAGCGAGGGGATGGTCTGCGCGATCCCGGTCACCACCGGCGAGACGGATGGAGCTGAGTTGTGAGACCCTTGGTGGTGATCGACGCGTTCACCATTCCCCTGGACGAGGGGGAGCGGTTGCTCAGCCGCTTGAAGGAGAACGCCAGGATCACAGCGAGAGAACCGGGGATACGTCGAGCGACCCTGCTCCGAGCTGTGCAGCCCGAGGATGAACCCCGCTTCATCAGCGATGCCGGGCGGGAAACCCGTCAGGCTCTTGTTCAGGCGACCGCCAGATGCGAGTTCCGATCTTCTGCCGAAACGATGCTCTCCGACCTCGAGCTTCACGGCATGCTTCGTCACGGCGCCGATGCGGTCGCGCTTGCATGCGCGCCGGCGCCGACTCGCGAGAAGCCTGCTTCATGATGCGCTCGGACTCGGGGCACCGGCGTGACGAAGGGCGGTGGCGACCCCACCCATTTGGCCAAGACGGTGTTCGTGGCGCCGGGCAAATTCGTCCCTGAGTCCTTCACCGGCTGCCTGGGGAGCCCCCTGGCTACCGTGTCCGACCGCGGGAACGGCTGATCTCCAGGCGGTGACATTTTCGATGACGAGGAGGATGCGGTGAGTTGGCTTCCAACGGTCCATGTTGTGGGCGCCTTAGTCTGGCTCGCTGGCACCTTGGTTCTCGGGGTTTCGGCCCTCTACATGAGACTGAGTGGCCGGGCTTCGGTCCGCCCCCTAGTGCCTTGGCGCCTGTTGTACTTCAGCCGAGCCATCATCGCCCCGGCCGCGATCATCGTCCTAGGCTCGGGCATCTGGCTAATCCTGGAAGGTTCGGAGTGGTCCTTTTCGCAGCCGTGGGCCCTGGTCGGGCTTCTCCTGTTCGCGCTCGCCGTGGTCGGAGCCACGCTTTTGAGCTGGCTTGCGGCCCGGATCGGGCAAGCCGTCAGCCACAACGGAGCGGCTCATTTGCAGCGCCTCTGGTTGGTTGGCCAGGCCGGTCTGCTAGTGATCTTGGTGGCGGCCTTCGTGGACATGGGACTGAAGCCCGGGACGTAAGCGATGTACGCAAGTCTGACATCGAGGAACCCAACATGAACGACAAGGCGAGCTCCTCAGTGCGGGCGCCCGGTGGTGAAGCCGCTCGGGTGCGGTCACGCGCCGGCAATCGAAGCGGTAGGTCGTTGGGCCTGATCCTTCGCAACATCCTGTTCACGATCGTCGTCCCGGGGGCAGGCGGAGTTCTCGGGCCCTGGTACACGCTGGTGAGTTCCGGCGGGATGCATATCCCCACTGCGTGGTGGGCGGTAGCCCCGATCATCGTCGGCATTCTCCTCTACCTTTGGGCAGTCGACGTCTTCGCCACCATGGGCGGCGGCACACCGGGTTACTGGGATTCGCCTCGCAACTTCGTCGCTGTCGGTCCCTACCGGTGGGTGCGGAACCCCATCTACACCGCGGCCCTCCTGATCGTGGGCGGCGAGGCGTGGCTCTTCATGTCCCTGCCGCTGCTACGGTATGCGATCGGGATGGCGATCGTCTTCGAAGTCTTCGTCGTGGTCTATGAAGAGCCCCATCTGCGCCGCCGGTTCGGTCGCGAGTACGGAGCCTACAGGCACAGCGTCAGGCGCTGGCTGCCACTTCCACCGCGCACGCCAGTGGCCGGCCCGTAGTCTGACCGACACCAGCAACCAGCGAGGTGGGTGCCCGGCGAAGAGCATCACCACATACGGCGCCAGGCGCCGTACGTCGTCGTCGGCGTGCCAGACGTGCCACGGAAGTCAGTCCAGGGGTCTGCCCCTCAACCGCTCGGTGTTCGTGCCCCGCCGAGCGCACGCAGTGGCGATGGAGACCCCGGAGATCTTCTGCTCCTCCACCCTGACCCTGAGTCCCCTCTCCGCCGCAGCGTCCAGCCGCTCCACCAGGTGTCGCTTGTAGTTCAGGTCCCGCACCAGCAGCAGCCCGCCGTACCAGGTGAGGTCGGGGTGATCAGCGCCGCGGTGAACGGTGGGGGCGGTTTAGGTACGCTTCACTCGCTGGGTGCCTCCTGGTTGGAGCTGATGGGCGTGTGTCAACCCCCATTTTCCAAGTCAGCGCGGCACCGCTGCTACCTGCCCCCCGCCCCCCCTTCATGTCCTTATCCAGTCCTCCGGGTCTGCGAGATCAAAAGTGGTCGGCCCGGTGGGACTCGAACCCGCGACCTGAGCTTTATAAGAGCGCTGCGGTGCAGATCGGAGCAAAGCTGCGGCGAATTCGGTTGGCCGGCGTCTACTGACTACGCTACTGACTATCTATGGTAGGATCAACCGGTGACGACTCCGGGCCAGGGTAGAAAGAGGCGCACTCGGGGCACAGGCTCGGTCACCCGGCGGCGGGACGGGCTCTGGGAGGGGCGGATCAGCCTGGGCTGGGATCGGGGCGGCCGCAGGGTGGTCTCTGTCTACGGCAAGACCAAGCTGGAGGTCGAGGAGAAACTTTCCGAGGAGCGCCGCGCCCGCAAGCGGGGAGAAGCGAGGGCGCCGGTCGGCATGACCGTGGGAAGGTACCTGGGCGACTGGGAGCAGCAGGGGTGCCCTGGCAAGCACGGCGGCCTTCGCCCGTACACCTTGCGGCGGTATCGGGCGGTGATCGAGCACCAGCTGATCCCGCACCTCGGTCCGATCAGGCTGGTGGAGCTGCAGCCTGCGGACGTGGAGCGGATGCTCCAGCAGCTGCGCTCCGAGGGGAAGGCAGCGTACACGGCGATCACGGTCCGCTCGGTATTGCGGAGCGCCCTCAGCCGGGCGGAGCGGAACGGGTTGGTGTCCCGCAACGTGGCCAAGCTGGCGGGGGTGGAGAGTCCCCCTCGGGTCCACCCTAAGGTTCTGACCCCGGCCGCGGTTCAGCTGGTTCTGGACGCCTGCGAACCGGGGCTGAGACGGCTGGTCGCGATCTCCATGGACACCGGTCTCCGCCAGGCCGAGCTGCTCGGGCTCCGCTGGCCCGACATCGACTTCGAGGGTCGCAGCCTCACTGTGCGAGAGACACTCCAGAGGGTGGAGCGCGAATACGTGCTCGGGCCGCCCAAGTCCGAGACCAGTTGCCGTACGGTGGCGCTCTCGGACCTTAGCTTGAAGGCGCTCCGTGACGAGCGAGAGGCGCAGATCACTGCGAGACAGGTCGCCTGGAGGCGGTGGCGCGAGCCCATCCCTGGGCTGGTGTTCACCACTTGTCTGGGCGCACCGCGGAACGGGTCCAGCCTGACCCACGCCCTCCAGACGGCTCTGCGCGCAAGCGGGCTCCGGCCGCTGCGATGGCACGACCTCAGGGCGATCCACGGCGGCCTCCTGGTCCAGGCCGGGGTGGGGCTTACGACCGCCCGCGATCGGCTCGGGCATTCGAGCATCGCGGTGACCAGCACCTTCTACGCCGGGGCGGTTGACGAACTCGAGCGCGAGGCGGCGGAGAAGGTGGGGAGACTTCTCGGGGCGTAGCGAGCCGCAGCGCCGGGCCGATGGCCCCGGGGTTGGGGGGCTCACCCAAACTGCTCGAAGGAAGTTTGAGGCTCCCCGCGGGTCCACTTCATCCACTCAGTGACGATGGTTTGCCTCCCGCTGGCTCACGGTCGGGTTGGGCCGTACGACTTCTCGTCACCGGTGCCCGTGGCCGGTCTACCACGACTGCCAGCATCGACTCATCAACAGCTGTCGGGCTGGTCGTCATATCGAGCATCACGGTTAGAGCGTTCTCGGCGATCGCCAAGATTGGCCGCCTTGAGATGAACCCTTGGCGCCGAGAGACGGGATCGAACCGCCGATGCCAGGTCTCTCACATACGGCCAGGGGTACCGCCGACGTCCATCGGCGACCGCCTGGAACTCACAACCGTCCGCCCTTGGCCGCCTGCGACCACCGCCAGCCGTTGGCGTTCTGGTCAAAACTGTGGTCAGAAACCCAGCCCTGGAGCGGTGTGCTGTACTCCGAGGCATGGGAAAGCCCGAGGTCAAGATTATGCTAGAGACGGTCCGCTACTTCTCTGACCTGGATCGCTGCCTTGACTACCGCATCGCGCAGCGGTGGCCGGATGGCACGGTGACTTGGCCGACTTGCGTAGTCAAGAGGTCCACTTCATCGCCAGCCGCCGCGTATGGCGCTGCAGGTTCAGGCATCCCCGGCAGCAGTTTGCGATCAAGATCGGCACCATTTTTGAGAACTCGCCCATCTGGTTTGACAAGTGGCTTCCCGCCATCTGGCTCATCACCAGCGCCAAGAGCGGCATCAGCTCCTATGAGCTCCATCGCCCACTTGGCGTCTCGCAGAAGTCGGCATGGTTCATGCTCCACGGCATCCGGCTCGCCATGCGGACCAACAGCTTTGAGAAGATGAGTGGGCACGTCGAGGTTGACGAGACCTTCATCGGCGGGAAGGCAAGGTTCCAGCATGAGGCGAAGCGCAAGCACCTGGGACGGGGCGGCGTCGGCAAGGCTGCCGTGGTGGGCCTCGTTGAGCACAGCAGCCCCGAGCGCCACAGCGTCGTCCGCGCCAAGGTGGTCGAGAATGTCCGCCGGACGACCTTGGCCCCG
>DAHWNZ010000084.1:0-8059 GCA_027339635.1 Candidatus Dormiibacterota bacterium
CCCAGCACCCGGCCCGCTCGCTTCGAATGCGAGCACGGCGAAGGTACCGGCGAGCACCAGCCCGGCCGAGGTTACGGTCGGCCCGGTCCGACCGATCGCATGAATCACGGCCTCTCGCAGCGGGAGCTTGGCGGCCTCATCCCGGATCCGAGTCATGACCAGAATGTTGTAATCCTCCCCAAGGGCGAGCAGGAATATGAACATCAAAAACGGCAGGAGGAAGGTCAGCCCGCTCGCGCCACCGAAGTCCATGAACACCAGGACTGCCGCCCCCAGGGCTGCCAGATACGAGAGCACCACGCTGGCGATGAGGTAGAGGGGCGCAACCAGGCTCCGCAGAACCAGCCCCAGCAGCAGCGCTATCGCCAGCACCGCCAAAGGCACGACGTGGAGCAGGTCCTGGTTGGATAGAGCGCTCACGTCGGCGAGGGCCGCCGCCTCGCCGGCGACCCCGTAGGCGCGCGCCCCGGAGGCGCGGGCGGCCCGCCCGAGAGCGGCGCGGACGGCAGGAATGGCCGCCATCGCCGGGGTCGAGCTGGCCGGTCCGGCTGCCAGGTTGGCCTCGAACTGGACTGTCAGCCCATTCGAGCTCAGCAGCGGCGCGGTCGCACGATAGGCGCTATAGAGGGCTGGGGGCAGGGTGGATGTCCCCGGAGGCAAAGGGGGCAGGGCCCTCGCCGGGCCGAGGCTGGCGTGTAAGGCCGAGAGTTCGGCGGGCGTCAGCGCCGTACCGTTTGGGTCCAGAGGTTCCAGCAGCTGCTGGAACTCGCCGCTCGCCTTGAGCACCATCACGGCTCGAGTCAGGCTCTCCGGGTGCCTCCACACCGGGGTGGCGAACTGCAACACCAAATTGGTGGGGTTGACGGTTGTGCGCGGAAAGTAGCGTGCCAGGATGGCGTTGCCCTGGGCGGCATCCGACCCTGCCGGAGCCGTGACTGTTCCTCCAAAGCCGGCCGCCCGGAAGCCAGTAGCCGCCACCGCGAGCGCTCCGAAGAACACCACGCCCGTGGCAAGCGTGAGTCTCGGTCTGGCCACCACCCGGGTGGCAACGCGGCCCCACAGCCCTTGGCGGACCGCTCCCGGACCAACGTTGGCCGGCCAGAACACCGCTGGTCCCAGGATCGCAAGCAGGGCGGGCAGCAGCGTCAGGCCCGCCAGCAGCATCACGGCGACTCCGATCGCCAGGGGCACTCCCAGGTCGTGGTACAGGCCAAATGTAGCCGCCAGCAGAGTGAGCAGGGCCAGGATCACGGTGCCCGCCGAGGCGGTTATCGACTCCCCGACCCGGCTGAGCGCATTGACGACCGCCTGATCCGGCTCGCTGCCCGCACGCAGCTCCTCCCGGACCCTGAACACCAGAAACAGCCCATAGTCGGTCCCGGCACCCAAGATCAGGACTATGAGCAGCACCTGGGTGACCTGGGAGATCTGCAACCCGGCGGCCCCAAGGGCTCCGATCAGGCTGCTGGCCAGGGCGAGGGCGAAGACGGCCGGCAGCAGGGTGACCAGGGGGGCAAGCAAGGAGCGGTAGACGATCAGGAGCAAAACCACGATGAACAGGATCGAGAGCGCCTGGACCTCGCGGCTGGTGCTCTTCGCCGCCGCTTGGTTGGCTGCTGCCGTCGCCACCTGACCGGCCACGTTGAAGCTCAGGCCGGGAGGTGGGTGCGCAGGCCCGAAGGTCCCCTCAATGCCGTCCACCAACCGTTTCGTTGCCACCTGGTTCGACTGGCCCACGCTGGCGGAGACCACTACCTGAACGGCCCGGCCATTCCCTGAGGTCTCCAGCTGTCGCACCGACACCACCTGGGGCAGACGCTGGGCCCGAGCCGCCTCCCGCACTATCGCCGCTTGATCTCCCGCCGTGAGCGGGCCGGCCGCCCGCGATGCCACCACCACGACCTGACGGATGTCCTTCTGGACCCCTAGCGGGCCGGCGAGTCTGGCCGCTTCGACGCTCGGAGCAGTCGCCGGCAAGAAGGCGCTGTTGCTGGTGTTCACCTGGCTCCCCAGGGAGGGCAGGAGGCGTCCGGCCGCCAGGGTCCCCAGCAGCCAGATGACCACGATGGGCCACCGATGCGTGACCACGAGCCGTCCCAGCCGCAGGAAGAGGGCGCTCACGGCCGCCGTACCCGCTCAGCGACCGGTGGGCAACGGACCGGCTCCGGTGTCGGCGGATGCCCCGCTCGGCTGAGCGGCTGTCGAAGAGTCGGCAGCGGACACTGACCGCCGGCTGAGCTCCTGCGTCAGAACGTCGAGATCCTCCAGTAGCGCCCCTGCCCGCCGCCGGCCCAGCCTCTCGAGGGTTCTGCGGAGCGGCCGGAGATGGGCGTCAACCAGCCGGAGGACCTCCTCGGAACGATCTGGGCGGATCGACGCCAAGGTCCTCCGATGGTCGGCCGCGTCCTCTCGACGCTCCACAAGTCCGGCATCAGCCAGCTGGCTGACCAGCAGGCTGGTGGTGGTAAGGGCGACCCCAAGCCTCTCGGCGAGGGCAGAAACAGTCAATGGCCCGTGGAACACGACCTGGGTCAGAGCGGCGAGGTGGCGCGGCGCCAGCGAGGCCAGAGCCGGTGGGTCGGCGGGACCTGGCGCGATACCCCGGCGCCGTCCCGCCTGAGCGACCCGGACCAGCGCCACGAGCAGCTGATCTGCTTCGGGTCCACTTCCCAAGAGCGGCGCCCCGGGTCTGCCAATAACTTCTGCTTCCAACACTATGTAAATCATAGTACCAACTTACCCACCTGCCCGTGGACCGCGCAGCCCAATGGAGGTGACGGGTCGCCCCTTGGCGCAGCCCGAACACGGCTGCGGATCGCCGCCTGGCGCTCGCCTCAGCTGCGCTCATGGCGGCTAGCAGCACGCGGCCGTGCTGGCTGGCCGACGCGTCAGACGCAGCCCGAACCCGCCGGTGGTGCCCGGCTTGGGAGGGGGTTGATGCCGGGTTTCCAGCGCGGCCGCGCGCCGACAGTTGAGGTGCCACCGCGCTCAAGGACTGGCGGTCGGCGATGGCGATGAAGACGCGGAGCGCCCGGGCCGCAGCGAGCGGCAGGCGGCGCGGGCACTTTTGGCTGTCGCCGAGCCCGTGGTGCGCGCTGGGGAGGGCGAGTTCGCTCCCGCCGGCTTGGCTGTGAGGCCGTGAGCGGCCAGACAGGACCGGTAGGCCCTCCGGGCACTGTCGGCGCGGAGCGAGCGGCAGGCGGCGCGGGCCTCTTTGGCTGCCGCCGAGCCCGTGGTGCGCGCTGAGGAGGGCGAACTCGTTCCCGAGGGTGTGGCGACCAGACCGTGGGCGGCCAGGCAGGACCGGTAGCTCTCACCGGCCGCCGGTTTGTCTTGGGAGGATGGGCCCCCGGACGGGGACGAGGTGGCTGCGCCACAGGCGGTCAGGGCGATCGCGAGGAACACCGTGGCCCCCAGCCGGGCGGTTGGCTCCCTCCAGGCGTGCAAGGTCGGACGCCCTGCTCCGGGCGCCTGCGCGCCCCGACCGCGAGCGCGCTGGCTGGGAGAGGAGGTCATGCGCTACGCAGTGCCTCAATGGGTGATAGCCGGGCTGCTCTCGCCGCCGGGTAGACGCCGAAGCACAGGCCGATGCCGACAGCGGCAACCACCGCCCCGACCACAGCGGGTAGCGAAATGACGACGGGCGCGTGCAGCAGCGAGGGCGCCACCAGCGACCCGCCCAGGCCCACGCTCACGCCGAGCACGCCTCCGGCGAGACCCAGAAGGGACGCCTCGATCAAGAACTGCCGCAGGATGACTCCGGGCGTCGCACCCAACGCCTTGCGCAGGCCAATCTCCTGCACCCGTTCCGAGACCGAGACCAGCATGATGTTCATCACCCCAATCCCACCCACCAACAGGGCTATCGCGGCGATGCCACCGAGCAGGACCGTCATGGTCTTGGAGACCGAGCTGGCGGTAGCGAGAAGGCTGGTCTGGGGGGTGATGGTGAAGTCGGCGGCAGCTGCATTGGGGAGCTGGTGGAGTTCCAGCAGCAGGTTGTCAGCCTCTTGGTAGGCGGCGCTCATCGTGGTTGGGCCGGTGGCCGAAAGCAGGATCTGCGAGAGGCTCTGGGCGTAAGGGCCCCGGGATCCGAAGAGGCCTTCCGCCACCGAGATCGGAATGACGACCAGGTTGTCCTCGTTGGCGTTGGCCGACGATCCCGCCGGGTTGAGCTCGCCGGTCACCAAGAAGGGGACACCATCGATGGTGATGGTGCGGCCGATGGTTCGAGAGGAGGGAAATAGGTTCTGGGCCACCTCGGTGCCGATCAGGGCGACGTGAGCCTGGTTCTGGACCGCGGCGGTCGTGAAGGGCTGTCCTAACACCACCTGACGGTCGCGGATGGCGAGGTAGGCAGGGGTGGTGCCGACGACGGGGGCGGTCCAGTTGTTGGTTCCCGCCGTGAGTGAGCCGGAGCGCTCCGAGACCGGCGCGACCCGGCTGATCTGGGGACAGTCAGTGGCGTTGCCCAGAGCATTTGCGTCCGCCAGGGTCAGCGTGCTGGCCGACCCCAGGCCGCCGCTCAGGCCGGCCGTCGCCACCGAGCCGGGGGTCACGATGAGCATGTTGGTGCCCAGCGAGGAGATCGCGCTGCCGACTTGAGCCTGGGCTCCCTCTCCCAGGCCAACAGTCAAGATCACCGCGGCGATACCTATCAGCAGCCCGAGAACCGTGAGGATAGAACGGCTGCGCCGCTCGAGCAGGCTGTCGAGGGCACCCCGGAGAAGTTCCAGCCAGCTCATGCCGGCTGGGTGACGTCGGAGACTATCTGGCCGTCGCGGATCCGCACCTGGCGCCGAGCCCGGCGCGCCACGTCAGGGTCGTGGGTGATGAGCACCACCGTCTTCCCCGCGTCGTGGACGGTGTCGAAGATCGAGAGCAGCTCGTCGGCCTGATCGGACGCCAGGTTCCCGGTCGGCTCGTCCGCCAGCAGGATGTCGGGGTCGGTGACCAGGGCCCGCGCGATCGCAACTCGCTGCTGCTGCCCCCCCGACAGCTCGGTGGGCCGGTGCCTAAGCCGGTCTTCCAGACCGACACTGACCAGGGCCCGCTCGGCTCGCTCTCGCCGCGCCGCTCGGCGTCGCTCCCCCCCATAGAGGAGCGGCAGCTCCACATTGCGGGCCGCAGAGATCCGGGGCAGGAGGTGGAACTGCTGGAAGACGAAGCCGACCTTCCGGTTGCGGACTTCGGCCAGCGCTGCCTCGGTGAGCTGGGAAACATCAGCGCCGCCGATCCGGTAGGAGCCTGAACTCGGAACGTCGAGACAGCCGAGGATGTGCATCAACGTGGATTTGCCAGACCCCGACTGCCCCATGATGGCCAGGTAGTCGCCGCGCTCAACCGTCAGGTCCACCGACCGCAGGGCGTCGACTCGGGCCGCCCCGGAACCGTAGGACTTTGACACGGACGCGAGCTCCAAGAGTGGCGCCTCGACCCGGGCAACTCTGGCGGGGATCGGCGCTGAGCGCTGTGACCCATCAGAAGACCGGGGTCCTCCACCGATCACGGGATTCCCCCGCCACCCTTGCGACGGGCCTTGGCCCCTCCGGCGGCCCCCCGGCGTCCCAGCAGACCGGCGGCGCCGCTGGGGAGGGGCTTGTTCATCTGAGCCAGAACCACCTGATCGCCCAGTGCCAGTCCGGACGTCACCTGTGCGACGATGGCGTCGGCCGCGCCAATCTTGACCGGGTGCTTGACCGCACGCCCGGTCTTGACGATTAGCACGTAGGTCCCCCGAGAGCCGCTCCCGTGGACACTGCTGGCGGGGATGGTCAAGACGTGGGCGACGCGCTGGACGATTATCGCGGCCTCGGCCGCCGCGCCCGCGAACAAGCCGGGAGGACTCCCGGTCACGGTGATCACGATCGGGAACGCGGCTACCCCCTGAACGATGGTGGCGAGCGGGGTAATCGCGCTGACCTTCCCGGGCAGTGGCCGCGTCTGGCCGGCCGGGGTCACCAACGCCGCCTGCCCAACATGCACCTGTCCGACCTGGGCGTCGCTGACGTTGGCAGCCACCTCAAAGGCACCCAGGCCGTCGACCACGATGTCGGTAGTGTTGGCCGCGGTGCGGACACTGCTGGCGCCGTCGGGCTGACCGGCTGTGATGTTGATCTGGGCCACCACGCCGGCCGCCGGAGCGGTGAGATGGGTGGAGCTGACGGCAGCCTGGGCTGCGGTCACCGCCGTTTGGGCGATGGTGACCTCCGCCTGATCGATGGCGATCTGGGCCGGGGCGGAGACGGACGAGGCAGCCTCGGCGAGGGACAGCTTGGCCTCTGCAATGGTGAGGTTCGCCTCGGCTTGGGTCAACTGGGCCTGCAGCGTGGCGGAGTCGAGGGTCGCGAGCAACTCTCCCGCGGTGACCATCTGACCAGGCGTCACGTCGACAGTGGCCACCACGCCCGGAGCAGGAAAGCTCAGACTCCAACTGTTCACCGGTTGGAGCGTACCTGCCACCACCACGGTGTCGGTGACCGTGCCGTAGCGGGCCGTCGCGGTCACGAAGGGAGATTGGACGGGCCGAGTGCGAGCGTAAACCACCCCACCGGCGGCGAGCGCGGCCACCAGCCCCAAGAGCGCCAGGGCACGTTTGCGCGGCACCAGCCCCATAGGCCGGGCCAACCTACCGGGCCGCTCCGATCCCGTGGGGTTTGAGCTGGACACCGCTACCAGCGCGCTCGTTGGTCGAAATGGAACAGCTGGTTCCCACGGTCGGCAGCGGGGATTCGCTGGTGTCCGGTCATCGAATCCAGGATCGTCGCGACGGCGCTGCTCTGCCTTAGTCCAGACTGAGAGAGTCCGGGGCCAGCCGCTTGCCCTCGTCGGCGGCCGCTGTGGGGCACGCGGCCCTGGCGGTGCGTCCCCGCGTCAGGCGTCGCGACGGACGCCACAGGGCTCCGTCGGGGCGGGGGCCCGAAGCCAAACCCATACTCACGTGACCGGCGCCGCGTTCGCTTGGCGGGCTTGATACGGAGTGATGAACCGCATGCTTTCCATGGCCGCGAGCACCGCCGCCCGGCGCGCGCGCGCGCCCTTGGGGTTCGTGAGAGGGTCCAACAGACTGGGCGCTTGCGGCAGACCGGCGAGAAGGGCGAGCTGCGCCAGCGAATCGCGGGCCAAGGCCCTGTGGAAGTAGACAGTGCTAGCCTGTTCGGCTCCAACCGCTCCGCTGCCCAGATAGACCTGTGACAGGTACGCGTCCAGGATCTGACTCTTGGTCAAGTGGTCGGTGATTTTGAGGGCGAGCACTATGTCCACCCAGCGGAGCCAAATCGAGCGGTCAGACCCATGGAGGTAGAGGTCCTCCGCCAACTGCTCGGTGATGGTGGAACCGCCCTGGCACTCGCAGCGGTGGAGGAGATCGTAGGCGGCGGCCCGCAACAGCCCCTGCAAATTGATCCCGTGATCCTGGTAAAAGTTCTGGTCTTCCACGGAGACGATCGCCTCGGCAAGGTACCTGGGTACCTCGGCCGAGGTCAGAGGCCGCGTGCGGTGAATCCGGTCTAACTTCGCCACGGCGCCGCGGAGACCGTCAGTGGAAGGAGTGGCGATCCACGTACCCGCCCACAGGCACGTCACTGCGAGTGCGCACAGGGCAACCGCCCGGCGGACCCGGCGCCAGGTGGCCGCGTGGCGCACGCGCATGCCGCTCCATGAGGCCATGGTCACAGTTCTCCTCGGAGCCACATGCTTTCGCCATCAATGCAGCTCACCTACCATCTGGCCGTCGCTCTGGCTGCCTCGGCGATGCCGGATTGAGCCACTGGCATGATGCGGGCCTGGCTGCAGGAGAGGCGCTGGCTGCAGAGCGTCGGCGGGCCGGCGCTCGGCGCCGGCGTCGGCGCAGCTCCCGCCACAGGTAGGTGAAGTACACGAACGCTCCCAATCGAAGATCCCGCTCAAGCTCGGGCAGACCTCATTCAGCGGTCAGCCTCTGGGACCGCGATCCGAGGCGCCTTGGAGAAAGTTGAGAGTTGGGGGAGCGGGCTAAACTCCATGCGACGGCTGCCGCCGATCCGCAGGCGCAGAGCCCGAATCTGAGGAGTCAGCCATG
>DAHWNZ010000085.1:0-7789 GCA_027339635.1 Candidatus Dormiibacterota bacterium
GCACGGGCTGGCCTCAACTCCACAAGAGGAATAGAGCTAAATCGGTGACCGTAACGATACCGGTTCCTCCACAACGTATGAAAGGCGCTGCAAAGAGTTGAGGCCCCTTCCGGAGATCAACGCTTGCACCTTCCCGGTGTTGCAAGCTCGGCTGTCACGACCCCCGCGAAGTGTGGGATGTCCTCGGCATGAGGGACACTTTGAATACGCGACGGGTGCCACCTTTGAGTTGGCGAATCTCGAAGTCAACGGGGCTGAGGCTTCCGAGGGGGTGATGGGCCCCCGTTTGTCAGTCCAGGGGGACTGGATGCGGCGGGGAATGTAGACGGCTGGTATGTACTCAAGGATTCCGGTCCGGGCGGAAGCTCGGGTGGGCCACGTATTGCGGTAGGTCAGGATGGACTTCAGGGTGACGACTAAACTCTCGGCTGTGGCGCTGTCCAAACCTGGCGTCTCGCTTCTGAAGTGATGGGAGATAATGGGATGGTCGTCGCAGGCCTCACAATGAGGGCCAGATCATGCTCCGTGGCCGTCCCACACCCCAACTGCTGGTCAGCCCGGAGGACCGGGAGCATCTCGGGCGCTGGCGACGCCGGAGGACTACCTCCCACGGGTTGGCGCGGCGGGCGGACATCGTTCTGCGCTGTGCCGAGGGGGTTAGCAACCGGGATGTGGCGGCCCAACTTCAGGTGAGCGAGGCCACCGTGGGGAGGTGGCGGCAGCGCTACATCAGTCGGGGGCTGGCGGGTCTCTTGGACGAGCCCCGGTGCGGGGCTCCCCGCCGAATCACCGACGAGCAGGTGGAGCAAGTGGTGGTGCAAACTCTGGAGACCAAGCCCCCCAATGCCACCCACTGGACCACCAGGAGCATGGCCGAGGCCAGTGGGCTCAGCGACACCAGCGTGCTGCGCATCTGGCACGCCTTCGGGCTCCAGCCCCACCGCAGCGAGACCTTCAAGCTCTCCAACGATCCCCAACTGGTTGAGAAGGTGCGGGACATCGTGGGGCTGTACCTGCATCCCCCAGAGGCGGCGCTGGGCCTCTGCGTCGACGAGAAGTCACAGATTCAGGCGTTGGATCGCACCCAGCCGCTGCTGCCGATGCGGCCCGGGATCCCCGAGCGCCAGACCCATGACTACCATCGCCACGGAACCACCACCTTGTTCGCTGCCCTGGACATCGGCAACGGCAAGGTGATCGGGGACCTCCACCGGCGCCATCGCAGCTCCGAGTTCCTCAGCTTTCTGCAGCGCATTGACGCCGAAGTTCCCGCCGACCTCGATGTTCATCTGGTGCTGGACAACTACGGCACCCACAAGACTCCTTCGGTCCATCGTTGGCTGTTGCGCCATCCCCGGTTCCAGCTGCACCTCACACCGACCTACGCTTCCTGGATCAACCAGGTCGAGCGCTGGTTTGGGCTCCTTACGCAAGGCCAGATCCGGCGGGGTTCCCACCGCAGCGTGCGCGCCTTGGAGGACGCGATCCGCGTCTACCTAAAGGCCGACAATGACAACCCCAAGCCCTTCACCTGGGTCAAGACCGCCGACCAGATCCTCGCCAGCATCGCCCGCTTTTGCGTCGCTACTTCAGAAGCAGGACACTAGGTCTCCTGTTACAGAAATGGGTTTACGTTTGCTCAGGGCTCAGTGGGTGGTCTAGCGGTGGCCTGTCACGTTCCGGCCGCGGCCCCGGGCTGACCGCACAAGGTGAAACGTTTGGGTCTCCTGCAGTTTCCGGCACTACTGCTGTTTGAGTGGGTCATGAACGGTCCGGGAGGGGTGGGCAGAGGCCGCCGAGGCTGAGCTTGGCCATGGCGATGATGGCTTCGGCGGAACGGAAGCCGTAGCTGCGGCGGATGATCAGGCGGATCTTCTGGTTGATGCTCTCCGCCAGGGCTTTGGAGATCCGGTAGCGCAGTGCTGCTTCGATACTGGGTCGGTAGGCGGTGATGGTGCGGGCCAGCTTGACGAAGGGTTGGAGGCGGGAGCGCCTTGCCCAGGTGAGCCAGCGCTCCAGCTCCTTGAGGGCCCGGCGCCTGCCCATGTGGAACACCAGGCGAAGGGACTCTTTGAGGATGTAGGCCCGATAGAGAGGCCGGTTGAGGCGGGCCAGGGCGTCCAGGGTGGCCTGTTGGCGATCGGTGAGATCCTCGGGGTTGTGCCACAGGGCCCAGCGAGCGCCCTTGAGCTCGTGGGCCAGCTCGATCTCCCCGGCCCGGCGCGCCTGGTTCCAGACCGCCCGGCGGACTTGGTCGAGGGCATCGGTGGCCCAGCTGACCACGTGGTAAGGATCGGTGCACTGGATGGCTCTGGGGCAGCGCCGTGTGACCACATTGACGATCCAGCTGCCGCCGTCCCGACTGACCCGGCGGACCTTGCGGCAGCGCTCCTCGCCCAGAGCGTCGAAGAATCGGTTCAAGGTGGCCTCGTCCCGCCCTGGGGCGGCCCAGACCAGACGGCCGGAGTCGTGGTCCACCACCACAGTGATGTAGCGCTGCCCCTTCTTCCAGCTGATCTCATCAATGCCGATCTTCTCCAGGTGGGCGAAGGGGTCACGTCCCAGCTCGGCTGCGGCCACCACCCGGCTGGCGATGCCGACGATGCTCCTCCAGGTGACCCGCAGCAAGGTGGCCACGGTGCTCTGGGCGGAGTGGACGGTGAGCCAGGCTGCCTGCTCCTCGAAGGTGCGGGTGAAGCGGCTGCCATGGCGGGCCCAGGGCACCCAGGCAACCACCACCCCATGCTCCGGGCAACTCACCCTGGGGCTGTCTGCCTCCAGTACGGTCACGCTCGATCCCAGATCCAGGGTTCGCCAGCGGCGCCGACCGCGGCCAAGGTCGAAGCCCGGACAGCGTCGGCGGCAGATCCCACAGCGGTCACGATCTCGCCACCCTACCCGCGCCAAGACCACCAGGGTGTTGGTTGGGAGCTCCAGATCCACTCCCTCGACTACCGCCCCGCACAGACCCAGCCCCCTCGCCCATACTCGTGTCTGGCGCATCGCTCGACGACCTCCTACCGATCTCGGTTGTTGACATGCAGAGATCGTAGGGATCGTGGGCGGTGCGCTTCTCGTCTACCCCCGCAGCTCACCCATGCAAACGGCAGTAGACCCGTTTTTCAGAACCGGCGACGTTGTCAAGGAGACGCGCAATGAGGGGCGCGACGAAGGAAGCCCCCTCCGAGATCTCAGGGCGGGTACCTCGACCCACGTCCGCCATCAACTCTCCACTCCACTTCTCCCAGTTCCAAACCACCGGGTGAGCGCCGCGGTCACCCTGGGTCGGCGCTGCGGCCCCGTACGGCTGGCAGCCGCCGCTATCTGCCCAGAACTCATCCCCGACCTGGCCCAGCAGAGTGAGCGTTGCCGTACCCCGAGCGTAGCTCCGCGTGCCGAGCTGGCCTGATAATGACCGAACAAGCATTCCCCCAAAGGTAGTCGACGGTCACGGGGAGGGTAGAACAGAAAACCGTCGTGGTGAGGGTGCGCCCGCCCCCCTCGGGCGAATGGGTGTGGCTGCGGGGCTGTCGTCGGTGCATCTGCCCGGGGATGCGGCCCCGCGCGCCCGGTTATACTTTCTCTGTGCAATCCGAAGGCGTGCAGGGAGTAGGGGTACGCAAAAAGTTCTCCCTGGATAACCCTAAAGACTGCTAAGGCGCTGATCTCAGGGTGAGATCGGCGCCTTGCCGCGGGAGTGGCTCAGTGGTAGAGCGTCTCCTTGCCAAGGAGAAGGTCGCGGGTTCGACCCCCGTCTCCCGCTCCACTGAGATCATAGAGGCCTTATAAGTGGACAAACCGGGGTGATTGCCACCCCGCACAACGCTTGACGACCTTATAACTGGACGCTATCCTGAAGGGGTGTCCAGGCCCTCGGCGGCCCGAATCCGACAGCCGTCCCCCGACCTGCTGGTCCTCCTGGAGGGGTTCCTCCTGACCATGGAGGCGGAGAGGAAGTCGCCCCGGACGATCCGCAGCTATGGAGACACGGTGCGGTTCTTCAGGGCCTTCCTGGAGGGCCGGGGCTGGCCCACCACTGCCGGGGAGGTCGAGCGGCAGCACGTCCTGGCCTGGCTGGCCGACCTCAACCGCCGGGCAAAGCCGTCCACGGCCGCTACTCGCTACAGGGGTCTCCTCCGGTTCCTTGGATGGCTGGAGACCGAGGGGGAGGTCCCGCGATCTCCGATGGCGGGCATGAAGCCGCCGTCGATCCCCGAGACTCCGCCGCCGGTTCCTACCGACGATGACCTGCGTCGGCTCCTGAGGGCTTGCGAGGGGCCGGGGTTCGAGGAACGTCGCGACGCGGCGATTGTCACCCTGTTCATTGACACCGGAGCGCGCTTGTCGGAGATCGCCAAGCTCCGCGTCGATGACATCGACTGGCCCGGGAGGACCGTGCGGGTTCTGGGCAAGGGGTCCCGGCCGCGCCTCCTGCCACTCGGAGCCAAGGCTGCTCTGGCGCTCAACCGCTACCTTCGGGCCAGGGCTGGGCACCGCTCGGCCAGCTCCCCGGCGCTGTGGCTAGGCTGGCATGGTCACGGCGGCCCCATGACCCCGGACGGAGTAGGAGCCGTGATCGACCGGCGAGCACAGCAGGCCGGGCTGGCGGGCCTGCACCCTCACAGCCTCCGTCATGCCTTCGCGCACTCCTGGCTGGCAGGTGGAGGCCACGAGGGTGATCTGATGGCCTTGGCGGGCTGGCGCAGCCGGAGCATGCTCCAGCGCTACGCCGCTAGCCGGGCCAGTGAGCGGGCGCGGGATGCTCATCGGAGCTTGAGCCCGGCCGACCGGCTGTGACCGAGGCGGAGCCGGACGCCCGGGCAGCGCTGGCCGCTGTCAACGTTGAGTTGCTCGACGTGATCCCTGCCGGTGAGTTGACTACCCGCTATCCATCGGCTCTGACCCGAAGCCGCCGCGCCGTCCAGAGCAAGGAAGGCTCCCAGGTGGCCATCCTGCGCTGTTCGCGCGCGGGCATCTTCTCCAGCCTCATGGACTGCGGCGAGACCTGGGCGGTCGGGGTGGTGAAGGACAGGCTGGCGATCATCGGCAAGCGTCCGAGTCGCCCGGACCCGCGGTTCCGCAGTGCCGCTTGGCTCTGCCCCAAGGGGGAGAACTTCGCCACCACTCTCTGGAGACCATGCAACGGTCGGCACTTCAGGACCGGGCTGGGAGATCGGGCCACCGTGGCGTTGGGGGGACTGCTTGTGGCTCCCGGCGGGGCAGCCCGCCCCCTGGCAGCAGGAGTCCGTACTTGCCGAAGTTGGTCAGGGTGCTGCAGAAGCATCAGGACGGGGCCGACCGGGTGCCGACTCAGGCCACTCTTGCAGCTGAAGTTGGGTGCTCTCCGCGGACCATCAGGAGTCTGAGGCCCCAAGCGCTAGAGGTCCTCAACCGAGAGGCAGAAGCCCGCCGCTGACGGCGAGTATCGGCAACTTCCGGCAAGGTTGCCGACGCGGGCGCTGTGCCCCTGCCAGGCTGGGGAGATGGCCACCTCCGGCTCCGACCCTGACGCCAACCTGCGCCGCCTCCGCGCTCGCGTCGGCGGTCTGTCGCTGGCCGCGAGCCATGACCCGCGCGAATATACCGCCTCGGCGCGGGCCGCCTTCCTCGGGAAGTTCGCCGAGATGGTCGATCCAGGGGGGACGCTTCCAGAATCTGAGCGGTTGCGCCGAGCCGAGGCTGCGCGACGGGCCCACTTTACCCGTTTGGCGATCCGGTCCGCCGAGGCCCGACGACGCCGGGCAAACCGTAAGGCCGTGAATCAAACCGCCGCCAGCACCGAGCAAGTGCCGACGGCGAATGTGGAGGCAGGTCTCGGTGGCTCTCTCACCGCAACTCAGCCCACAGCCTCAAGATAGCACCTCGGCGACCCCCGGGCCGACTCTTGGGAGGATCGCGGCTGCCCTGGCGGCCGCGCCGGTGGTCGCCCCTGATGCAGACCGGCTGCTGGCAAGGGAGGCGACGACGGGGGCATGAGCGCCACCTTCCTTCCCGAGCCGCCCCACGGGGGCCTTCCTGCGCTTACAGCGCTTCCAGAAGGGTGGCCCGCGCCACTTGACGCGGCGGCTTTCCACGGGCTCGCAGGGGAATTTGTGAGAACCGCGGAGGCCTACAGCGAGGCCGATCCGGCAGCTCTACTCGTCAGCTTCCTGGTGGAGTTCGCCTCTGCCGTAGGTAGTGGCCCGCACTGCATGGTGGGTGCCACCCGGCATCCGGCCAGGCTGTCGGCGGTGATCGTGGGCCCGACCTCAAAGGCCTGGAAAGGGGACTCGGAGAAGCCCTCGCGCATCGTGATCCGACGGGCCGACCCGAGCTGGGAGGCCCGGGTGCAGCAGGGACTCAGCTCCGGCGAGGGGGTGATCTCGGCTGTCCGCGACCCGGTGATGCGGCTCGACCCCAAGAGCGGCAAGGTCGTGGTGGCCGATGAGGGGGTCATCGACAAGCGGCTGCTCGCGCCTTCGCCGGAATTCGCCCGGGTCCTGCGGGTGATGGGGCGCGAGGGAAACACCTTGAGCGCAGTCCTCCGTGAGGCATGGGATGACGGGGACTTGCGGGTGATGACGCGGAATCCCACCGTGGCTACCGGCGTGCACGTCTGTGTTCTGGGGCACATTACAGTTGAGGAACTGCGCCGCGAGCTACAAGATACCGAAGCGGCCTCGGGCTTCGCCAATCGCCACCTTTGGGTGGCGGCCCGCCGGGCCAGGCTGCTGCCCGACCCACGCCCCTTTGAGGGGGAGGTGGTGGTGGCGCTGTCTGCCAAGGTGGGTCGGGCCTTGGCGTTTGCCCGGGGTGTTGGGGCAGTCCGGCGGGATCAGGAGGCCGCGGAGCTGTGGGCCGCCTTGTACCCCGACCTGAGCCGGGATCGCCCTGGCCTGGCGGGGGCGGTCCTGGGAAGGCATGAGGCTCAAGCGGTGCGGCTGAGCCTGGATTACGCACTGCTCGATCGGAGCCGGGTGGTGAAGGTCGAGCACCTGGAGGCAGCGGTCGCAGTCCTGGACTACGTAGCGGCGTCAGCCACCTACATCTTCGGCGACGCCTTGGGTGACGCCATAGCCGACCGCATCCTGGAAGCGCTGCGCGATGGCGACGAGCTGAGTCGCACCCAGATTTTCTCGGACCTCTTCGGGCGGCACACGGCGCAAGCGCGGATCGAGTCCGCGCTGCATTTGCTGGCCGCTTTGGGGCTGGCTCATTGTGAGACCAGGGCCACCCGCGGAAGGCCAACCGAACTTTGGATCGCTGGTTCCGACCCCGCGCAAGAAGTGCAGGAAGCGCAGGAAGTCGGGGCAGTGGGATGACGGATCTGGAGCGACTCCGGGCGCTGAAGGCGAAGCTGGAGACGACCCCGAGCAAAGGCTGGACGGCTACTCCCGACCGCCTTCCACGCCACACCCGGGTAGGTGAGGACCCACGACCAGACCTGCCGGGCTCCGACCTGTGGTCTCGGCTCCTGATGCTCGCCAGCTCCGACGCCACAGACCCCTACGGGGTCTATGGGCGCTTGCTCGCGGCCCGCGCCTGCGGAGCGATCCTGGAGTGGCGCGGGAACCGCTGGAAGCTGGCCCCGACCGTCGACCCCACCGAGCGGCTGTCGGTCTGGCAGGACCAGGCGGCCTGGGACCGCGATGCGGAGCGGTGGCTCAGACCACGCAGCCGGGAGATCGCCGCGCTGCGGCGCCAGCTCCCCGTTCCGGCGGGCGCACCGTGACGGCCGGGGTGGTCGCCCCGCCCCCAACAGCCGCCCATTCTCCTAGCGCCGCTCGGCGGCTGGCGGCTGGATTCGCCG
>DAHWNZ010000086.1:0-7743 GCA_027339635.1 Candidatus Dormiibacterota bacterium
GCACCACCAGATCCTCCGCCTGGCCCCGACCGGATAGGCCACCCGACACCATCCAGCGGCCGGCCACCGGGGCACCCTGGAGTCCAACGCGCCCTGGGCGGCCCCTCTCGACCCTGCTCCGGGGCGGCAAGCCCCAGCCCCCCACCTGCGGACACCGCCCAAGCCCGCTACCGTGCCCAACTGGTGCCGGCGCAGCGTCCCTCAGCCCTCCCGCCGGCTTCCTCCCAGCCTATCCACTGGTTCAGGTCTGATCGCGCCTGGAGCAGGAGCGCGCCGAACGGAGCCGGAAGGACATTCGGAGGTGGGCCCGCCCAGGGCGGACTGGTGCCCCGCGTCGGTGCGGGCACGGGGATCGGCAGATTCTCCTCGTCGAAGAACAACACCCATAGCCTCCGAGACTGGAGCCCGCGCAATGGTACTCGCGGGACGCCTCCCGGCCATCATGCCAGGAAAGACGGGATCCGGAAAGATGGATGACCAGGGCGTCCCGTGGTGGCATGGGGTCGTCCCCGGGCGCACCCCCGGACAGCCGGTGGACCGGGGGCTCCCGGGCTGTCGAGCTTACGCGCAAGTGGGAGACACCGGCGCGCCCCCAGTCCCGAAAGGATTGGCCTCGGGTGACCGGCTGGCCCACACGGCTAGATCTGCTTGATCGAGCCTGGGCACGGCGTGTCGACTGGCGCCGCAGGTCGGCCAGCGCGACCATCGAACCGCATCGGATCCTGCCAGCCAACTCTGAAGCGGGCCGCGGGAGGCGCTGGCCACCAAAACCGGAGCTCTCCCTGAGCTGAAACTCGGCGAGGCAGTTGGCTAGGTGCCGGCTTCGGTCGCCATGTCAGCGGTGACCAAAGCGCCCGGCCACAAGCAAACGCGAGGTGGTTCTTCGGCACCTGCGACGGCGGGTGGTGAACTCAAGTGGACCCCGCAGCCATCGATGAAGCGCCGTCTGCCCAAGGCGATTCTGAGGGCGGAGTCCAATCCCGGTGCCTCCGCCATATATTTACGCTGGGAGCATTGTTCGGGCGCATGTCCGGCAAGTGAAGAGGGAGATGACCGCTCGCGACAACGGGCACGACTTGAAAGCTGATCGGTCCGGCCCTAGTCCGGCTGGCCTGGTCGGGCGGGAGGCCGAGCGCGCGGTTGCCACCGCTCTTCTTCAGGCAGCTCCCTTGGTCTCCATCACCGGCCCCGCCGGGGTGGGGAAGACCGCGCTCTTGAGGTCGATTGTGCAGCCCGGTCCCGGGGTGACCTGGGTTGACCTGTCCGGTCTGCCCCCGCGCGCCGCGCTCTCACGGATCCGTCAGGCACGGGGGCTCCACCGCGGAGTGGCAGGCGAGCCACTAAAGGCTGTTCTCCACGAGCAGGCTGGACTCCTCGTCCTGGACGGTGCCGACCGCTGCCTCTCTCTCTGCGCCGACCTTGCCGCAAGGTCCGCGCCTGGCCCGGGACCGGCGAGGATCGTGGTCACCGCACAGAGCCACCTCGCCGTCGTTGGCGAGGTTACGTGGACCCTGGGGCCCCTGAGCGTGCCCGCCCCCGGCGCATCAACCGTGGCCGGACTCCAGCGCTCAGAGAGCGGCCGTCTGCTCGTGCAGCTCCTCCAGCATCTGTCGGTGCCCGTGTCCGACGAGGATGCCCACCTCCTGGGCCAGGCCTGCCGCAGCCTCGGCGGTATGCCACTAGCACTCAAGCTCTTCAGCGCGACCGTGGCAGCACTGGGGATCCGCGAGGCATGCAACGTCCTCCGTCATGGCCGCGCCGCGCCATCTAGCGGGACCCCGGAGGGGATAGCGGTGGACCGGGCAGTGCGGGTCGCCACGCGAGGTCTGGATCCCAGAGAGGCGGATGTGCTCGCCTGTCTGGCACAGTTCCCGGCCGGCCTCGGCATGGAACAGATCGCCCTGGCCGTGGGTGCCGACGGCAGTGGCTCAGGCAAGGATTTAGTTGGAAGGCTCCGGGAGCTTGCGGCCAGATCCCTTATCACGGCAACCTCCGGGCGCAGCGGGGTACGCCACCGCGTGGAAGCCGCGGTTACCGCTCGGCTGGGAACCATCCCCGGATTCCGGGAGCGGTGGTCCTGGGCACGCCAGAAGCGCGCGCGATGGGTGCTGGGACTGGTCCAAGGTGCCGAGGCGTCCCTGCTGACTGGGCCGGCCCAGCGCGCCTGGCTGGCGCGACTGGAGCTCGAGGAGGACAACGTAAGGGCGTGCTTGGGTGAGGCGCTCGAAGCAGGTGACAGCTCCACCGCTGGGGGCATTGCGGCTGAGCTTTGGCGCTACTGGGAGTTGCGCGGGATGCTCGACGAGGGCCGGAGCTGGATCGACCAGATCCTCAAGATGCCAGAAGTGGCACCTGACTTGCGCTGGCGGCTGTGCGACGGCTTGGCGATGCTCGCCTGGCGTCAGGGTGACCACGCTTCGTCTCGGGCCGCGCTCCGAGAGGCGATGGAGATCACCACGCGCACCGCACCGGAAGGGGAGGCCCGGCTTCTCCACCACCTGGGCTTGGTACAGGCCTTCGCCAACGAGGCAGACGGGGCCATCGCCACCCTCGTCCGCGCGGCGGAAGGCCACGCTCAAGCGGGGGAACTCGGGCAGGCGGCGATGGTCCACTCCACTCTGGGGCTGGTGCTCGCCTCGGGAGGTGATCTGCCCGCCGCTCACTCGCATCTAGACCGCGCGCTAGGGGCTGGCACCATCTTGCGTGACAGTCACGCGCACGCCATCGCCGTCCTCCACCTGGGACTCGTGACCACCCTGGAGGGAAAGCTGGACCAGGCGGCGGAGCACTTCTCCGGCGCCGCCCTGGAATTGCTCGACCTAGGTGATGAGAGAAGCGCCGCCTTCGCGGCCCTGGGGCTCGCGGCAGTGCTTCGGGCCCGCGACCCCCGTTCCGCCCTGACCCTCGCCGAGGCCGCGGGAGCGGCGGTGCAGCGGTTGGGCACCCCGGTGCCCGAGCCGTGGGCCAGCCACCTGGCGGCCGCGATGGCTGAGTGCTGGGCGGATGTTGGTGAGGCGGAGGCGCATCGCCTCGGGAACGAGGGTCGGGCGATGTCCTTGGACGCCGCTCTGGCGATAGTCGAGCCGCTGCTTCCCAGGGCAACGGCTTGCGACGTTGAGCGGAGCGTTGGGACATTCGGCAGCTTCTGTGTCCGTGCCGGGGGCAGGGAAGTGGAACTGGTGGGCCAGCCGGCGGTGCTGGTCAAGCTGCTGGCTTCGAGCCCGGGTGCCATCCCCGTGGACGCGGTGATGGAGAGTCTCTGGCCAGGGGTCGATCCCCGCGTGGGCCGCTGGCGCCTGCGCAACGTGCTCTCCAGGCTTCACCGCGCCGTTCCCGGCCTCATAGTGCGACGGGGCGAGAGCCTGGACTTCGCCCCCGGAGTGGGTGTAGACTCCCGCCGCTTCTCAGCCGCCTGTCAAGACGCCGTCGGCCGACTGCGGTCGGAGGAGCCCTCGGCAGCGCGCCTGGGAGATCAACTCCTGCAAGAGCATCGGGGGGAGTTCCTTCCTGGCGACATGTACGAAGACTGGGCCATCGCCGCCCGCGCCCGGCTGAGAGCACAGAGGTTGCAGCTCCTGGATCAGCTTTCGGAGTGGGCTCTCGAGCATGGAGAGAGGGAGCGAGCGGAGGAGTGGATGCGGGAGGCCGTCGATCACGATCCCTGGGATGAGCGCCGCCACCTGCGCCTTGCCGAACTGCTTCGCGCGAGCGAGCGGCAGCTGGCCGCCCTCGAGGTTCTGCGGAACGCAGCGCAGGTCGCCCGCAGAGCTGGCCTCAGCCCGTCGGCCACCATCCTCGAACGGATGGAGGCCCTCAGCTCGCCCTAGAGAGGGCCTTGAGGAGCTCGACCGGGAACCACCGCGCTGGTGATGCGCCCGTGATGCAGGCCGCTTGTAACCTGCCAGCACTCTGATCTGACGGCCGGGGGCCATCCTCGGCTGCCTGATCGGTTGAGCAGCCGTTTGGATCACAGGGGAGGAGACGATGGCAGACGTTGGCGCCAGCCCCCTCGCGGAGCTCAGCGCGGGAGCACGGCACGCCCCTCCGGACAGTGCCGTGCGGGTGAAGATCGTGCCGGTGCGCGGCTTGCCCTTGGTGGGCGCGGTGCTGGTCGGTTTGGTGTGGGCGATAGCCGCCAATGCCCTTTGGGCCCTGGACTTCTTCCACGTGGTCGCGGGAGCGGTGTGGACCGTTCTCGACCTGTTTCTGGGCTTCGTTCTCGGCCCCACGTTGGGCCGGCTCTCGATCCCCGCTCGGGGCGAGTTCACCGCCCGGTTCATGCCGAAGATGGTGCTGATCATGCCCACGGCTGTGGTCTGCACTCTGGCCGCCGGATGGCAGCTCGCGCTGCACCTGGGGAACGTGCTGGCCAGCAGCCCCAACCATGGCTGGGTCGTGGCCTCGATGGTGGTGGTGGCGGTGATGGCCGTGATCGCCCTGGGGATCCTGGAGCCGGCCAACATCGCGGTCCTCTTCGAGATGCGCAAGCCGAGGCCCAACGGTGAAGTGATAGCCAGGCTCATGCGCCGGTTCATCTTCACGGCTGGCATTACCGGCGCCATGCAGGTGGCGACCCTGGTCATCATGACCCGGCTGGCGACGTGATGGAGGCAGGCGACGTGAAGTACCAGGGACCGGGAGATCCCCAGGACGTGCTCAACCGCCACGTTCCCCCGGTGGCGGAGCTGACCGTGGGATCGCTGGCGCTGATGCTGGTGGGAGGTGTCTACATCGGTGCCCACCTGCCGGGCAATGTTCCGCTGCTGGTCCCGGCGGCGCTCCTGGTGGGAGGAGGGATCCTGACCGCTGCGGCCCTTGGTCTCATTATGCGGATCCCGGACTTCGCCCATGGCACGTTCCTGCAGGTGGCTCGGTGGGCCGTCTTGGCCTACCTGGTGATCGCAGGGCTGCTGGCCTATGTGTTCATCCGCGACGGAGCCCGCGGCTCGATGTTGCTGATCCTGGTGGCCACCTTGTTCCTGTTCGCCGTCGACGTGCCGACCGTGATGGCGTTCACCGTGGCCCGGTACCACGAGCCCGGCAGGCGTGACGGGGCCGCGCGAGAGTAGCAGCAAGGGGAGCCCTCTGCTTCGGTTGGGAGGTGAAGGCAAAGTGAACCAATACTGAAGCTGCCCCGGGCAGCCGCAGGATGCATGGGCAAGGGGGCCTGCAGATGGGCAGGCGAAATGGAAGGAGGAAAGAGATGCGGCGATGGCAAGTGGCGGCGGCGGCGCTCGTGGGCACCGTCGCAATCTTGGCCAGCTCCGGCGTGGCCATGGCCGATGGCCACGATCACGGCGGCAATCACGCCTTGCTTTGTACAGGCGGGGATGTCAGCCCCGGGTCCTACGATGCCCTGGTGGTGGCGGGGACCTGCTTCATCCCGTCCGGCACAGTGAAGGTGGACGGCAACCTGGTGATCCGGCCAGGAGCGCTTCTGGACGCGACAACGCCGGGAAGCTTCCCGACTCCTGGACTTCCGGGTACCCTCAAGGTGGGAGGCAACGTATTCGTCCAGCGTGGGGCGGTCCTCATCCTCGGCTGTGGGTTCTCCCTGACCTCCGGGCCCCTCACTCTCTGCTCAGGATCCACCCTGGCGAAGGACAGGGTCGACGGCAACATCACTGCGGTCGGCGCCCTGGCGGTGGTGGTCCACGAGGTAACCGTAGAGGGCAACATCTCCATCATCGGTGGTGGCGGCGGACCGGCAATCGCAGATCTCAACGGAAGAGGTGAGCATCCCCCGGGCTGCTACCTCGTGCACGGACCGGCTCCTTGGAGCATGGACCCGGTGTTCTCCCACAGTCCGGTGTACTCCACCGTCGAGGGCGCGTCAATCGAGGGCAACCTGGTGATGATCGGGATCCAGACCTGCTGGCTGGGGGCTACCGTCAACCAGGTCGGCGGCAACGTCATCGCGCTACGTAATCAGACGGGCGACCCCGATGGCAATGAGATAGCCGGCAATGCCGTGGGCGGCAACATGGTTTGCTTCAGCAATAGCCCAGCGGCCCAGGTCGGAGACTCCCACCATGGACCCAACACTGTTGCCGGGAGGGCGCTCGGGGAGTGCGCCCCCCCGCTTTCAACCCTGGTCCAGAAGACCCGGGACCGCGATGACGACTAGGGTGTAGCGGTCGGGAGGGGCGGACTCCGAGGCCGCCCCTCCCAAAGCATCCGCCAGCAGGCGACCAACCACGCCGGACCGCCGCTGGTGGCCCGCCCCTATGCAGGTGTCCTGGGCTCCACCAGCAGACGGACCTTTTGGTCATTCGGTCAGGCTGGCAGGGCAGGCCGGCGGTGTGGCCGCCACCGCGGATTCCCCGCGGGAGGGAAACCACGAAACCGAAGGCGCCAGCTGGAAGAGCCAGGGAAGTCCGACCCGCTCTGCCACAATGGTTCGCGGACCGGAGGGGGGAGGTATGAGCATGGGCAGTGGACGAGCCGTCTTGGTGCTCGTGCTGGTCACGTCTCTGGCGCTGGGGGGTTGCAGCATCCAAAGTGGCGCGCCACGCCATGCGCGTGCCCCGGAGCCGTCACCGTCCGCTGCCGCCTCCGCCATCTCCGTGGCCGGGGCCTTCCTGCAAGCCATGGTCGTGGGAGCCTTCAACCGCCAGTGGCTCCTCCTCGCGCCACAGGAGAAGGCGAGCTGGCCCTCTGAGGCGGCTCGCTCGGCGATGCTGGCCGCCAAGTTCTCGGGGGCAGCCCGGGTGGTCGCCTTCGCCGTGGGGCAGCCGGCCGCCGCAGCCGAGTGGGCAAGTCCTGAGAATCCCCGGATTCAGGTGGCCGACGTCACCGAGGTCCCGGTCGCGGTCGTCTTCGCGAATTCCGCCGCTCTGTCTCCCCCAGGCGTGGTTGGTCTGTACCAGCACGTCCAGCTGTTCCTTGAAGGACCCTACTCCGCTCCGGCATCCAGCACCTATCTGGTTGTCGGAGAGGGGCCCGCGGCGATGGAAGCACCGTTGATCACGCCGGCGCAGGTCGCTCCCCGGACCGCCTCCGTTCCCATCCTCATGTACCACCTGATCGGTCCCTTCCCGGACCGCGCCCTGTACTCCAGCCAGTACAGCTACGACCTTGACTACGGGCTCACGGTGCCGCCCGATCAGTTCTCCGCCGAGATGCGGTACCTGGTGTCAGGCGGCTACCGGGCGATCTCCCTCGACCGGCTGGCCGACTTCCTCCTCTACGGCCTACCACTACCTGCCCGCCCAGTGGCCATCACCTTCGACGATGGATTTGCCAACGAGTACCAGTACGCCCTCCCGGTGCTGGAGGCAGACGGCCTCACCGCCACCTTCTTTCCCTGCAGCGGCCTGATCGGCGTCAAGAACGGTGAAGAGGAGTACATGCCCGCTACCGAGCTGAGTTCGCTCTCGCAGATGGGATTCGCGGTCCAGGACCACACCTACAACGACGGCACGGTCCTCTGGGGACAGTCCCTGGCCACGATCCAGGAGCTGACCGGATACAGCGCCCACGTGCTGGAGTCGATCACCGGGCAGCCCGTGCAGTTCATCGCCTACAGCGGGCTCTGGCCCTATGCCTCGCCGGAGCAGGCCGGTCCTGCCCAGACTCAACTCTTCTCCCAGCTGGGGTCCCTCGGATATGTCGGAGGGCTGGAGGACAACTGGGTGGGACGCTTCGCCTGGGTGGAGAGCTCAGCTTCTCTCTGGGAGTGGCCCAGGGTGCGGGCCTATCCGGGCGAGAGCCTGGCAGCGTTCGCCGCGCTCCTTGCGTACG
>DAHWNZ010000087.1:0-7587 GCA_027339635.1 Candidatus Dormiibacterota bacterium
GGAGCGTATCGTTGGCGGTGTTGAGACCGAACGTGAGGACCGCATGAGACCCACAGCTCCACACTTCAACCAGCTCAACCTGTTGGTCGACGACATGGACGCGGCTGTCACCTTCTACCGGGCTCTCGGTCTGAACATTCGCTTCGACGGGGGGAGTGGCCGCCGGGCAGTGGAGCGCGGCACGTCGCGCTGGACAACGGTGACGGCCCCATCTTGGAGCTCGACAATCGGGCGATGGCGAGCCTCTATTGCCCGCGTCCCGGGGCGACGGTTCGCACGGTGGTGATCAACTTCCGAATACCGTCGAGAAGCGAGGTCGACGACCTCTATGCACGGTTGACCGCCGCGGGGTACGTCGGGCGGCAGGCACCCTATGATGCCTTCTGGGGTTCGCGCTACGCGATCGTCTGCGACCCTGGGGGCAACTACTGTGGGCTCATGAGTCCGGAGGATCCTGCCCGGAGGTACGAGCCGGGGCCAACGCCACCCCGCTGATCGGGTCCATCAGGTGCCGCGCAATGAGGTCGGTGCCCGGGGCTCCGGCTGCCGGGCCCCGCCAGAAGCTGATGGTGCGCTCCGCGCCGTCGCCCGAGAAGCGGCCGACCGATCGGATGGCGGCGTCGCGCGCGAGGGCACGGACCCAGTTTCAGTCCGGTTGCGCTCGAAGTGAGTGACGCCGTATTCTGCCCAGTCGGGGGTCGGGGACAGCCGTCAGTTCGCAGGGAGGAGCATCTATGTACCTGGCCTCATCAGTCAGAAGCCGGTGGGTGACCGGAGTTGTGGCGCTCGCCATCGCCGGGACCGCCGGCCTTCTGGCCCTCACGTCGACAAGTGCCCTTGCCAGTACGGGCAGCTCCTCTGTCTACTATCAGGTCAGCCCGATCGCTCGGCTGGCCATTCCCTCTCAGGGCGCAACTCCTGGAGGCTTCCCCTTCACTCCCAGCCAGTGCGTAGCTAAATTTGGGCTTGCCTGCTACAGCCCGCAGGATCTGCGCACCGGGTACGACTTCCCAAGTTCCGCCACGGGGGCCGGTGAGACCATCGTGATCATCGACGCCTACGGCAGTCCCACCATCCGGCAGGATCTCGCCACCTACGATCAGGAGTTCAACCTGCCGCCGGCAAACCTGAACATCTACTATCCGTCCGGCTCTCCGGTCTACAACCCACTGCAGAACCACAACGAGACCAGCTGGGCAGAGGAGACCAGCCTGGATGTGGAGCAGTCACACGGGCTGGCTCCCCAAGCCACCATCGATCTGGTGGTGGCCCCCAACAACTCCGGGGACGCTCTAAACAACGCCGAGCAATTCGCTGTGAGCAACCATCTGGGGCAGGTGATGAGCATGAGCTTCGGGGCCCCGGAGGACGAGTTCCACGGCAACAGCGACCAGCTGAGCCAGGCGGAGGCGATCTACCAGCAGGCTGTCAGCCAGGGGATGAGCGTCTTCGCGTCGGCGGGCGACACCGGAGCGACGGAGGGCACCAGCCAACCGACAGCGCTGTTCCCGGCCTCTGACCCCTTGGTGACGTCGGTCGGCGGTACTGATCTGTTCCTGAGCAACCACGGCAGGTACAAGTCGGAGACCACCTGGAACGACTCGATCTCCAGTTTGTGCCCGTTCGGGTGTGACTACGGTGCCTTCGGGGCGACCGGTGGTGCCCCGAGCAGCATCTTCCCGGAGCCTGGGTACCAGGCGGTGGACGGGCAAACATTCACCACCCGGACCACGTCTGACGTCGCCTTCAATGCCTCCGTCTACACCGCCACCATGATCTACCTGGGCTTCTTGGGCGGGAGCAACAACGGCTTCTACTTCTTCGGTGGCACCAGCGAGGGGTCTCCGTCTTGGGCTGCGATCACGGCCTCGGCTGACCAGGCCGCTGGACGGTCCTTGGGGGAGCTCAATCCTCTTCTGTACCAGATCTACCAGAGCCCGAGGGTTTACGCCAAGGACTTCAACAACATCTACGGCCCCAACCAGACCAACGCCTTCGACGGACCTGGGTTCCCTGCCGAGACGCCGGGCTACAACCTGCCGACCGGGCTCGGGACTCCGGTGGTTGCCAACTTGATCAACTCTCTGGCGGCCGGGGCTTAGAGAACCCTTCAGCCGCGCTGGCCTGCGGCGTCGGCGGACCATGCGACCGACGGGGGTCCAGGCCTGAGGCCTGGACCCCAGGGCTTCTTCATGGCTCGCTCGACCTTGCCAGGGACGGGGCCTGGCGGAACCCGCCTCTGCGGTGGCGCTGGCCAATGGAGCATGAGCGGGTGCGGGTCGGGGAGTGCCAACGGACTAGCTGAACGGATTCGGGATCGGCCGCTGCCCTCGCTGAACGACGCCGAGCGGGCTCCGACCCTCAGTATGGTGGCCCAGTCCCTGAACGCCGACTGGGCTCACCACGCCAGCCCGCCGCCGCCCAACGGACCCCGCACACAGTCGATCCACGGGCGCTGGGGTGACCCGTACGTCCTTCGCCCTTCGCCGAACAGGAGCAGATCCTCCACAGCCACCTCGATCAACGTCGGTGTAGAAGGAGTTCCCCACCGAACTAGACGTTGCGGAGACTCTCCACGCTGATCATGACTGCGGCTATGGGCGCGAAGGAACTCCGATCCGTGCGGGTGGCGGGGGACGTGGCGGCCATGAACCGGTCAGGTGGTGAAGGACTGACCCGCGCTGCAGCGGGCACGGGCATCCCAGTTGATGGCACCGCCATCCACCAGCTTCTCCCAGAAGGGAACCTCTCCGGTCGGATACCCAAGCATACGCTGACCAGCCAGAGTTGAATTAGCCCTGACAACGGTGATAGCTGGAGCCCTTGCTCGCGGTGAACCATGATCACTAGAGTGACCGTGTGGTGAGGACCAAGGGCGCCACCGAGGTGAAGCCCAAGATGCTGGCGCTTCTTGAGGAGGTTGCCGCCGGCGAGCAGATTGAGATCACGAAGCAGGGGCGGGTAGTCGCCCGTCTAGTACCCGCCCGCGGCCCTCACGCACTTCGGGGCCAATTCAGCGAAGTAGCGCGGCCGAGGACGACGAACTGTTCACCACCGATGCTCGCTGAAACCTCCGGTGACCACGGTCTTGTTGGACACTCGTGTGCGCCCATGGTGGCTTGCCGAGCCAGTTCAGCGATACCATCCGCGCAAGATGAGTGCGGCCCCCGACGCATCCCGGCGCTGCGGGTGGCCGCCCGGCTGGAGCGGAGATGAGTGAGGCCATCCCCGAGGTCGACGACCGCGCTACTCCGCCCGACGGCTACCGGGCCCTGCTTGAGCAGTTGGAGGCGGGGCGGCGGGTGACGGTTGATGCCTCGGCACTGGTGGAGGAGGCGCTGGCCGTCTGGGCCAAGCCCGGCTTTGAGACCATCGCCTCGCTTGCCCGCCTGCGCTTCGAGCCCTTCCCCTACCAGCTCGAGGCAGCCCAGGTGGCTTTGCGGAGGATGCGGGGGCGGGCGATCCTGGCCGACGAGGTGGGGCTGGGCAAGACCATCGAGGCCGCCCTGGTCCTGTCCGAGCTGCGCGTGCGCGGACTGGCCAGCCGGGTCCTCATCCTCACCCCGCCCGCCCTCTTGGAGCAGTGGCAGCAGGAGTTGGACCGCAAGTTCGCCCTCCCCTCCCTGCTGGTCCAGGGAGGCAGCTGGGAGCCCACCTTTTGGTCGGGCGAGGACCCAGCCGTGATCGCTTCCTTGCCCTCAGCCCGGAACGCCCCCGCTCAGGGACGCGCTGGTGGCGGAGGCTTGGGACCTGGTCATCGTGGACGAGGCCCATCATCTGAAGAACCCGCAGACCGCGTCCGCGCGATTGGTGCGCCAGCTGCAGAGCCGCTACCTGTTGCTGCTGACCGCGACCCCGGTTGAGAATCGCCTCGACGACCTCTTCCAGCTGGTGAGCCTGGTCCGTCCCGGACATCTGGGAACTCCAGCAGCCTTCCGGCGAAGGCACGCCGGCCTCTCCGGGATCGAGTCCGCCAAGAACCTCGCGGAACTGCAGCGGCGCACCCGTGAGGTCATGGTCCGTCACCGCCGCAGTGAGGTGGCCCGCATGCTGCCGCGGCGGCTGGCGGAGACGCTACGAATTCGCCCCGAGGCGGCCGAGGCTAAGCTCTACCGGCTGGTGGCGGATGGGGTCAGGGAGCGGGGTCGCAACGGCAGAGCCCAGGAGACCCTTGAGCTTCGGATCCTGCTCCGGGCCGCAGGATCCAGCCCCGCGGCGCTGGCGGCCGCCGCCGAGGCGGCGGGATGGGCTGAGGTCGCAGCGCGAGCGGGAGCGATCCAGGAGACAGAGAAGGCGCGAGCACTCCTGGAGCTCCTCAGCCGGCATAGAGAGCGTGGCGAGAAGGTGCTCGTGTTCACGGGATTCCGGCGCACCCTGGAATACCTGGACTCGCTCTTGGCCGAACGTGGTCTGGCCCACGCCATTTACCACGGCAGCCTGCCTCATCAGCGCAAGGAGGAGGCCATCCGCAGCTTTGAGCGAGACCTGCCCGTGTTGCTCACCACCGAAGCGGGTGGGGAGGGCCGCAACCTCCAGTTCTGCCATGTGATGATCAACTTCGACCTGCCATGGAACCCGATGCGGATAGAACAGCGGTTGGGGAGGATCCACCGGGTCGGCCAGACCGAGGAGGTGCTGCTCTCCAACCTGGTCAGCGCCAACACCATTGAGGATCGGATCCTGAGCGTGCTGGAGGCCAGGATCAACCTGTTCGAGCTGGTGGTCGGGGAGCTGGACATGATTCTCGGTCGCATCGGCGAGGACTTCGACTTCGAGACCTCGATCTTTCGGGCCCACGTGCAGAGCGCTCATGAGCCCGACTTCCAGAGCCGTCTGGAAGAGATCGGCGAACAGCTGGCCCATGCAAGGGCGGACTATCTGGAGAGCCGCGGCCGCACCGACAGCCTCATCGGCGGGAGCCAGGAGGAGTGATCAGCGATCCCGCCCTGCGCTTCTGGCGCCATTACGCAGAGCGGCAGGGCGCCCTTGCCGAAGAGGAGGGAGCTCAGACCCTAATGGTCCTGCCGGCATCGCTGCAGCAGAGGTTCGGCTTGAACGAGACGATCGCGATCACCTCGGATCCCGCGCTGGCCCGTGAGGAGGGGGCACTGCTCCTGATCGCCGGGCATCCCCTCCTGGACGAGGCAGCCGGCGAGGTTCTGGAGGAGGGCGACGGAGGCCACCTCTGGCTGGCCTGGCCGTCCGGGCCGCTGCCGACGGCGGTATCTCTGCGGGGACAGGCGCGCAACGCGATGGGAGTGTACCACGGACGGATCGACCTAGGTGGAATCCCGGTCCCCAGGTACGTACCCATCCTGAGAGTCGGAGCCCGTGCCACTTACTAGTTGCATGAGCAGTTCCACGAGCAGGATGAGGTTTGGGTGGACGCCGTCTCCGGGCTTCCGCTCCCAGCGCCACTGCTGCGCAGGCTCATCCGCCTGCCCACGCTGGAGGGTCGGCCGCCCCACCTTGCCCTCGAGGCTGAGCTGACCAAAGCTCTTGAGGGCGCTCACCATGAGCTGGTTGAGCGCACCTCACGCCGAACGGCCGAGTTGGCGCGGCAGGTCATGCGCTTTCGGGAGGATGAACAGTCGCTGGCCGAGGCCTACTACAAGACCGCTCTGGAGTCGATCGATCAGCGGCGGCAGGGGGCGGCGGCGGACCGTCAACGTCTGCTCGATGCTCAGGCTGAGGCCACCCGCGCCGAGTGGGCCCGGCGCCAGCAGGAGATCCAGCAGAAGTTCGAGCCGCGGTGGGAGCTGAGTCCGTTCCGCCTCCACCTGATCTGGCTGCCGGCGATGGTGCTGCCAGTTGTCATCCACCGCGGCCAGCGATCATTCCCACTGACCCTTGTGTGGTGGCTGCAGCTTGACGCGTTCGCCCCGGTGGCCTGTCCCAGCTGCGGGGCCCTGGCGCCATTGGTGGCGGCAAGGGACCGACTGGCCTGCCGAATCTGCAGGCCCAACCCGGAGCCCGCGCCGGCGCCCACTCCGAAGCGGGCATCCGGCTCGTCCAAGGAGCGTCCCGCCGCGCAGGAACCCGAGGTAGCGCAGCCGTCCCCTGGCCCAGATCGGCAGCTCCCCGGAGGGCTCTCGGGGGAGGGCCTCCTGGCCTCGGCTCTGGCGGAACTGCGCCGACAGGCAAGGGAGGAAGAGGTACGGCGCCAGCGCATCATCCGGATCGGCGACAAGCTTGGGTTCTCCTTCTGGCAGGCGGTCGTGGCCAACGATCCGTGGCCCCGCAAGCGAGCTGGTCAAGACACACCCCTGCGAGTCGCCTACCGGCTGTTGGGCGCCGATGCCCCCTTGCGGGTCCTCGGGATGCCGCCGGGCGCGGTCCCTTACCGGAGCAGCAGCGGCACCTTCGACCCTGAGCCCGGACTCTCCTACTGCACCGACGGCCTCATCCTCACCCGGGCTGGCGACTTTCCCTTCAGCCTGCACTGGCGGATGGTGGCGGGAAAGCCGGTGGTCGAGGAAGTTCTTCCTGTGCTGGGGGCCACCGACTCCCGGATCTCGATGAATTCGATCACCGCCGCCTCTGCGCGTGAGCTGTTCCGGGCCGTGCCCCAACTTCGGGCCGACCTCGACCCCGTGGCGGAGCTGCTGTGGACTTTGGAACTGCCTCGGTCTGGGCTGCCACTCGTGCTGCGTTGCCTGGCGAGCTGGAGCCGACTCCAAGGGCAGTCGCTGCCGGACGCGCCGAGCCCGGTGATGGCGGCGGCGCTGGTGGCGATCGTCGCTCGCCGCGCTGGTCTCAACCTGACCCGTGAGGGAGCGGCCTCCGCCTACTCGGCCGACCCCCAGCAGGTGTCAGCTTTAGCACGCCTCCTCCGGCCGCTGCTGGGGCTCTCGGTCCAACGCTGGTGGTGATCTGCGGGTGATCCCGAGAGACGGCGCAGGTTTCGGGGCTCGGGGACTGCGTCGAGGGGGGTGAGCCGGATGGCACTTCGTGACACGCTCCTTACTGGTACCACTTATCGGACACGGAGGACAGGGCCCTGCTACGGTTGGAAGACCTCAGCTCTGGCGCTTGCTGGTGAGCAGGGGGGTGCCCGTCCAGCCCCAATAGATGCGATGGTGGTCGATCTCTGGGCCCGCGAGGTCCATCACCTCGACGAGGTCCACCTGGTCTCCCTCCGGGGTCTGGCGAGGGTACTCCCAAGTGAGGGTGCGGCCATCGAACTGGTAGTGGCCGCTGCGGTACCAACGCACCAGGTCGTTGGGGCGTCCCCGCGTTCCGGCTTCGAAGAAGGGGCGGATCTCGGCGTGCCCTCGCAGGACGCCGCTGGCCTGGTCGAGAATCCTGGGGATCAGGGGACTCTCCAGGATTGCGTCGGCGCGGTAGAGGGAGAGCAATCCCTCCACGTCCCCAGCCCTGGCCCTCCGGTCCCACTCGTTGAACACAAAGGCAGCGTCCTGCGAGCTGGCCGCTCCGCGTGAGGTCAGGTCGCCGACTTGGCGGGCGCAGCACACCACGCTGCTGGCCAGGTGCCAGGCGATCTGCCGGATCGTCCAGGCGCTGCCCCTATCCGCGTCCAGTTCGTCCAGACCCAGGCCGGCCAGGCGCGCCCGCCACAGTTGGTCC
>DAHWNZ010000088.1:0-7519 GCA_027339635.1 Candidatus Dormiibacterota bacterium
TTCCAAGTCAGCGAGGCACTTCTCCCACCTGCCCCCAACCCTCCCACCCGACGCTATCCACTCCTTCAGGTCTGATCGGCTAGGGGGGCGACTAGACTCTGAGGGATGGGGAGCTGGAAGTGGGGGTATGCGTCGGCGGCTACGGTCGGCGCTGTCGGGATAAGCGAGCTAGTGGCCCCAAACGCGAGCGCGGTTGGCATGGGTCTCGTCGGCGCCGCCCTTGCTTTTGGCCTCGTCTCATCAATTGAAGTCCGAAAGCGTCTGGCCGAGTGGAGTGGACGACTGCAAAGCGCTATCTGGTGGAAGCGTGTAAGTCGCTCTAATCGCCGCCACGGATACAGCGCCGTGGCCTTCCTGGACATCAAAGGAGCGCCCCCGCCAGGAAGCAGGGCCGCGCGGGTCTCATTTGAACGTATTCGGATGACGACGCACGGCAAGGGTCAGCGATGGATAGACTTCGACACTCAACCACGAGCCTTGCACTTCATTGGCCCTGTGAATCGGATCGTGCAGGCGGGCGAGTTTCCCTACGAGCTTCTCTGTTGGCGCGGTAGATTCACAATCATGCGGATCACGCCATACGGCCTCTGGCTCGACGACCATGGCATAGCAAACGTCACCCTTGAGTTTGAGATAGAGCCGTTAGCAGCCCTCAATCCAGCAGTCCGACGATCTCCTCCACGGTCCAAACGTGGTCCGTTACTCCCGCCTCCATCGCAGGAGTCCGGGGATAGGGGTTAGCCAGGCTCTTGTGGGGTCGGGCGAAGTTGTAGTGCATGAAGTGGAGGCTGATCGCCGCGGCTAGGCTCTCCGCCTTCTTGGAGAAGCCGTTGGTCAGCCGGGTGAGCCGCCGCATCCCCATTCGCATGGTGAGGTTCTGGCGCTCGATGTAGGAGGTGGAGACGTACCGGGGGTCGGGGTTGCCCTGGATGCGCCGGGGTTGTGCCCCGATGCACTCTGGCGGGCTGTAGCGGCGCTCGGCTGAGGGGTCGGCCCCGTAGAGCTTGATGAGCATGGCGTAGTCGATCTCGGACCCGAACGCTCCCTCAACGGCCTCTAGGTAGGGCCGGTGGCCGTCGGTGGTGAGCTGGATGCGGTTCACGATCCGGTCGGCCAGGTCCTGGATGAAGACCGTGGCGTCAGCCGTGGAGCGATCCCCTACCAGCCACGTCGGGACCAGCTTGGTATCGGCGTCGAGGGCCACCCAGGTCCAAATGTCGCCGTACCCGAACTCGCCCTTGTGCTCCTCCGGGACGTTGGCGGCCTTGGCGTAGCAGAAGGCCCAGATCTCGTCGCATTGGACCCTGCGGCAGGTCAGCCCCCGCAGCTTCTCGTCCTGGTACTCGGAGCAAGCCTGCCCGAGATCGAGGAGGAGCTTGGTCACGGTGTTCTTCGCCACGCCCGTCATGCGGACGGTGGCCCGGATGGAGTTGCCCTCGACGAGGGCCTTCACCACCTGGGTCCGCTTGGCTTGGGGGAGTCGGTTCATACTGACCATTATGCTTGAGCTGTGTGTGGAAGTCAAGCTCTTACCTGACTGTCACCCTTTGCTAGACTTGAGATGGGACCAAAGGAGGTGACTGCATGCCAGAGGACGAGGGGCTGAAGGCGGCGGGTGGGTCGAGCTTTTATGCCGATGTCGTTCGCGTGAACTACAGCCCTTACACCTTCCTCTTAGAGTTCGGGCTAGTCCGACCCGAAGGGCCTATTGACGAACTGGGTTCCGTGCGACTCAGCCCTCACACTGCGGCGATAATGGCGCGCATTATGTCCAGCCAGGTGAAGAAGTACGAAACTGACCACGCTCCCATCACGCTATCCGAGGAGGTCCTGAGACAGTCGGGCTTGGAGGTGGGTCCAGAATGAAAGAGATGACCAACAGATCGGAGGCAGTGCGAGTTAGCCGGTTGACTGTCTTCGCGCCTATGGGTCCTCATCCCTTAGCCTCGCGGGAAGGAGACTGGATTCCAGCTCATAAAGAGCCTGTAGGGGCGTCTGAGATTAGTTGGCTAGCCTCTAATCCACCCGAGCTAGAGCCCTTTAGGGGCATGTGGGTAGCCCTGGCTGGCAGACGTGTCCTAACGAGCAGCCGGGCGCCAGAACAAGTGTATCGTGAGCTCAAGGACCTGGGGGTGGATGCTTTGGTAACGCGTGTCGCTACGCTGGAGGAAAGCAGCTCCCTGCGGGTCTGAGGCCAATGGCACCGCGAAAGTGGCAGGCGCATCCGTATCAGGGCCACTCGATCGAGCTGGGTTTCAGGTTCCTCGGTTCGGATGCGGCGGTTTCGCCGGTCCATCGTGCGATCCTAGACACGGGGGCCACCGTTTCCATGTTCGACCTCGCTCACACGGCCGTTGCGGGGATCGCTGACGTCGAGTCTGGGAGGCCGCGCGACCTTGTGGTCGCCAACGGCGCGCAGGCTCAAGGTTATGAACACGACGTAGCGATCGAAGTGCTGGGGATGCGACTCGTCGTGCCTGGGGTATTTGTCCCCGAGTGGGGGACTGGCACGGGTAACTTACTCGGGATGGAGGGGTTCCTAGACCAGTTCGCATTCTACCTTGAGCACCGGTTCCGAGAGCTCTTGGTCTACGCCTGAGGTCCCCACCTAGCCGCCACCGCCTTCTTGGCGATCTTCGACCGCTCCTCGGCCGTGAGCCTGGCGGCCCTGGCCTTCCCGCCCTTCTGGCCCCCTAGCCTCCCCAGCTCGACGGCGGCTGGGTTCTTGCCGTCGTAGGGGTCGCGGTCCTCGTCTGTGGCCTCATCCACTAGGGCGGCGGCAAGCCGGTTCAGGTCGGCTGGCTTCCTTGAGCGCCTAGGCATGGACCTAGCCTAGCACAGACTTTGGGGTGGGCCGATTCAAACTGACCCACTACCACGCCGAGAGGGTCAGCGGTGTGACCAAGGCGACGTAGCCCTGGTCGGTCAACCGGGAGGGACGCTTCTCACCGTCCGGCTCTTGACCTTGTTCATCCTGCGCTGAGGCGGACCTCCAACCTGGGCTGCTTGCACTTGACGCTGGCCGTGTCCGCGCGCGGTGCTAGCGTCCACTTTGCCCGCAGAGCGAGGCAGGGGGTCTCTAGGGCATGCCCGGTGTGGGGTTGGACGAAGCCCGAGCGTCTTCTCTCCGCGACGTATGAGCCCGCCCACACCTTCCTATCCGATTGGCCCGGCTCACGCTGAACGTCCCCGCTCCGGCCATAACCTCTGCTTAACCGCTTGCTAACTCGGACATAATCGCGGCCCTCCTAGCATCGAGGCCGTGGTGACGAGAGCTTCCCGGCTAGTCGGAGTCGGCTCCCCGGTCGGCCCGGCCAGCGCCGAGAGCGGGGTGGACGTTCGAAACCTGCGCGTTTTCTACAAGGAAAACGAGCTTCTCCACGGGGTCAGCTATTCCTTTCGCCGCAACGCCGTGTCCGCCATAGTCGGGCCCACCGGCTGCGGCAAGACCACCCTGCTGCGCTCCATCAATCGGCTGCACGACAGCACTCCGGGGATGAGGGTCACCGGGTCCGTGACCATCGGGGGCGAGGAGGTCTACGGGCGTGGGGTGGGAGTGCGCAGCTTGCGGCGCAAGGTTGGCATGCTCTTCCAGCGGGCCAACCCCTTTCCCCAGAGCATCGCCGACAACGTGTCACTGGCCCCGCGGGCCCACGGCATGGTGAGCCGGCACCAGGTGGCGGCTCTGGTCGAGCAACACCTCACCCTGGTCGGCCTCTGGGACGCTGTCAAGGACCGCCTGGATCGCTCACCGTTCAATCTCTCCGGCGGTCAGCAGCAACTGCTCTGCCTGGCCCGCACCCTGGCGCTGTCGCCGGCGGTGCTCCTCCTCGACGAGCCCACCTCCGCGCTCGATCCCGACACCACCGAGCACATCGAGCGCCTGATCACCCAGCTTTCCGAGCGCGTCACCGTCCTCATCGTCACCCACAACCTCGCCCAGGCGAACCGGATAGCCGACGACGTTCTGTTTCTGATGGCGGGCTCGGTGGTCGAGTTCGCCCCGGCGCAAACCTTCTTCGAGAACCCGGCCGACGAGCGGAGCCGGGCCTACATCAACGGTCGTATCGGGTGAGTCCGGCCAATTAGCCCTCACCCGCGTGCACAGTTCATCCAACCAAGGGGAGGTCCCATGACCATTCGACGACCCTCAATCTTCGCCGCGGCGCTCCTTGCCGGAGGGGTGGCCCTGGCAGCCTGCGGCTCGACGCCCGCCTCGACCAACAAGGGTCAGGCCAACACGACGAGCCTCACCTGCAAGACCTCGGCGGTCGCCAACAGCGGGGCCGCCAACGCCCCCAGCGGCGCCCCCGCCCCGACCTCGGCCGCGCCGATCCCGACGGCGAATCCCACCTCTGCGGTCACCCTCCACGAGGACGGGTCCTCGCTCATCTACCCGTACCTCCTGGCCCTGGCCCCGGAACTACCCACCGCATTCTCGAACATCACCCTGAGCCCCGCGTCGGGCGGGTCCGGCAAGGGCCAGACGGACGCCATCGCCGGCAACGTGCAGATGGGCGGTTCCGACGCGTTTCTCAGTTCCTCGCAATTCTCGTCCAACCCCGGGCTCATGAACATCCCCATCGCGGTTTCCGCCCAGGCAGTCAACTACAACGTTCCCGGGCTGGTGCTGCCCAGCGGGCAGACCGGGCTGCACCTCAGCGGCTGCATCCTCGCCAACATGTACATGGGCAAGATCACCAACTGGAACGATTCCAGCATCGCCGCCCTCAACCCCGGCGCCAAGCTGCCGAACCTGCCGATCGTGCCCATCCACCGCGTGGACGCTTCCGGTGACACCTTCATCTTCACCTCCTTCCTCACCGACACAAACAGCGCTTGGGCCAGTGGGCCGAGCTTCGGCACCCTGGTGAGCTGGCCCACGGCGAGCCAGATCAGCGCCAACGGCAACCCTGCCATGGTCCAGGCGTGCTCGGCCAACCCCGGCTGTGTCGCCTACATCGGGGTCAGCGTGGAGGCGCAGGCATCCAGCGCCGGCCTGGGAGAGGCCCTGCTGCAAAACCAGTCGGGCAACTTCGTCCTCCCCACCGGCACCAACATGGCATCGTCGGTGAGCGCGGGAGCGAGCAGAATCCCCGCCGACCTGGCCGTGTCGCTCATCTACCAGAAGGGTGCCGACTCCTACCCGATCGTCAACTTCGAGTACCTGGTGGTGAAGAAGACCCAACCGTCGGCGGACATCGCCACGGCGATCAAGGACTTCTTCTCCTGGGCGCTCTCCTCCAGCGGGGGCGCGACGCCAGCCAATCTCGGTACTGTCGGCTTCATCGCTCTGCCGAGCAACGCGCTGCCGGGCGTCGACGCTGAAGTGGACAGCATCACGGGATAGCTGGGACCAAACGACCCACCTAGTAAGTGGAATCTGAGCAGTGATCCTCTTGAGGCGCCGGACGGGGGGTGAGGCCCCCGGTCCGGCGCCCAACTCCAGAGCGGAGGAACGAGGGCACGACGCCTCCGTCGGCGAGACAGTCGCCCAGGTGGTGACCGGCGGATTCGGCAGTGTCCCCATCGCTCTTCTGGTCTTCATCTTGGTCATCATGGCCGTGACCGCCGTGCCAGCCATCCTCTTCAGCGGGACCGGCTTCTTCGGCACCTACTTCAGCCCGGGCAACTACTATCTGGCGCCCACCGTGCACCATGGGATCGCCGCCCCTCATGCGGCCGCCTACGGGTTTCTCCCCGAGATGCTGGGCACCTTGGTGACATCAGCTCTAGCTCTGGGCCTGGCGGTGCCGATCGCGGTGGGAGCGGTGCTGGTGCTCACCGAGTGGGTGCCAAGGTGGGCCCAGGGCAGCGTCGGCCTCCTCCTTGAGCTTCTCGCCGGAGTGCCCAGCGTGGTCTTCGGCCTTTGGGGGGTGCTCACCTTCGGGCCCTTCATGCTGAGCACGGTCTCCCCCGCCCTCACCGGCATCGTAGGAGGATTCCCCTGGCTATTCCCCTGGCTCCCCCAGGGAATGGCCTGGGCTCTGCTGGGAGTGGCGATCGCGGCCTTCGTCGTCATCCGCGCCTCCGTGCACGGCCACCAACGCCGCGGGCTGCTCCGGAAGTCCGCCATAGTCGTGTTCATATCGCTGTGGGGGGCGGCCGCCCCATGGTTCACCGGCGAGGTGAACACAGCTGGTGGTGTGCTCACCGCGTCGCTGGTGCTCGCCCTCATGGTCGTGCCGATCATCGCCGCCACCACTCGGGAGTTGGTCCGCCGAGTTCCGGTTCTGGCCAAGGAGGGCTCGCTGGCGCTGGGCATGACCCGGCACGAGACCGCCAGGGTGGTGACCCTCCCCTACATCTCGACCGGGGTCCTGGCCACCTCGCTCCTGGGATGGGGTCGGGCCATCGGCGAGACCATCGCCATGTTCTTCATCATCGGCAACATCTTCACCGGGATCCCGGTGAACATCTATCACAGCGGGGCGACGCTCTCCTCGCTGATCGCGGGCACCCTGGACGGCGTCCTGCAGGCGAAGACCGACGTCAGCGCTCTGTTCGCCGCGGGCCTCTTCCTGCTGGTCATCAGTCTGCTCAGCAACTTCGGAGGTCGCCTGATCATCCGCCGCGTCGCCGGCGACCAGGCTCTCCCGGTGGGCCGCGGTGTCTAGCCTCAGATTCCGTGCGCCGAACAGCGGCCTGTCGCGCCTCGATGACGGCTTGGACTGGGCCCAGAGGTCGCCGCTGATCCGCCGGATGCGCAGCGGCGCCTTCTGGGGGCTATGCGGCCTGGCCCTGCTGGCGATCATCGTGCCGCTGCTGGACATGGTCTGGACCCTCATCTCGCAGGCGGCGCCGCTGCTCAACCTCAACCTCTTCACCCACGGGAGCGCCATCGATCCGGCCCACCTGAGCGCCCCCATCGGCGTGGAGGACGGCATCCTGGGCTCACTGCTTCTGGGTCTGGGCGTGCTGATCGTCGCCGGGATCATCGGGGTGCTCGCCGGCCTCTACATCGTGGAGTTCGCCCCGCCCCGTCCCCGAGCGGTGATGCGCTTCTGCTCCGAGGTCCTCTCCGGCGTCCCCTCAATCGTCATCGGTCTGGTGGGTTACACCGTGCTGGTCAATGGGCCCCTCCAGTGGCACTACTCGCTCCTCGCAGCTGTTATCTCTCTCTCGGTGATAACCATTCCCTACATCATCAAGAACACCGAGGTGGCCTTTGATCAGGCGCCGCGCAGCCTGCGTGAGGGAGCGCTGGCCCTGGGCATCTCTCGGTTCACCACCATTCGCAAAGTGCTCCTGCCGACCGCGCTTCCGGGGATTGTCGGCGGACTCATTCTGGCCCAGGCCATCGCCATGGGCGAGACCGCGCCGCTGCTCTTCACGGCCAACTGGACCGACTCCAACCCGGTGCTGAAGCTGACCAACAACCCGGAGCCCTACCTCACCGGGGTCACCTACAACACCCTGATCCTCCCCTACGCCCAGGCCCACGAGCTGGCCGCCGCCGCCGCCTTGGTGACCGTGGGGATCATCCTCGTGCTCCTGCTCCTTGGTCGGGCGGCCACCG
>DAHWNZ010000089.1:0-7514 GCA_027339635.1 Candidatus Dormiibacterota bacterium
CCACGCTGGCCTTCTACGGGGCGCTGCTGGCGGTCGTCCTCTTCTTCGCCAGCCGCCACGGGGGCCATCTCTGGCGTCAGCTGGGGGTGCGGCGCCCGCCCTACTGGGTGCTGCCGCTCATGCCGGTGCTGGCGGTCGCCCTGCAGTTCCTGACCGGCCTGATCTCCGAGGCCCTGTCCCCCCTGCTCCATGGGATGACCAATCCCCAGGGCTGCAGCATTTCCCAGGGATTCGGCCAGGACGCCTATCTCGGGGTGATCGCGATCGTGGTGATCGCGCCGGTGGTGGAGGAGCTCACCTTTCGCGGCTTCATCTTCGGCGGGCTAAGGGGAAAGCTGGGCACGACCGGGGCGGTGGTCGTCAGCTCGGTAATCTTCGCCTTGGCCCACACCCTCTCGGTGGGCGGCTCCATCCTGCTCCTGGGCCCCTCCCTCTTCGTGGCTGGGGTCGCGCTGGCACTGGTGTACGAGCGGACCAGGTCGATCTACCCGGGGATGGCGCTGCACGCCTCCTTCAACCTGGTCGCGGTGATCCTGATCTTCATGTCGTCGACCGCCGCCAACTGCCACTGAGACTGACGGGCTGCGACCGGGCGGTAACAACATCGTCAGAGGTGTTGACAACTCGCTATACTTCCGCGACACTGCCGTCGGTTGGAAGGGGAGGCCGGGTGACTCATCGCTTGACAGGGAAACGTTCCCGGGCAGGCATGGGCCGGCATCCAGTCGGCGGAGGATGGGTTGAGCCACTGGGGCGTCTGGCACCGCGCGCGGAGACTGGCTAGCTTGCTGGGAGAGCACAGGCCATGGCGGCGCTCGCGCAGCCTGGACCACTTTGACCCAACTGGCGGTGCCGCTGGTCACGGTTCACCACGTGCCCCCCGGCCTTTGGTGCGCATCGGCACCGTGTTCCCGATCCTGGGTGTCCTCAGCCTCTTGCTGGCGTCGCTCCTCACCGTCGGTGCCACCGACTCCTTGTTCAGCTCGACACCCGTGCCCGGCTGCGTGACCGTTGGAACCAGCGCTACGGGGGCGCAGGTCAGCACCCAGAAGTCCCCGGCGAACTGCGCGGCGCCCACGCCGACCCCAACGTCGACTCCCACGCCGCCGGCGACTCCGACTCCCACCCCCGCCAGTCAGCCCGTCTCCTGTACCCACGGTGCTCAGGGCCCGAATCTGGCGACCGATCCCTACTTCGGAGTGACGACGTCGGGTCCGACTCAGCAGTCTCCGGGCACGAGCACGGCGGCGGTGAGCAGCAGCTCCTTCGAGCAGCTGGTCGAGGCCCCGAGCCAGATGCTCTCCTCGTCCGTGAGCCTACCCTCCACGATCGCAGGATTCGGAACCGACACCGCCAACGGCATCACCGGAACCGGGTCCGACCCCGTCAGCAGCTCGGGCAACGCGTTCGCCTTCGGCTACTGCGATGAGACCCAGTTCCACGAGTTCGATCCGAGCACTCCCGCCACGTGTTCTAGCGGTACGACCCCGCCGACATCACCCGCGGAGGTGGCGAGCTGCCTCGATCTCCCCGGGGGGGTGATGGGCAACCTCACACCGCTCGGCGCGACCTCCACGGTGACGGTGCCCGACGGTTACTCGGCCCAGTACGAGTCCGGCACCTCGCCACCTGCATTCCCGTCCGCCTACCCGAACGGTTATCCGGGGCTGCCATTCGTGGAGATCTACACCACAGACCAGTTCACGGCCGCCGAGGGCTCCAATCCTGTGCCCTTGAGCGGGGTCGCCCCGGCCGTGGCCGAGCCGCTTCCCGTGAACGTGCTGTATCAGAGCTATACGCCCACGGCAACCGGCGGCCCGGGGAGCCCGGGGACACAGTTCGCCGCCGTGCTCGACTTCCAAATTCCCGCCTATGACATCTGCAGCAGCGCCGGTCAGAGCGGCTGTCTGTCCGCGGGGAGCACCTACGTGGCGTACCTGCTGATCTCGGACACGGACGGCAACGGCCACGGAACCGGGCCGCTTGCGGACCACGCGTGGTACTTCACCGTGACGGGGAGCTGAGTTCATGGCCACCCCTCGAGCATTGCGCCAAGCTCGCGCTTCGGCTCGCGACGACAGGGAGACCCCGTCCGAGGTGGTTGCGTTCTTCTTGGAGCCTGGCTTTCAGGCGAGCTGGGGCGGAGAGCTGCCCAAGGCGACTCCCCAAGACCTTGGATCGGGGAGCCTGCCGTGGCACTCCAAGACGTCAGCTTCTTCAGGACGGCTGGTCCGGGACTGTCGGCGGCCTGCGGCGCCGGCCGGGCCACGGATGCGGCCTCTATTGCCCGCCCTCCGCTCGGTGCTGATGGGCTGCGTGGTGCTGCTGGCGATCGCGAGCGTCTCGATGGCTCTGTTGGTCAGGCGCTTGCCGAATGGGGAGACCACCATCCTGGGCCATCCCGTCTTCGCGGTTGCCAGCGGGTCGATGGCTCCCACCTTCAACACCGGTGACGTGATCATCGACAGCCCCATCTCCAGAGCCCAGGCCGCCGCCCTGCGACCCGGGCAGATCATCACCTTCATCACCGCCCCGACGGCCGGCGTCGCGGGTGGCCTGGTGGTCACCCACCGGATCTACTCGGTCGTGACAAGGGCGACGCGCCGGGGGGGGAGCACTGTCTACCGCACCAAGGGAGACGCGAACAACGCTCCCGATGTCTTCGCAGTGTCGTCGGCCTCGATCATCGGGCTCTACCAGGGATGGCGGATTCCCGACGGGGGATACCTCCTGCAGGCGGCGCACCAGCCGCTTCTCTTCTTGGTGCTGGCCCTGACCGTGATCGGATATCTGGCGCTCACGGAGCTCCGCTCCCGGCGCCAACCGGCCGCCCCCGGTGCGGAGCTTCCGGGGCCCGGCCGCCGTCACGCCGGGGGTGGCCTCTGATGGCGCAGGTGACGCTCGCCAGCCAGCCGACCGCTGGCCGCGAGTCCCGCGGCCGACGGGTGGCCACCATCGCCGAGTCGATCCTCACCGTCGTGGTCGTCGTGCTGCTGGTGCTGGCGGTGGCGCTGGCGGTGCTGGTGCGCCGAGGGCCGGATGGGGAGAGCCTGATCCTGGGACATCCGGTCTTTTCGGTTGGAAGCGGGTCGATGACGCCCACCTTCGACACCGGGGACCTCATCTTCGACAACCCGGTTGCCGCCACAGCGGCGACCCATCTCCACAAGGGCCAGATCATCTCCTTCGTCACCAGCTCCTCAGAGGTCGGCGGGGTGCCGACCATCATCACCCACCGGATCGTCGGAGTCGCCGTGGTCCCGGGGGTCACCGGGGGTCCCGAGGTGCTGTACACGACCAAGGGCGACGCCAACAACGCGCCCGACCATTTCCGGGTGCCGTCGACCGCGGTGCTGGGCATCTACGAGGGGCGGATACCCTTCGGGGGCTACGTGCTCAGCTATCTGCACCAGCCGATCACATTCATCGTCCTGATCCTGATCCCGGCCAGCTACCTCGTCTTCTCCGAGACCCGTCGCCGCTGGCGGCTGATCACCGAGGAGGAGCGCGCGGTACGCGACCAAGGGCACCGGCCGTGAACGGGGTCGAGAAGCGGCGGAAGCTGTACGAGAACGCCGCATCAAGATGCAACTTCTACGTTCATTGAAGGAGGGGAACACAAGAAGGAGGCGAAACAGAAACGAGAATCGGGCGATCGCAATCAATCCGACATCAATCGATTTGAACTTTCGTAGACGCATTGGGAGGGCACCCATACATGACGCGATATCGGAGCAAGAAACTAGTCTTGGGGCTCAGCAGCCTCGGGATCGTGGCCGCGGTGGCGGCGCTGGCGATAGGGGGGACGATGGCCCTGTTCTCGAGCCAAGCCTCGCCGGTCACATCGACTTATACGGCCGGCTACATGACGTTGACCGGAGTCAACACCACCCCCGTTACAGCAACCTGCAATTTCACAGACCTGACCCCCGGAGGGACCCCGGGCGCGGAGACGATCGAGGTAAATGGAACGCCAACGACAGTTGACGTCGGGACCCCGGTCACCTGCGACTACACTCTGACGTACGCGGGCACCATGAACGCCTACATCCTCCTCGATGTGAAGGTGAACTCGGGAGCCAATCCGCAAGTTTCGCCGCCTGCGGGGGACACCACCCCGCTCGGAGGTGAAACCCTGATGGACGGGAGTGCGAACGGACTTCAGGTGACCGTCCTGTCACCCGCAGGCAATGGGTATCCCGCACAGGTCTTCGACACCCCCAGCTCCCCGACGCCGTCAGGGTGCAGCTGGCCAACTAACCCCTGCACTGGCAACACCGCTGAGGCATCCAACCAGCTGTTCTACGTCCCCGGGTACCCCAACACAGGTAGGGACGGGGACACATCGGTCGTCAGCCCGGGGTGGACCGACACGATCCAGATCCAGGCGATCCTTCCCCTGTCGGCCGGGAATCAGTACGAGAATGGCAGCGCTTCGGTGACTGTCAGCGCGGAGGCGGTGCAGTCGGCGAACAACCATGGCGGCGGATGCGGTGGTGACTACGGCCCCTGCAGCGTGTTCGCGCCGGTGGCGCAGTCGGTCGCGGTGAGCGCGACCAGCAGTCAAGCCGTCCTCAGCTACAACGAAGACGTGTATCTCCCAGCTGGTGGTGAGTCCAATTTCATCGTCCAGGACATCAGCCAGCCCCAGGTTGGCGGCTCCTATGACCAGTGCCCAGTCTCGTCAGCGACAGCCAGCGGCGAGCAGGTGACCCTCACTTGGGACCCCGCCAACTGCACAGGCCAGGCGCCGAGCTCGGGCGATTTGTTCGACATAACCTACTATCAAAGCAGTTCAGGCAACTATCTGATGAACGCCGCCCAGACGGTGTTCGCCGAGGAGCCCCAGGCTTTCTTCAACCAGGTTTCCTCATAGTCGAGTAGCGAACAGACCGCGATCCGGAAGGGGCCGGCGGGCTCCGAGCCCGCCGGCCCCGACCCCGGGCGGTGCTCGGCGCGGTGAAGTGGACAAGATGGCAACAGGAGCGACAAGGTCTTGAGAATTGGCGGAAGGCGACTGGCGACGGTCGCCGCGCTGGCGGCGATAGGGGTGCTCGCGTCCCTGTCGATATCGACCAGCCTGGCGTTGATCACGTCGACGGCGAGCGGTGAGAGCGCGTCCTTTCAAACGGGCACGGTCATCCTCAGCAGCGACCTGACCAACGCCCAGGGCCAGTCCACGAACTCCCCGTGCAATCTCTCGCAGTCGCCGCCGGCCCAGGTGAGCACCTGCCTCTACCGGCTGACCTACTCGGGCTCGCTGCCGGCATGGGTCGGGGTGATGTTCACGGTCACCCCCACAACCTTCACCAAGTTCACGATCACCGGGTGTCCCGGGGCGACCGGCGGGTGCGCCAACCCGCAGCACTTCAGCACGTCGGTCTCGGGCTACCAGGTGGTGGGGCAAGCGCCGGTCGCGCCCGGATCGGAGTACACCGTGGCCGTCACCGCGAGCGGGCCGATCCCGCCTGGTAAGGGTGGAGCGGTGGAGCTGTCGGCCACCTCAGTCCAATCAGACAACAACACGAATGCAGCCGGCACCGGTCCGGCCGCTTGGGGATGACGATGCAGGAGGATCGCGGGCGTTTGTGGAGACGGCTGACCGGTCGCGCTCCGGGAGTGCTGGGGCTGGCAGTCGTCGCCGCCGGCCTTCTCACCGGCTCAATCGGAGTCATGGTCGCGGTGGCGGCCTCGTCGCCAGCGCTCGCCGCCGGTCTCAACGCCTGCGGGGGATCCCTGCAGATGGTCCCCGGGGACCACGGCACCTGCACCCAGATCGTGACCGACAACACGAGCCCGCGCTATGGCGGCAACGTCAACGTCACTGTGGTGGTGACCACCACCTCCACCTCGGGCGGAGGCTCTCCCGCCGCCTCGCCCCTGGTGGGGACCGAGGCCCTGCTGGATGGCTCCCCCACCGGTCTGCAGATCGCCAGGATCGAGGATGAGACCACTGGCACCATCGTGGACCTGGGGCCGATCCAGTGCTTCACCAACTCGTCGATGACCGTGCCCGTGAGTCCCAAGACCATGACCGCAGGCTTCTGTGAGAGCCGCTCGACCGCGCAGCTTGTCGCCAGCGACGTGAGCAACTCGGGGTTCAGCAACCAGTTTGAAGTGTTCTGGTACTTTCCCATCGCGGCCGGGAACCCATATCAGGGAAGCAGTGCCAGCGTGAACATCACGGCCTCGTTCACCGGCTCCACGACGAGTTCCCAGGCCACACCCCCCCCCTCCCACTCGCCCCAGCCGACCCCGACCACCACTCCATCGCCCACTCCTACCGCCACTCCTACCGCCACTCCTACTCCCACGCCGTCCGGGGCGGTTCTGGGATCCCACACCACCCCCTCGCCGAAGCCTCCCGGAAAGCACGGCGGCGTGTTGGGGGCATCCGCCCCGACCACGGGGGCAGAGCTGCCGGTGTATCTCTCTCGGGTGCTGATCGTTCTCGGTCTGGCTCTGGTGTTCGGTGGCCTGGTGCTGTGGCGTAGGCAGCGCTACTACCAGGGCGGCTGATCGCGTCGTCAGCCCTTCGGAGTGACCCCCGAACGTCCTTGTTGGTGCTGTCGCGTTTGGTCTGCCGGGCCTGGATCGATCGGTCTGCGGAGCATGGGAGGCGCAGCTGCCAGCGCCACTGGCCGGGTGGTCGCGGTGTGACTGGGTCAGAGCGACGGTTCCGGTCCAGCGTGTCCGTAGGGGCATTCCGATGACGGCTCGGGGGTGCGCTACGCCCCCCGGGCCAGCAGCGGTCGCCCCAGCGCCGCACAGGCAGCGAGCGCTGCCAGTAGGAAGATGGGGGCTGCGAGGAGGAGCGATCCGGTGCTCCCGTAGGGCGGGTTGCCGTGCAGCACCAGCTGGAAGCCGTCACTGAGGTAGCTGAAGGGCAGCACCTGGGCGATCCAGTAGCGGATCCCCTGCGCGGGGACCCCGGTGAAGAGGCCGGAGAGGAAGAGCAGCGGTGCCAGGATCACCGCCAAAAAGAGCATCGCCTCGCCGGCGTTGTCGGTGAGGGTCGCGACTCCCAGCCCGATCGCACCGGAGAAGGCGAGGGTCGCCAGCGCCAGCAGCCAGGTCGCCAGGATCAGCAGGGGGTCAGGGCGCTGGGCTATCTCCAAGACCACGAAGATGAGGGTCGCCTGCAGGCAGTCCACCAGCCAGCCGGCGAAGAAGATCTCCAGGGAGATTCGCCAGGAACGGATCGGCAGCACCGCCAAGCGGTCCAGCCACCCCGAGCCCCTAGAGCGGGTCACGCTGACGCCGGTTCCCACGGTGCCCACCATCGCGATCAGGATGGTGAGCAGCATCCCGGCAAAGAACTGGGGAGCGTTGGTGGCCGCCAGCGGGATCACCAGGAGCATGGGGAACCCCATCTTGATCGCCAGTGCCCGTCGCCTCGAGAGGGTTGCGCGCAGTTCCAGCTGCCAGAGCCGGCGGGGCTGCCACCCTCTCACCCGATCGGGGGCCGGGGCGCTGACCGACACCGCCGCCGCCCGCTCAGGCATCCAGGCTCC
>DAHWNZ010000008.1:0-77234 GCA_027339635.1 Candidatus Dormiibacterota bacterium
GGAGTTCTCCAACTCTCGCCTGCGCACGGGTGAAAGCGCATCTCGTATCCGGAGTACAACCTCCGTATGAGTTAAAGTTCTTGGGTGGAACAGCTCATTGACGCCCACATTGGGAAGGCGGACAGCCCACCCAGGCAGCGCCGGATGAGGGTGGATGCCGAGCGCAACCGTCAGGCGATTCTGCAAGCGGCCAGTGAGATCTTCGCCCAGAGCGGTCTGGAGGCTCCGCTGGAGGAGATCGCCGAGCGGGCGGGGGTGGGCATTGCGACGCTGTACCGACGCTTCCCCAGCCGCAAGGCACTGGTGTCTGCGGCGCTCGTAGCCAAGGTGACCGAGTACGAGCGGCTGGCCAGGGAGTGCCTCCAATGCGAGCCGTCCGCGGACGGGTTCTCGATCTTCGTCGAGCGCGCCTGCGCGCTGCAGGTCGCGGATCGAGGGCTTGGAGACCTGCTCTCCATGACTCTGCCTCTCGACGCCGAGGTGGAGCAGTTGCGGATGGCTGCCGATAGGCACGTGACCCTTCTGATGGAGCGGGCGAAGGCCGCCGGGAGCCTGCGTCCTGACTTCGTGGCCGAGGACCTTCTGCTCCTCCTCATCGCCAACTCCGCCATCATCCACGTCACGGCGGACCATGCCCCGGGGGCGTGGAAACGCTTCTCAGCGCTGGTCCTCGGGGCCTTTCAGACCCCCGGGCTTCGTCCGCTGCCCAAGGCGCCGAGCCCGGCCCAGATGGCGGCATCCATGCGCAGGGCCGCCCTTGAGCATGGATGCGGAGGCAGGGTGTGACCAAGCGCCCATTCTCGCCTTGCCGGTGCCGGGGCACTGGGTGCCGCCTCTTCTTCGCCGACCGCCGCCTGCGCGCTCACCGCCGACCATCCTCGTTCGCGACGGTGGCCACCAGGAGGGATCGGGATGCGTGAGTTCTGGGCCCGGTTGAAGCGTCACCATGTCTGGACCTGGGCAGGGGGCGCCGTGGGGCTGGGCGGCATCGCGGCCCTCATCGAGGTGATCAACCCGGCCAAGCTCGGGTTCGCACTGCAGCGGTTCAATCTGGTCCTGATTCCCGCGATCGTGGTCGGCTCCATCGGCTACTACGTCCTCCAGGGCGTCCGCTGGCAGTTCCTGCTGCGCGACGTGGGCGCGCGACTCCCCATGGGAGAGACGGTGCTGCTCAACATGGCGGGGCAGGTGACGACCCTGCTTCCCCTTGGCGAACTGACGCGGGTGGTGCTCGCCGCCAGGGCCGCAAAGGTACCCTTCAGCGACGCGCTGGCCACGGTGACGGTCCAGGAGCTCATCTACGGCCTGCTGCTGGTGGTGGTCGCGGTGCCCGGCATGTTCGAGTTTCACCTGAGCCCGGTGATACCCATCGCGGCCTTGCTGCTGGCGCTGCTGGCGCTCGTGATACTCACGGTGCCGCCGGTCTTCTGCACCCTGCACTCGGTCATGTCACGGATCCTCGGGCTGCGTCGCCTGCTGGATCCCTTGGACGAGCTCCAGGCCGGCACCGCCGGCCTCCTGCACCGTTTCGACACGATCGGGTGGTCCGTAATCGCTTTGGTGCAGGTGGCTGCGATGACCACCGTGTTCTACCTGGTGGTCAGCGCCCTGGCGCCCGGAGCGCTTAGCTGGCCCGAGGCGGCGTCCATCTACGCGGCCAGCAGCATCACCGGCGCCATCAGTCTGATACCAGGTGGGCTGGGAGCGTCAGAGGCCACCTTCGCGGGCCTTCTCATCGTCGCCGGCATGGCCCCGGCGGACGCGATAGCGGTATCGCTGATGCAGCGGATGGCGGACCAGGGTGTCGCCACCATAAGTGGGTTGGCCGCCTTCCTGCTGGCACGTCACCGGTACCACATAGGCCGGCTCTTCACCGACGAGCCCGGGATGGGGCTCGGGCGGTCCCCACAACCCGGGCTCGCGGGAGCCGCTTCGGAGAGCTAGGCGCACGGCCATGCCCCCCCGGGTCGGCAGGCCCACCGGCGTTGATCTAGCGCCGGTCCAGCTCGAAGGCACTGTGGATGGCCCGCACGGCCTCCACCAGGTCGGTCTCAGCGACGGCCGCGGAGACGCTCAGTTCCGATGCCCCCTGGGAGATGGCCATGACGTTGATCCGTCGCTCGGCCAGGGCGGTGAAGAGTTTGGCCGCGATCCCGGGCGTGCCCCGCATGGAGTCGCCAACCGTGACCACCACCCCCACCGGCTGGCTCATCTCTACCGACCCGAGCACGCCGGCATGAGCCTGCAACCGATCCAACTCCCTGGCGACTCGCTGCTCATGATCACCGGCGACCGCCAGGCAGATCACGTTGGCGGCCGACGACTGGGTGACCATCAGGGTCGGGACGTGGTGCCAATCCAGCGCCTCCAGGATGGGTATCGCAAGCTGAGAGAAGCCGACACCGTCGGCTCCACGGACGGTGAAGAGCCTGGCTCCGCCGGTGTGGGTGACAGCGCGCACGCCCGGCCGCGATGCCACCTCGGGGCCAATCATGGTGCCCGTCCCATCGAGGCTGAAGCTGTTGCGGATGGCGACCCGCACCTGGTGGCGCCTCGGCATTTCAATGGAGTTGGCGTGCAGCACGCGCGCTCCGAAGAAGGCCAGCTCGGCAGCTTCGCTGTAGGACAGAGTTGTGATGACCCTCGCCTCAGGAACCAGCCTCGGATCCGCCGTCATGACCCCGTCGACGTCCGTGTAGATGCGAACTTCGCGGGCCGGCAGCAGCGCCCCGATCACGGTGGCCGTGGTGTCCGAGCCTCCCCGGCCCAGGGTCGTGCACCTGCCATCCTCGGTCGAACCCCGAAACCCGCTCACGACAGGGATGGTGCCCTCTTCGAGCAGAGGGGCTATCAGCGTCCCGATCCGCTGCCGGGTCCCGTCCTCAAGGGGGGTTGCTCCCCCGAACCTGGAGTCGGTCAGGATGACGTCCTTGCCATCCACTGCGACGGACGCCGCTCCCAGCGTCCGCAGTGTCGCAACCATCAGGGCAGCGCAGCACACCTCTCCCAGGCTGGAGACCGGATCCAGCTCGGGGCCGTCCATCCACCCCCTGGTGGAGGCTTGCTCCAGCCAGTCGCGTAGCCTGGAGAACTGGTCTCGGATCGTCTCCGCCACATTCTCTGGCCCCGGCGCCGAACCCAGCTCCCGGCAGGCCTTAAGGTGTTCCGCCTCAAGCCGCGAGACGGCACTGGACCATCTGGCTCGTTCGCCGCGTGCCGCCGCCCCCGCCGCCTCTAGAAGCGCATCTGTGGTCCGGCCCATGGCCGAGACCACCACCACGCGTGCGCACCTGGGGGGGTCGTCCAGGATGATCTGAGCCGCGCGCCTGATGAGGGAGGCCGACCCCATGGACGTGCCTCCGAACTTCAGCACGATCGGCCCGGCAACCGGGGTGGCGGGGTTCGTCATTCCCCAGTCGGCCACACGGCGCCCGCGTTGTCCCCTCCCAAGGAGAGGGTGCTGGCCCGCACCCCGCGGCGGTCGAACGCCTCCCGCAGCAGCTGCGAGGCGATGTCTGGAGATCCTCTGGTAACGGCGAGGACCGCGGAGCCGCTCCCGCTCAGGCAGACCCCCAGCAGCTCCGGGTGGCGGATGCGCAGGCACTCGGCGACCCCGGGAATCTCTCGGGCCCGCTGCGGCTGATGGAGGCGGTCGTCGAAGAACTCCGGCTGAAATGAGAACTCGCCGGAGAAGGCGGAGGCTACCAGGAGAGCCACGCGCTGGAGGTTGTGCACGACATCCTCCCGCGGATAGGTGGCGGGGAGTGCCAGCCGGGACTTGGCGGTGGCCATACCCTGGCTCGGGATCGCGACCACAAATCTCAAATCGTCATCCAAGTGAGCTTTGGCGGTCCGCGGGCCCCCCGCCTCGCCAGCTCCGGAGACCACCACGAATCCACCCAGGGTGGCCGCCGCGACATTGTCCGGATGCCCGTCGAGTTCAGCTGCCAGGTTGAGCTTGTCGGCGAGCAGGGGCGTCTCCGGTGCCAACCGGGCCCCGAGCTCAACCCCGGCCACTATCGCCGCTGCGCTGGAGCCGAGGCCGACCCCGATGGGGATGTCGCTTCGGACCTCGAGGGCCATAGCCGGCGGGTCGGCACCGAAGCGGTCGGCGGCGGCGAAGAGCGCCCGCAGCAGAAGGTTCTCGGCTCCCACCTTGACCCGCTCCTGCTGCGGACCGATGTATTTCAATTCCAGCCCCGGCCTGCTCCGCCGGGTCGCCGTGAGCTCGAGGTGCAGGCGAAGCGCGATGGCCGCGGTGTCGAAGGCGCAGCCCAGGTTGGCCGAGGTCGCCGGAACGCGAAGGCGCAGGGGCCTGCCGTCATCCCCCGTGCTGCCGGCACCCTGCCGGGTCACGCGGCCGCCACCCTGCCTTCCAGGAGACGCTCGGCGGCTTCCAGACGGGCCGGGATCACAGGACCGAGCGGAAGTGACTCTGACAGCGCGTCGGTGGTCTTGAGGCCGTTGCCGGTGATGCAGGCGACCGTCGTCTGGTGCGCACCTATGCGACCTTGCCGCACCAGCTTGGCCAAGCTGGCGATCGTCACCCCCGCCGCTGTCTCTCCGAAGATCCCCTCGGTTTCGGCCAGAAGCCGCATGCCGGCGATGATCTCCGGGTCGGAGGCGCTTTCGGCTGCTCCCCCACTCTGGCGGATCTCCGTCGTGGCCCGGTACCCATCTGCGGGGTCGCCGATCGCCAGCGAGCGGCATATGGTGTCCGGTTTCTGGGGCATGATCTGGCGCGCCCCGGTGCGCACGGCGGTGGCGATGGGCGAGCAACCCTCGGCCTGGGCCCCGAACAGGCGCACCGGCCGTTCCGCCACTAGGCCCAGCTCCACCAGTTCCCTGAATCCCTTGGCGATCCTGCTGATTTGGGCCCCGCCGGCCATCGGCACCACCACGTTGTCGGGGAGCCGCCAGCCCAGCTGCTCGGCGATTTCAAAGGCCACCGTCTTGGAGCCCTCCGCATAGTAGGCGCGCAGGTTTACGTTGACGAATCCAATGCTCCGGGTCTCGGCGATCTCGGCGCAGAGCCGGTTCACCTGATCATAGTTTCCGTCCACCCTCACCAGATGAGCACCGTAGACGGCCGTCGCCAGCAGTTTGGCCGGCTCCAGGGAGGCCGGCACCAGAATCCAGGCCTCCAGGCCGAGCCGGGCCGCCTGGGCTGCGACCGAATTTGCGAGATTGCCGGTGGAGGCACAGCCGACCACCGTCAGGCCAAAGTGCTTCGCCTGGGCCAGGGCTACCGCCACCACCCGGCCCTTGAAGGAGAGCGTGGGAAGGCAGACCGAGTCGTTCTTCAGGTGCAGATCTGAAAGCCCCAACCGGCGGCCGAGCCCCCTGCTCTCGAGCAGGGGGGTGAAACCGACCGGGAGGTCATGACCGGTCGCGTCAGCGACCGGCAGGAGTTCCCGATACCTCCACATGTCAGAGCGCCTCGCCTCGATGACCCGTCGCGTCAGCCGGTGACGGATCTGCTCCAGGTCGTAGGTGATCTCCAAGGGGGTGAAGCATTCCTCACAGAAGATGAGCGGGCCGTGAGCGTATGGTCGCCCGCAGACTGGACAGCTCAGCTGAAAAAGATCCGCCATGGGTGTTGCTCCTCAGAACAGACGGTTGGCTCAGTAAAACGCGGCGTCCAGGCGCGCGACCACGCGGCCTGGTCCTGATCCGGGGGAGCTCAGCGGTCGTGCGCTAGAGCTTGGTTCGCGCGTCCCCCGCGCCACGCCGGAGCATTCGCCCGACGGTCTGCATGCCAGCCGCGTCCGCTCCAACAGGGTTGGGGCAGTGGACCGCGGCCGGTCCGAGCAAGGTCATGGCAGTCTCTTCGCTCGGCACCGGCTAACTGTAGCGTTGGTGACCGCTCTCTCGCCACTCGGGCTCACCGTCGCATCTGCGAGACTCGTCCCGTGGCAAGGCACAGCTATCGAGTGGGCATTCTAGGGGCCACCGGCGCCGTGGGGCAGTACCTGGTGGCTCGCCTGGCCGGCCACCCCTGGTTTTCTGTCACCGAGGTCGTGGCCTCGGATCGTTCGGCGGGAAAGTCCTACGCCGAGGCGGCGCGCTGGATGATGCCGTCCGCAATACCGGAGTCGGTCGGGCACCTGCGGGTCAAGGACCTGCAATCCGAGTTGCACTGTGACCTCCTGCTGTCGGCTCTGGACTCCCGCACCGCCGGGGCGGAGGTGGACTACGCACGACACGGATTCGCGGTGGTCAGCAACAGCAGCCTGAACCGCCTCGCCGAGGATGTGCCCCTGGTCATTCCCGAGATCAACCGGACCCACCTCCAGGTGATTCCCAGGCAGCGCGCGGCGCGGGGCTTCACGAGCGGAGTCATGGTCACCAATCCCAACTGTTCCACCATCGGGCTGGCGCTGGCGCTGAAGCCGCTCCAGGACGCCTTCGGGCTGGAGGCGGTGAGGGTTGTGACCATGCAGGCAATCACCGGAGCCGGTCTGGACGGGATCCCAGCTACCGCGATCCAGGACAACGTGATCCCGCACATAGAGGGGGAGGAGGAGAAGCTGGAGGTGGAGACCAAGAAGATCCTGGGCTCGGTCTCGTCCAGCCACTTCCTCCCGGCTCCGATTGAGATCAGCGCGCAGTGCAACCGCGTGCCTGTCCTGGTGGGCCATCTCGAGTCTGTTTTCCTGCGTCTGGCCAGCCCTGCCTCCCTGCTCCAGGTGGAGGAGGTTCTCGCCGGCTTCACCGGTGAGGTGGCAACCCTGGAACTGCCGTCGGCCCCCCTCCACGCGGTGCACCTGACGCCGTCCGCCGGCCGACCCCAACCACGGCTGGACTCCGGCGCGGACGGTGGCATGGCCGTGGTGGTCGGCAGCCTGCGTCTCTCCCCTGATGGGGATTGGAAGTTGTCCGTGCTGGTGAACAACATGGTGCGGGGAGCGGCCGGCGCCGCGATCCTGAATGCGGAGCTCCTGGCGGCCGACTCCTGGATCTAGGGCTATGCGGGGCACCACACCTCAGCCGATTTCAGCCACCAGGGGGGCATGGTCACTGGGTCTGGCGCCGGCTCGCTCCTCGCGGTCCACAAAAACCCTCCTGAGCCGGGAGAGGACGTCGCCGCTGCCCAGCAGAAGGTCGATGCGCATTCCCAGCCCGCGGCGAAAGAAGCCCTGACGGTAGTCCCAGTAGGTGAAGCCGGGAGGCTCCTCGCAATTGGCGGCGAGGTCGAACAGGCCCTCGGAAAGTACCAACTGCAGGGCGTCGCGCTCGTCCTTGGACACGTGGGTCGCGCCCACGAAGGCCTGCGGGTCGAAGACGTCGGCATCGGTCGGTGCCACGTTGAAGTCCCCGCCGACCAAGAGGTCCCCCGTGGCGATGTCGGCCCGCACCAGGGCTGCCAGATCGGCAAGCCAGGCGAGCTTGTACGTGAAGAACGGGTGCCCGATCTCCCTTCCATTGGGAACGTAGACGCTGGCCACCCGCAGGCCACCGCAGTCGGCGGCCACGTATCTCGGCTCGACCTGGCCGGTCGGGGCCGCCGTGAAGGTGCCATCCGGCAGCGGGCTCAGGCCGACCCTGGAGGCGATTGCCACACCGTTCCAGCGGCCGTCCCCCCGGTGTGCCACGAGGTAGCCGAGAGCGTTGAATGCGGCCTCCGGAAACGCCGGGTCGGCCAACTTGGTCTCCTGCAGGAGGAGGATGTCCGGCTCCTTCCTCGTGACCCAGTCCAGCACTCGGGGGAGGCGCGCGGTCAGGGAGTTGACGTTCCAGGTGGCGATCAGCATGACCGCCACACTGCCGGGCCAACGGCTCGCCCTCTCACCTCAGCCCGCGGCGGCCAGGCGCTCGCTGGCGAACTGCTCGAAGTAGAGCCTTGCGTAGGCTCCATCCTGCGCCAGCAGCTCAGCGTGGGTGCCGCGCTCAATGATCTGACCGTGGTCCATCATCAGGATCTGATCGGCCGCCAGGATAGTGGACAGGCGGTGGGCGATGGCGATCGTGGTGCGCCCGCGCATCAGCTTCTCCAGGGCGGCCTGCACCTCTCGCTCACTGTGAGTGTCGAGGGCACTGGTGGCCTCGTCGAGGATGAGGACCTTGGGGTCCTTGAGGATCGCCCGGGCGAGAGCCACCCGCTGCTTCTCGCCGCCGCTCAGGCGGTAGCCGCGCTCACCACTCAGGGTGTCGTAGCCGTCTGGGAGTTCCATGATCCGGTCGTGGATCGAAGCCGCTCTGGCGGCGGCCTCCAGTTCCTGGTCGGTGGCGTCGTGCTTGCCGACCAACAGGTTCTCCCGGATCGTCCCGTGGAACAGGAATGTCTCCTGCGTGACCACGGCCACCGACTCCCGGATGGTCTCCTGGGTCAGGTCGCGCAGATCGTGGCCGTCGAGCAGGACGCGCCCCTGGTCGACGTCGTACAGGCGGGCGGCCAGGTATGTCAGGGTGCTCTTGCCGGCTCCGCTGTGTCCGACCAGAGCCACCAGCTGGCCGGGAGCGGCGCTGAAGCTGACCGAGTCCACCGCGGGTTGGGTCGTGTCCGGCTCATAGCGAAAGGTCACATTCTGAAATTCGATCTCACCGCGGATCTGTGAGCCCGGGATGCTGATAGCGCCGGGGCGGTCCTCGATCTCCAGCTTCTCGTCGAGGTACTGAAAGATTCGATCGAAGAGGGCCAGGGCTCCCTGGAGCTCGACCTGGATGTTGAGCAGTTGTCCGATGGGGAAGAAGAGTTGGGACTGGAAGGTGGTGAATGCCACCAGGGTGCCGACCGACACCCCGCCACTTCGTCCCGCGTGGAGCAAGAGGCCGGCGATGAGGTAGACGAGGGCGGGCAGAATGGAGAAGAAGGTGGAGATGAAGCCGAAGAACCAGCGCCCCACCATCTGCTGGCGGATCATCAGGTTGGTGAGGCGCCCGGTCTCGTCGACGTAGCGCTTGTGGGTCACCTTCTCGCGGCCGTAGACCTTGCTCAGCAGGATCCCGCTGACCGACAGGGTCTCCTCGGCTATGGCCGAGAGGTCGGCCAGCGTCGCCTGGGTATCGGAGCTGACCTTGCGCCGGACCTCTCCGACCCTGATCGTCACCAGCAGGAAAACTGGCATCATCACCACCGATATCAGGGTCAGCTGCCAGCTGAGAACCGCCATGCCGGTGAGGGTCGCCGCGGTCCTGGTCAGGTTGGAAACGATGCTGGTGGCGGTGTTGGTGATGACCGAGTCGACGCCCCCGACGTCGTTGGTCAGGCGGGACTGTATCTCCCCTGTCCTGGTGCCGGTGAAGAAGCGCAGAGGCAGGCTCTGGAGGTGCGAGTACAGGGCCACCCTCAGGTCCTGCATCATGCGCTGGCCGACGACGGCGTTGAGGTAGGTCTGCCAGACCCCGAGGCCGGTGCTGATCACCGGCGTGATGACCATGATGCCGACGAAGATGAGCAGCAGCCTTGTCTTGTGCTGCAGGATGCCCTGGTCGATGATGAGCTTCAGCATCACCGGGTTGACGATCCCGAGGCCGGCGACAACGACCAGGATCAGCAGGACCCCGGCCACCTTCCAGCGGTAGGGGGAGAAGAGCTTGAGGACCCTTACCAGGGTGCTGCGGCTGATCGGAGGCAGCGGTTCCTGGGGCCTCCCGGGTCGCTGAAGTCGCCCGGCCCCGTGGCCGGCCATGTGCATGCCCATTCGTGCAATGGTTCCCCAAGTTCGGAGGCTCCAATCCAGCTCGCTCGCTTCCCCGCGACCGTCGCCGGCGCTCTCTCCGCCCCGATCTTAAATGAAGTTCACTGGACCTTGGGGGTGAATCGTAAACTCAAGGCTGCAGATCCAGGGAAGGAGGTATCCGCCGATGGCAAAGACCGCGGTAAAGGCCCGTCCCAGCGCCCGCGCCAGGCAGCAGACCAAGTTTGTCTACGACTTCCAGGAAGGCAACGCAGAGATGCGCGACCTTCTGGGTGGGAAGGGGGCCGGAGTGGCCGAGATGACCAGAGCCGGGTTGCCCGTGCCCCCCGGCTTCACCATCACCACGAAGGCCTGCCTGGCCTATCTGGGGGCCAAGGGCAGCTTCCCAAATGGACTGCTGGATGAGGTGCGCACCCACCTCCGGACGCTCGAGGAGCGCAGCGGCAAGAAGCTCGGTGACCAGGAGAATCCTCTGCTCGTGTCCGTCCGGTCCGGGGCGGCGTTCTCGATGCCGGGAATGATGGACACCGTCTTGAACCTGGGGCTAAACCAAGAGACCGTCGAGGGTTTGGCCAAGCGTACCGGTGATCGCCGCTTCGCCCTGGACGCCTATCGCCGCTTCATTCAGATGTACGGACGGATCGTGCTCGGCCTGGACGCGGAGCTGTTCGACTCCGAGTTGGAGGCGGCCAAGAAGACCGCTCGCGTTGGCAGCGACTCGGAGCTGACGGCGGCGGCGCTGGAGAAATTGGCGGACACCTTTGCCCGGATCGTGGAGAAGAAGACCGGGCACGGGTTCCCGGAGGACCCCTGGGAGCAGTTGACCGGGGCGATTGCGGCGGTCTTCGACTCTTGGAACGGGCGCCGGGCCGTCGCCTACCGGGAGTTCAACCACATCCCGCACACGCTGGGCACCGCGGTGAACGTCCAGGCCATGGTCTTCGGCAACATGGGTGATGACTCGGGGACCGGGGTCGCCTTCACGAGGGACCCCGCCACCGGTGAGCGCCGCATCTTTGGGGAGTATCTGCTCAACGCCCAGGGCGAGGACGTGGTCGCGGGGATCCGCACCCCCCAACCGATCGCGACTCTGGAGAAGGCGCTCCCCCAGGTGTATGGCGAGTTCGCCCAGATCGCGGAGCGCTTGGAGCAGCACTACCGCGACGTGCAGGACATGGAGTTCACGATCGAGAAGGGGCGGCTGTACATGCTCCAAACCAGGACCGCCAAACGGACCGCCGCGGCCGCCGTGAAGATCGCTGTGGACATGCTGGCGGAGGGCCTGATCTCCTCCGAGGACGCTCTGGGCAGAGTGGAGCCGGATCAGGTGGACCACCTCCTGCATCGAGCCATCGACCCGAATGCGAAGGTGCGGGTCCTGGCGACGGGGCTAGCCGCCTCTCCAGGGGCCGCCACGGGGGAGGCGGTCTTCGACGCGGATAGGGCCGAGGAGATGGCCAAGCAGGGCAAGAAGGTGATCCTGGTGCGGATTGAGACCAATCCCGATGACGTCCACGGCATGATCGCGGCGGAGGGAGTGCTCACATCGCGCGGAGGCCGCACCTCGCACGCGGCCGTGGTGGCCAGAGGCATGGGCAAGCCCTGCGTGGCCGGGACAGAGGACCTCAAGGTCGACCTGGTCAAGAGGCGCTTCGAGGCCGGGGGGCAGGTGGTAAAGGAAGGGGAGATCTTCACGATTGACGGCACCACCGGCCGCGTGATCGCCGGTGCCGTTGCCACCGTCGAGGCCGGGGTCTCCGGCGACCTGGAGCGCCTCCTGCAGACAGCGGACAGCGTGAGGCGCCTCAAGGTGTACGCGAACGCCGACACCCCCGAGGATGCTCGCCGCGCGCGCCAGTTCGGCGCGCAGGGCATCGGCCTATGTCGCACCGAGCACATGTTCATGCAGCAGGATCGCCTGCCCCATGTGCAGCGGATGATCCTGGCCCAGGAGAAGGAGGAGAGGGAAGCCGCTCTGGCCGAGCTTCTTCCCTTCCAGCGCTCCGACTTCCTCGGGATCCTGGAGGCGATGAGCGGCCTGCCCGTGATCATCCGGCTCATCGACCCCCCGCTGCACGAGTTCCTGCCCAGCCACGACCAGCTTTTGGTGGAGGTCACCCAGCTGCGGGATGCCAAGAAGCAGGGCAAGAAGTTGGAGCGAGCCGAGCGGATGCTCGCCGCGGTGGAGGAGCTGCGCGAACAAAACCCGATGCTGGGCCTGCGGGGGTGCCGTCTGGGCCTGCTGTTCCCGGAGATAGTGGAGATGCAGGTGAGGGCGATAGCGGAGGCCGCTTCCGAGCTCCGCAAGCGCCGTGTCAAGGCGATCCCCGAGATCATGGTTCCGCTCGTGGGTCACGCGGAGGAGCTCAGGAGATCGCGGGAGATCATCGAAGGCACTCTGAAGGCGGTCGCCAGAGAGCAGGGGATCCGCTTCGATGTCAAGGTTGGCACCATGATCGAGGTCCCCCGGGCCGCCCTGACCGCCGGTCAGGTGGCGGAGCACGCCCAGTTCTTCTCCTTTGGGACCAACGATCTGACCCAGATGACGTATGGGGTGTCACGCGACGACGCGGAGGGGAAGTTCCTGCGCTGGTACGTGAGCGAGGGGGTGCTCCCGGCCAACCCATTTGAGCATCTCGACCCCGATGGGGTTGGCAGGCTGATGGGATACGCGATCTCGGAGGGGCGCCAGACGAGGGCCGATTTGGAGATCGGGATCTGCGGCGAGCACGGAGGGGACGCCCAGTCGATCGTCCTCTGCGACCGCCTTGGCCTGGATTACGTTTCCTGTTCCCCGTTCAGGGTTCCAGGGGCGCGTCTGGCGGCGGCTCAGGCGAGGATTCAGGCGCTGAATACTAGGGACGCCTGATTCGCCGGCCAGGGCTAGGCCGCGGGTGGACTAGCCCTGGCCCCGGCCGGCTCGGATCATGCGGGAGCAAGCTCCTGGGGCATGACCACGATCGGGCACCTAACCCTCGGTGTCAGCCGCAGCATTATGCCGCCCGCCAACAGGCCGGCGGCGCGGCTCGGGTGCGGTGGCCCAAGGACCAACAACTGGGCGTCGGCAGCCGCTTTGGCCAAGACCTGGGTGACGGTTCCTCGCATGGCTTCGAACTGTAGTCGCGGGTCTGTTCCCAGGACTTCCTCCAACACCTGGCGCAGGTGTGCCAAGGTCCGGGCCTGAAGCTCGTCCGGAAGCAGAGGCGCGAACGATGGCCGTGGTGAGGGGCCGGGGCTGGGGAGGGTTGGTCTCCACGCGGACACGGCCAGGAGGTCAACGCCCCGCATCCGGGCCTCCTCCCAGGCCCAGGTCAGCGCGGTTCTGGACCCGGTCTCCGGGCTCACACCGACCACCACCCGGTGACCGCTCCTACGTGCGGTTCCCACCTTCGGGCTCACAGTAGCCGGGCCAGCATGCCCTGTCCGCCCACCTCGCGGCCAAGGTGGAGCACTTTCGGACTGCCGTTCAAGCTGGGGCTCCGGTCGGAGCTTCGGCTTGAGTCCGCCGCCGCACTTGAGAGAGCGGCCGTGCCACCTGCTCCAGGGACTTCCTCTCAGCGTTGACACCCAGAAACCAGGCGATGACACCGCCTACGAACATGACGGTCGCTCCCACGTAGTACCCGATGGTCAGGGGCCCAGGATTGTGTCCGCTCCCGATCAGGGTGGCGAACAGATAGGGCGCGCCCACTCCCCCCACCAGTTGCGAGATTGCGAAGAAGAACGATATCGCCTGGCTGCGCAACTCCAAGGGGAAGATCTCGCTGACTGTGAGGTAGGCGGAGGAGGCGCCGGCGGAGGCGAAGAAGAACGTCGCGCACCAGAAGATCGTCTGGGTCGTTGCGTTCAGGGCTCCTGAGTCGAAGAGGGCGGCGGACACGGCCAGCAGCAGCCCGGAGAGGCAGTAGGTGAACACGATCATCTTGCGCCGGCCGACGGTGTCGAAGAATCGCCCCAACAGTAGCGGGCCCGCGAGGTTTCCCGCCGCGAAGGGGATGAAGAAGAAGGCTGTCTGGTCGGATGCGATTCGGTAGAAGTGGGTGAGCACCAGGGCGTATGAGAAGAAGATCGCGTTGTACAAAAACGACTGGGTGACCATCATCGAGAAGCCCAGCAAGGATCGGCTGGGGTAGTCGCGCAACATCGTCCTTCCGATCTGCAGGTACGACACCTGTCCCCGGTCGGTCACCTCTATGGCGGAGTCGGAGGAGACCTCAGGCAGGTGGACTCCATCTGCCTCGAGGGCCGCCTCGATCTCATCGACTGTGTGTTCCGCCTCCTCCTGGTGGCCGTGGGTCATCAGCCAGCGGGGGCTCTCGGGGATGTGGCGGCGCACGTAGATGATGATCAAGCCGATTACGGGCCCGATGAAGAACCCGATTCTCCAACCGAGGTTGATCGCAACAAGGTTTGGATTGAGCAGGAGAATCGTCCCCAGCGAACCTATGAGCGCGCCGAGCCAGTACGTGCCGTTGATGGCGATGTCCACGCGGCCCCGATAGTGGGAGGGAATCAGCTCATCGATCGCGGAGTTGATGGCCGTGTACTCTCCCCCTATCCCGGTCCCCGCGATGAAGCGGAATAGGAGGAGAAACCAGAGCGTGGGGGACAGGCCGGAGATTCCACTGGCCACCAGATAGATGGCCAGGGTCCAGATGAACAGGCGCTTGCGGCCCAGCCAGTCTGTGAGTCGGCCAAAGACCAGCGCCCCCACCACCTCACCAGCCAGATAGACGCTCCCGATCAGGCCCGCCTCGGATGTGCTCAGCCCGAGCGTGGCATGGTGCTGCAGCACCGGGCTAACACTGGAGGCGATCTGGATCTCCAGGCCGTCAAGGATCCAGGAGACACCAAGGCCGACGACCACGAGCCAGTGGAACCGGCTCCAGGGGAGCCTGTCGAGCCGCGCCGGCACCAACGTTCTAACCGATGTGCCGACCGGGGCTTCTCCTGTCGACTTCATTGAACCGCACCTCCAATCCGTGGCCGACCGTCGTCGATCCTGCCATCGCCTTCGAGGGGTTGCAGCGGCGAATTCGATAGAGTCGGCCGAGCCCTTGCGGGTGCGACCCGGCCAGCGGGCGGGGGAGTCGGCCAGCGCGCGAGCGGTCCTCTCTCAGAACCGCCAGTTGGCCAACTTCGCTCCAGGTGCCGTCCCGAACGGTGGTCGTCGGCCGGGGCCCGCCGACGGAGTGGGGCTTGGTGGTGGCACCGTCAGGATGGGCGCCAGCAACCGTCTCAAGGATAGGCCTCCGCAGACAGTAGCCCTCGACCGTCCTCGAGCTCTGGTCCAGGCCCGCTGTGTGCCTGGTTCCCACCCCAGGCCGTTACCGGCAGCCAGCTACCGTGTTAGGCTCCCGTGCGTGCTCCTCTCACAGTCACAGGCCACGGACGAGTTGCAGCGCTGGCACCGCGAGTACCAGGGTCTGCTCGACTCAGCGGCAGATGCCGACTGGGAGCGGCCGGGCACGATCGGGGACGGAGATTGGTCCCTCCGCGATCTGGTGGGCCACATCCTGAGCTGGGAGGAGCTGGCTCTGCAGGCCATCTCCGCGGTGGCTGCGGGAGACCCCCCTGCCGACTCGGGCCAGGGAATCGACCAATTGAACCAGGAGATGGTGGAGCGCAAGGCCGCAATTCCCCTGGAGGACTTGCGCCGGCAGGCTGCGGCGACCCACGCGGTGCTGATCCGGACGATCGCGGATCTTGCGGACGACATCTGGGCCAGGCCCGTCGACAACGGCGATGAGGGCCCGATGGCGTTGGGAGAACTGCTCGGGGGTGTCCTCGGCGCGGAGCATCAACCCTTCGGGCACATCAGCGCCCATCTGGGGGACCTGCGCCACTACGTGGCCGACACTCCCGTTTGATCCGTCCGCTGCGCCACCCCACGTGCGCCCGTAGACCTCGCCCCGAGTGTGACGGCCTTGGGAGCGCGGCCGTGGCGCTTGCGGTAGCGTCAGGAGCTGCCGCGCAGAAACCCTGCGCCGGCCGGTTCCCCAAGGGCACCGCGAAAAGGCGGGGGTGGGTGCCCACTGGTTGAGGCGGCCATTATGCGGGCCATCCGTCAGTCGTAGCTCTTACCCCGACTGCGTTGATCTCCCGGGTCCTCGCCAGTGGGAATCGACTCTCGACCCGCCCTGCGAAGTCAGCCGTGGGGCCTCGGTTCGACGGGGCCACGGTCTCAGATGGTCGTTGGCCGTACCCTGCTCAGGTCCTCACAGTTGCAGGGACTTAGGCACTAGGAACTCCTCCATCCCGTACCGCCCAAACTCGCGTCCATGCCCGGACTGCTTGACGCCTCCGAAGGGAGCCGAGGTGCTGAAGGCGCCGCCGTTGATCTCAACAGTCCCGGCCCTAAGACGTCGGGCGACGGCCTGGGCTCGGACCGGGTCCGCCGACCAGACCGCGGCCGCCAAGCCGTATGGCGTTCCGTTCGCGATCTCCACCGCCTCGTCCTCATCCCGGTAGGTCAAAACGCTGAGAACGGGACCGAATATCTCCTCCTGAGCGATCGCCATCTGGGGTGTCACATGGTCGAAGATCGTCGGTTTGACGAAGTACCCGCGATCCAGACCTGGGGGGGCATCGCTTCCCCCCAGCACAAGGCGGGCGCCCTCCGCGATCCCCCGATCGATGTAGGCCCGGACCCGTTCCTGCTGTGACAGGGAGGCCAGCGGTCCCAACCTGGTCGCCTCGTCCAGGGGGTCGCCGGGTGAGAGCTTCTGGGCGGTGGCCACGGCAACTTCAACCACCTGGTCGGCGAGCTTCTCGGGGATAAGGAGCCGCGTGAGCGCGGTGCAGGTCTGCCCCTGGTTCAGGAAGGCGTTGTAGACGACGAACTTTGCCGCCTTGGTCCAGTCGGCGTCGTCCAGCACCAGGCTCGCCGACTTGCCTCCGAGCTCCATGGTGACGGGCTTGACGGTTGCCGCCGCCAATTCCGAGATACGACGCCCCGCGCGGGTCGAGCCGGTGAAGGATATTGCGTCCACCAGCGGGTGGGTGACCACGGCCTCACCGGCGGACTGGCCCCGTCCCACGATGACATTCAAGACGCCATCAGGGAGCCCTGCCTCCATGGCGGTCTCCGCCAGCATCAGCGCCGTCAGGGGGGCCACCTCGCTCGCCTTGAGGACCACTGTGGCTCCCGCCGCCAGGGCCGCCGCCACCTTGGCCATCACCTGTTGCAGGGGATAGTTCCACGGCGTGATCGCGCCCACCACGCCGATTGGCTCCTTGACCACCAAGCAGTTGCCGATAGTCTCTTCGAACGGATAGTCCGCCATAACTTCGGCGATGGTGGTGGTGATCGCGATCGGGTTGCCGACCTGGACAGCACGGGACTGGCGGATGGGAGTCCCGACCTCGCGAGAGATGGTTCTGGCGTACTCCTCACTCCTCCCCCTGATCCCCTCTGCCAGCCTTCGCAAGAGGTCCGCGCGCTCCTGGGGTGCGGTGCCGGCCCACGGCCCAAGGGCCTGTTGGGCCGCCCTCACCGCCCGGTCCACGTCTTCCTGGTCGGCGTCCGCAACCACGGCCAGAGGCTCGCCGGTGGCGGCCTCGGCCACCGTTATGCGGCCCCCGCCATGGGCGTCGGTGAAGGCACCCCCGATGAAGAACTGGGTGGCTCGCTGCGCATCCATTTCGTCCGCTGCGGCCTGGGTCATCTCCTCACCTCCTCATGACTTGAACCAGTTCGGCGCCACCGCGAACAATCGAGAGCGCCCGACGCAACCGCTGCCCCCTCGCCGGCTCAGCTCCATGGCCCCGGTGCTCTTGGGACTCTGGCGGACCCTCCGGCTCGGAGCGGGCCCAGGAGACGCATTTCGGGCGCCCTCGGCCCAGGGACCGCGTTCGCCCTGCTCGACCGTAGCCCCGGGGTGAAGCAGAGGGATAGGGGCCACCGCCACGGACGCAGCGAGTGCGCTCGGGCCCCTGCGCGTCAAGGAGCTCCTCGCAAGGGTGGGGCGCACCTGGCAGTCTCCGTCGTCACCCTGGCATCGTAGCAATTGGGTATCGACGAAACCTGGCGCGGACGACATAATGGCGGAAAGTTAGGGGAGGCGAGGTGACAGTGACTCTGTCGGCACCTGCTGGTTCCGAGCACCCTGCGCTGCCGGGGTTCCCGACCGGGCCCTTACCCTGTTTTGGCGATCTCGTGGGTGGCCCATGACGGGCTCGGAGCGGCAGCGAGCTCCCTGGCTCCCCCAGGGCGCGATCAATAAGGTGGGGCGGATCTCGCCCCGCAAGCAGGCCGCTGACAAATCTCCAGCGTCGAGACGGCTGCCCTGGGAGGAGCGCCGGGCCCAGTTGCTCCAGGCATGCCTGGAGACCTTCGTGGCTATGGGCCTTGAGATGACCACCATGGATACGATCGCAGCCAGAGCGGGAGTCAGCAAGCCTCTTGTGTACCGCCACTTCCACAATCGATTCGAGGCGCTGATGGCGGTCGTCGACCAGCAGGCCGACTTGCTGATGGCGCGCGTACGCGCCCCGCTGCGGCCGGGAGCGGGATCGGAGTTGGACTCCGTCATCCAGGGCTTTCTCGCCTTCGCCGGAGAGGCCCCGGGAGGATTTCGCCTTCTCTTCCATCTCGTGGATGGGAGCCCCGGTCCGGCCAAGAGGAGGCTCGATGAGTTGCGAGATGGCCTCGGGGGCACCCTGACCCGCGCCCTGGTTGCAAGTCTGCCGCCTGCTTTGGGGTTGGAGCAAGCCATCTCCGAGTCCCGCGTCGGACACCTGATGGTGTCGATTCTGGAGGGGGTGGCCGCGGGCCTGGCCGAGGGAGAGGACCCCGCCCTAGTGGCTCAGATCCTGACCCGACTGCTGCGCCCCGACAGGGTGGCGGAGGCGGTCATGCCCAACCAGGGTTCGGCGCTGGCCGAACGCGGCTTGCGCGCTGGGCTCAGGTGAGAGCGGGATCATTCGTGGAGCTGGCCCTCAACAGCGACGGTCCCCTGGGCTCTGTCCCGGGCCTCACTGCTGCTCTCGGTTCGCCGCCACGCCCTGGCGCCCTTTACCCCCGCTCCAATTGGTGCTCCTAGTCCGGTGCCATCCCGTCAGGGTTGCAGGATTTGGGGGCTGTGATGTTAGGTTCCTCCAAGGAGTGAAGAGATGAGTGGCGGGGCCGGGCTCCCTGCGGTCCTGGGGCCGACGCGTCTGCTGGGTGGACCCGGGTCGGGCAAGACCGAGACGCTGGCCCGGATTGCCGTGGATTGGCTTGAGTCAGGTGGTGACCACAAGCGGGTGGTGGTCGTCACCCGCAACCGGATTGGGCTGCGGGTCATGCTGGATCACCTCGGCCGCCTGCTGCCCACTTGCAGCTTTCCACCGCGGACCGTGACTCAGGAGACTTTGGCACGCCAGGTCCTGCGGTCCCTGGGCGAGCCGGATGACCAGACCAGACCGCTCAGCAGGGTCGGGGAGTGGTTGGCCATGACCCGGGCCTTCCAGGACGCAACCCCCCTTTTGGATCGGCTGCGTCCCTTGGTGGGTGACCCGAGCTGCATCGAGGACGCGCTGGAATTCGCCTCCTTGCTGAAGCAGGGACTCGTGGGCCTCGCCCTGTTGGCGGAACGTCTCAGCCGCGACCAGGGAGTGCTGGCGGAGCTGACGGTCATAATGGCCCGCTATCAGGATGCCCTGGCCACAATGGGCGGCCGCGACGCCCGCGACCTGACGGTCGCCGCGGTTGAGAGACTGCAGAGGGATCAGGGAGCGCTGGCGGGGTGGGCGGACCTGCTCTTGGTCGACGAGGCCGAGGATCTCAATCCAGCCCAGTGGCAGTTGCTGGAGCTCCTGGTCGAGCGGATGGCGCCCCCTTGCCGGGCGGTGCTGGCGGGGGAGCCGACGGTCGCCCTCCCTTCGTTTCAGGGCCCCCCGGCGAGGTTCTTCAACGAGGCCTTCCCCCGCCGTTTCCACGCCGCCGACCTGGCTCTGCCAGGCCCCGAGACTGCCTGGCTCGCCGCGGTCGGCGAGGTCCTCGCCCAGAGGTCTCCGGGGCTCGGCTCACCGGGCTCTGAGGGGCTAGGGCCGCGGCGGCCAGCCACGGCCGCCATCTGGTCCGCCGGCGACGAGACCGAGGAGGCCATGGCGATCGCCCGAGAGATCAGAAGGGCCAGGCTCGCCGAGGAGGTGGCGTACGACGAGGTGGCGATCCTGCTCTGGGACCCGGGGGCGCAACTCGCTCCGATTGCCGCCGCCCTCGCTGAGCTGCGAGTGCCCTTTCACGTGTGGCAGCGGAGATGGGCTGGAAGCATTGCCACGCGCGCCGTGATCACCTGGCTGAGAGCGCTGGCCGCTCCCCAGGATGATCTCGCCGTCGCGGAGGCACTCTCTCTTGGCCCCCAGGGCCTGCAGCCATCCGAGCTCAGGGACCTGCGGCAGAGGGCTGCTCGAGATCAGGTGCGACTCGCAACCACGCTGGCAAACCTGGCCCGCGCGGCTCCCAATTCGCGCGAGAATCAGGGGCTAGGCCGGACTCCGGCGCTGGCCAGTCTCTGGCTGGATCTTGGGGGGGGACGGCCCGATCTTGGGGCGGCATTGATGGACCCCGCCGCACTTAGGGACGTGATCGGCAAGATTGAGCGTGGCACCGGCTTGTCCCAACTCGCCCTCTCGCATCTGGAAACGGCGGCTGCCATGGCCAACCTGGACCGGGTGGCCAGCGATGCCATCGAGGCCAGCAGACGCCTGGGTGCGGCGGACAGGCCGCTCTCGGAATGGATCGAAGTGATTGAGGTCGCGGTTCGGGTCAGCGGAGTGGAACAGGACCACGGGGTGCTGGCCCCGCCTGAGGCGGTCGCTGTCGTGAGCGCCCAGAATGCCAAGGGTGCCAGCTGGCGCAGGGTTTTTCTTCCCGGGATGGTCGCGGGCGCCATGCCCCGGCTTGGCAGGGATGGTGGGCTACTCACCCAGGCCGAGCTCCAGACCCTGCTGGACCGGGTCCCGGAGCTGGAGGATGTGATGGGCGCCCCAGGGGATCACCTGGAGAGGGAGTGCCGCCGTTTCTTGATGGCCACGACAAGGGCCCGCGAGCAGGTGGTGCTCTCGTGGAGCAGACGAGGCTCCCTGGCCGAGCGGGAGCCGTCCACGTTCCTCGCCGCCGTGAAGACGGCCGGAGGGGTTCAGGAGGTTGCCGCCCCACTGGCAACTCCTGTGGCGGTGGCTGACCTGGTCTGTCATTGGGCGATTGCCTTGAGCCATGGCCGCCCTCCCACAGGTTCCTCCAGAATGCCAGAGCACCTGGCCCGAGCCCGACAGGTGGCCGGTTGGATGACGCCGTGGGATCCAGTCTCGCCCGAGGCGGCCGCTGCCGAGGGCCACCTCAGCGCCAGCGCGCTCAGCGCCTGGCTTGCCTGCCCGCGCCTGTACTACTTCGGCCAACTTCGACTCCGCCGGGAAGACACCGTGGGCACGGTCCTGGGGGTGGCCGCTCACAGCCTGCTTGAGTTCGCCCACCGCGAGCGGGCATCTTGGGCCGACTCGCCTGATCTGTTCACCCCCATGGCGCTGACTCACATTCACGACCAGCTCATGCCAGGGGTTCGCGAGCGGCTCGTGGACCCGCTGGGCTCGTTCTACGTGGAGGCGTGGCTCAACCGCTTGGCCAGGAGGTGGGCCAAGGTGGTGTTGGAGGAGCGTCGCATGGGTGAACAGGTCGCCAGCGAGGTCGCCTTCGATCTCCCAATCGAGGAATTCGCACTGGTGGGCAAGATCGACGCCCTGTGGCATGATCCCCAGGGCGACCTGGAGGTGGTCGACTACAAGACCTCTGAGGGAGCTCTTCCCGGCGGTCCTGATATGCGCCGCCAGGTGCTGGGCAACGGGGACAGCGGGCCTTCCGATTGGCAGCTTCCGATCTATGCGATGGCGGCGCGCGACCTGCATCTGGACGGGACCGCGGTCCCGGTCAGAGCCCGCAATTGGTACCTGGGCCCGGAGCCGAACCGCTCCGGTTCACTGGTGACCCGAGGCTTTCGGCTCGGCCAGGCCGAGGGCAGGCTCCCAACGGGCGAGGTCGAGCTGGGCCAGGACGAGTTGGACCGTGTTGAGGCGGAGATAGCACGGCAGGCGCGGCTGATTCGGCAGGGGCGCTTTGCCGCGCTGCCGCGCCACGACATTTACACCTGCCGCGGGTACCTCGGATGTAGCCTCGCTCGTTGCTGCGACGGCGAGGGCACCGTGGGAGGAGCTTTCCCCCTGCCAGTGCCTCGACCATGAACGGGAGCTCACGTGATCTCCTGCTTGATCCACTGACCGACGCCCAACGCGAGGTCGTCCTCCAGCGCGGCCGTGGCCCGATCAAGGTTGCGGCCGCTGCCGGCAGTGGGAAGACCACCACCATGGCGGCGCTCTACGCCGATGCGGTGAGGGCGGGCACCTCGCCTCAGCACATTTTGGCGGTGACCTTCACCGAGCGTGGGGCGGCCGAGCTGCGCCAACGCATAGCCACCACCCTGGAGGCGTTGTCGCCCGCCTGGAGCAGGGCCGACCTCGGCGGGCTGGAGGGAGCCTGGATTGGAACCTTCCATCACTTTGCCCGGCGCCTGCTGGGGGAACACTCATATCGGGCGGGGCTTTCCCGTGACTTCAGCGTCCTCGACGAGGTTGAGGCTAGCCTGCGGCTTGAGGCCGCGATGAGGCGGGTCAGGGACTCCCTGCCCAGCGATCCGCTCATTCAGGGGATGGCGGGCGACGGCGGATCTCCCCGAGAGCTGCTGAGCCTGGTGGGGGAGTCGGCTCAGGCTGTCTCCAGTCTTCGGTCCACGGCCATGACCATCGCCGACTGCCGCCGAGAGTCCGAGTCGGCATACCTGCGCTTTCTGGCCATGGGCGACCCGGAATCCGAGGTCCGGTGGCATCGTCTGGCCCTGCACCTGACTCTGGAGGTCTGGCAGAGCTATGAGAGGTCCTTGGACGAGCAGCGTCTGATTGACTTCGACGGCCTGCTGCGGGCGGCGCTCGCAGCCATAAGGAGCTCCGAGTGGCTCTCCTCATGGTGTGCTGACAACTTCCAGATGGTGATTGTGGACGAGTTCCAGGACACCAGCGCCATCCAGGGCGCGCTGCTTGATGCCCTGATCGGCAGCCACCTGGAGCGGCTCTTTGTGGTCGGAGACTCCCGGCAGGCGATCTTTGCCTTCAGGGATGCCCGCCCGGAGGCCATGAGGTTGGCTCCCGGCCGGTCGTTTCGGCTATTTCGCAACTACCGGTCGTGGCGGCCAATACTCACCGCAGCAGACCACGTGATCCGGGCCGACCCGCAGTTTCAGGAAGACGAGCCGATGGAGGTGGGCCGGGAAGATTACCCGGGACACGCCGTGCTGCTGGGTGCGGCGGCCTCGGTGGAGGAGGAGGCGGAGGGGATCGCGGCCGTGGTGGAGGCGCTCCATCGATCCGGAATTCCGTCCGGCAATGGAACCACCAAGGCGGTCGGGTATCAGGACATCGCCATTCTCAGCTACACGTTCTCGAAGTTGGGCAGGCCCCTCGAAGACGCCATGAGGAACCATCAGATCCCGTTTCAAACAGCCACCGGCCAGCTGCTCGAGCGCCCCGAGGTGAAGGACGCTCTGGCGCTGCTCCGGGCCGCCGACTCGGACGATGATCAGGCCTGGGTCAGGGTGCTGCAGAGCCCCTGGGTCAGGGTTTCGGACGCGCAGATGCTCAGGCTCTCGCGATCAACTGAAGCCGGCGCGGCATCACTCATAAGCCGGGTGCGCAGCAACCTGGCCCAGAGCGAACTCCCGCCGGCTTTGACGGCGAGGCTGGCCGAGATATTCCTCGTGATCGAGCGCCTGCGTGAACTGGCCCGCCACCGCCCCGCCTCCGAGGTGGTCAGGTCCGCCATCGACTGGAGCGGCCTGGGAGAGCTCCAGGCCGCTCGCGCCGCAGGGGGGCATCCTGACGGGGGCCGCTCACAGGCGGCGCTGCGCGACCTGCAGCGACTGGCCGTGGGATCTCAGCCCGCGGGCGGATGGGTTGGCCTGCCTGAGTTTTTGACCCGCGTCGACGCCATGGCGAAGCAGGGAGGTCAGGCGGAGCCGGTGGCCCGTGACGAGCAGCCAAAGGTCACACTCAGCACCATACATCGGGCCAAGGGCCTGGAGTGGCCGGTTGTGATCCTAGCCGACTGCCGTCCCCATCACCAGCGTGGGCCCAAGGGAATAATCTGGGATGAAGGGGAGAATGCCATCGTGGTGCCCAGGTTGGACAGGAAGGACACCATGGCAGGGTCTCGCTGGAAGGGCCTGCCCCGGGCCCGGGTTCCCGTGGAAGAGCACCGACGGCTGGTTTACGTGGCCATGACCAGGGCGCGCGACCTGCTGCTGATCACCACCACACGCCCCGGGTCCAAGGTCTCCGGCGTGACCCTGGACCAACTCTTAGAAGAGCTCCCTGGCCGGCAGCTCGGCCAGGGAGAGTACGCCGAACTGGTCACCGCCATGGTGGAGCAGGAGGTGGATTGGCTGCGGCCCCTGACCGGATTCCCCCACGAGGTGACCCTGCCGTGGCTCCCGGAGCCGGACAGGAAGTTGCGCGCCACACCACCCGTTTCGGCCCCACTCGCGGCTGATCCACTCCTGAACGACAGGATCTGCGAACTCGACCTGTGGACCATGGAGGCGGCTTCGGGCCTGCCACGAGTTCGTCAGGTCAGCTTCAGCGCCCTCCAGACTCTGGAGGAGTGCCCGCGCCAATTCTGGTTCATCCACGTGGTCGGGTTCTCTTCGCCGGTTGATGCGCAGGACGCCGCGGCTCCGACCCGGAGCGGTCCCGAGGGCGGGCCGCGGGCGCTGTCGCGCGGGCGCGCCCTGCGGCTCGGCGCCATCCTGCACGCGGTGTTGGAAAGGGCCCACAGCGATCCCGCGCACCCCCCAGCGCTGAGCGATCTGGAGGCCTGTTTGGAGCAACTGGCCGGTCATCTCGAGCTCGAGGAGGCAGGCGAAGCCCGCCATATGCTCCGCGCCTATTCGCGATCCGAGGTGGTGGGGCTGCCCACCTTGGGGGTTGAGGTGCCATTCCGCTGGCGGGATTGGGCGGGGGCTGGTATGCCGGTGCTCACGGGGGTCATGGACAGGATCGCCCTGGCGGCGGATGGCGCAAACCTGATTCTTGACTACAAGACCAACCACACCATGTCGGCGGTCGAGATGGAGCATTACTCCCATCAGCTGCGTCTCTACGCGATGGCGCTGGAAGCGACCCACGACCCTGGCGCCGTTCCCGCACGCGCGGCGCTGGTGCTGCTGCGGAAGGGGGATGTGGTTGAGGTCGACTGCAGCACCCAGGCGAAGCGGCACACCCTGGACTGGGCCTCCTCGCTTGCCTCGAGCATTGGCGGGGGCGGCCAGCTCTCGGGGCTCTCGCACCCCAAGCGCCCATGCTCGACCTGCCAGTTCCAGCCGGTGTGCCCTGAACGTCGCACGGAACCGGGCCAACCCACGTCCTGACTACAGTGGTCAATGTCCGGCCGGTGCGGCATATCTCCGCCGCGGGGCACAGAGGATTCGAGGTCGGTCAGGCCGCCTCTTGGACCTACTCTCCCCGGGACTTGGCTTCCCCTCGGCGGCGTCGCGGCGAACGTAGTGGTATCACATCGAGGTGGCGCCTACAGCTCAGGACCCATGCCTGAAGGCTGGGCGAACTCAGACGTCCGCAGGGCTGCTAAGGCGCTGGCAGAAGGGATGGCTATTCGGCGCGCTTGCCCCGGCAGTGCGCCGACCCCCTGTCTTCAATAACATGGCGTTCGGATGAGGATTGTTGTCGCCAAGAGGCCACGGGATCCCCTCTGCCGATTCCCCCGGGGGCGTGCGTGGGGTCTCAATTCTTCCTGGCATTTGACACCAGGCCGATATCAGGGAGGGGACGCCGATGCCAAACTCCGTCAGGTTTCTGCCGCTTCATCATGTGCAGCTGGCCATCCCGAAGGGTGGCGAGGAGAAGTCCCGTTCCTTCTGGCGCGACGTCCTTCGCATGGAGGAGGTGGAGAAGCCCGAAGCCCTGGCCGCGCGTGGCGGGTGCTGGTTTCGCGGAGGAGATCTCGAGGTGCATCTCGGGGTCGAGGAGCCGTTCGCCCCCTCCCGGAAGGCTCACCCGGGGATCCTCGTGGAGGGACTCGCAACCCTGGCGGTACGTCTGGAGCAGAACGGTTGTCCCGTCCTCTGGGACGGCGACTTTCCCGGGCACCGCAGGTTTTACAGCGAGGATCCGTTCGGCAATCGTCTGGAGTTTTTGGAAAGAGAGTGAGGCTGAGCTGATCGTCGAGGGAGGGCAGTTGGCTCGGCGGGCCTGGTGGCGGTCCTCTGGAGTCAGCCCCAGCGCGACGGAGCCCTTGCCCGCCGACCCACGTCCTGGCAGCGTTCGAAATCCCCCCATCCCCGGCCGGAGCCCCCCGCGACGAGTGCGGCCGCCTGGGCCAGGCCCATCATCGGGACGATCGGCGCACCGATCGCATTTCGCGGCGCAATGAGGTACCCAAGAGATTGGGAAGCCGCCCAGGATCTTGAGGACCGTCCTTTTCCTACTCCTGAGCGGCGCCGCGGCTGACGATTTATCCGCTCTGCACAGCGACCGGCAGGCCCTGGTTTGGTTCCCGAACCGTGGCCGCGGTGGCTGCTGTCGCAAATCGGGTGATCGCTGGGGGTAGGGACGCTCTCCAGGAGAGACCGTGTCCCCGCGGGCATGGTCGAGGCCGGGTGGCCGGCCCTGCCTCGTGACAACAACGTCACAGGATGCGCCGGTGCTCGCCATGACCCGTGACCGTTGGCTCTTCTATGCTCGGCTGCACTTCCAAACTTCACACGGAGACGTATCTGCGATGCGCTTAGGGAAAATCCTCTCAGGGCTGACGGTGGCCGGGGCGCTGGCCCTGATGACGGCGGGGATCTCGACCGTGTCCGCATCTGGCGGCGCGTTCACGATCAGTTGGAGCCCCACCTCCCCAACTACGTCCGCGGACGTCGTGCTGACGACGGAAATTTCCGGTTGTGGAACCGGCAACACCTCGCTGCCGTCGCTGTACTACTGGGCCTCCGACGGACCTTCGACGTACAACAACTACTACACCAACACTCAGCTAACCAACGGCGGGGACACCGCCCAGGCCTCCGTCGACCTGGGCCCGCTGCCGGCGGGAACCTATACCGTTTACGCCTACGGCCGCGGCATACCGTGCTTTGGCTCCTCCTATAACTTCACCTACACCGCCACGAGTTACATGACCGTGGGCGCCTCGGGGCCGTCTACCCCCACTGACGTTACGGCCAGCACGAATGCCAACGGCACCGTCGGTCTCTCGTGGAGCCCATCGACGGATGGTGCAGGAACCGTCACCTCCTATGCCGTCACCTCCTCACCATCCTGCTCGTCGTGCGCGGGGCTGACCGTCAGCGGGAATCCGGCGGCCAGTTCCACCACCGTGTCGGGTCTCACCCTGGGCACGGCCTACGACTTCACGGTGGTCGCCACTGACTCAAACGGGGCTCACAGCTCGTCTTCGCTGGCCAGCAACTCTGTGGTCCCGGCCACTGTTCCGGGCCGGCCGGGCAACGTCAGTGCGGATGGCGGCCTGGGGTCTGCCACTATCACTTGGGCCGCCGCCGCGGCAAACGGTTCTGCGGTCTCTGCCTATTTGGTGACCGCTTCGCCGGGAGGCGCCAGCTGCCGGTGGTCCAGCGGGCCATTGCAATGCCAGATCTCCGGCCTCAGTAACGGCAGGAGCTACACGTTCACGGTGGTCGCGACCAACGCCGTTGGGTTAGGGCCAGCCTCGTCACCATCCGCACCGGTAACTCCCAACCAAGCGGCTCTGACTGTGAGCCAGGACAGGGTCGGTAGCCGAGAAGCCACCGTGGCCGGAACCGGTCTGATGCCAGGTAGCACCGTCACCATCTCCCTGCATTCCGCGGTGCCCATCAATCTGGCCACGGTAATCGTGGGTCAGAGCGGCTCCTTCGTCCAGACCGTGAGCTTTCCCGCCAACACGCCAGCGGGGGCCCACACCGTGCTGGCCGTGGGGACGTCGCCGGCCGGGGTCATGGTGAGCGGTTCTCTGGCCGTCACTGTCTCCAACACCGTGGCGGTGCCGGCCACGGGCGCCTCCCTCCTGACGGTCCAGAACTTGGGAGCGTCGGTCGTATTGATGAGTTTGGGACTGGGCATGGTTGCCCTCGGTATTCGCCGCCGGCGATTGGAAATCTCCTCAGCGGGCTCGGCCATCGACTCGAGCATCTGACCAAGGGCAACCTACTACTGGCGTCACAGGTCGGGTTCACTCATGGTTGGAGCTGTTCAGTGACCGGCTCTGGGGGGCTGTAAATCAGCCTCACCAGCACGCTGACCCCGCCAACCAGGGTCGTCTGCTCCACCTCGATCAGGTGCGGGTAGGACAGCACACTCCGCCGATGACGGGAGAGCTCAAGGGGAAGCCCGTAGGGGGCTCACGCGTTGGAGCTCCCACCCTAGTCCGATCAAGCCCTGGCCGCTATTCTCAACTCTCATCTTCGAGCTGAGCGGACCGGGGCCTCACCCATTCCGCCCCTAAGGTTCCGGATGGGTACCCAATCGGGCCACCCTGGGTTGCTCGCTGGCCTGTCGACTCTCACCGCCGAAGAACTGGATCAGGTGGGACCGCATCATCAGCCCAGGCGGAAGAGCTGGGGCAGCTTCATGGCCAAGCCCATGTCGCCCTTCACCTTGAGCTTGCCGGTCATGAAGGCCATGGTGCCGTCGAGCCGCCCACTGATGAGCTTGACGAAGTTCTCGTCACCGATGGAGATCGTGATGTTGGGGCTGGCGGAGTCGCCCTGGTGGACTTGACACGTGCCCTCGTTGATCTCCACATACCAGCGGCCACCCTGGTCTCCCGAGATGTCCCACTGGAAGGTCGCCTTGACTCCCTGGGCCTTGTCCGCCTGGAAGGCCGATGGGATCTTGTCCATGATCTGCTGCGGGGTCAGCTCCTGGTCTGCCATGCGTTTCTCCTCGGGCCGTGTTTTAGGGGGTGATCGCCACTCAGGGATGTTAGCGGGAGCTCACCGACCAACCGGGGGCTGTAGCCGCGCCTTGCCCTGGTCGAGCAGGCTGAAGGGCCAGCGTTTGGGCTTGCGCAGGTAACCGAGATTTGGGATGAGGGGCTTGGGTTCGAAGCCGAAGCCCACGGCCACCGCGTCCAGCGCTGTGACGTTCGGCTTTACCAGCATGTCCAGCTGCTGGGGCGTGACCAGCGGGTTGCGCATGATCTTGTCCATCACCACGGCCCCGGGGCGGATCAGGCGCGGGTCCAGGTGCAGGGGCTTGCGCTTGGAGATCCCGAACCAGTCCTTGCCGATCGCCTGAGCGACCGCCACGGTGATCTCCTCAAGGGTGAGCTGATCCGGCCCTCCGATCTCATAGATCCTCCCTGGCCGCTCCGGCTGCTCGACGGCCGCCAGCAGGCAGCGGGCCACATCATCGGCGGCGATGGGTTGGAATATCGCCGTGCCATCGCCCGGTATGACCAGAAACGGCGCGGGGGCACTTATCGCCTTGGCGAGGAGGCTGAAGAAGCCGTCACCCTCACCGAAGATGACAGAGGAGCGCAGGATGACCCACTCCAGGCCGCTTCCCTGAACCCATTGCTCGCCCTGCCACTTGCTGAAAAGGTAGGGGAACATGGGGTCTGGGTCGGCACCTATGGCGGAGAGCTGCACCAGGCGGCGAACTCCCGCGGCTTGGGCCGCGTCCACCACGTGCCGGGTGCCCGAGGAGTTCACGGAATCGAACGTCTGGACTCCCTGGTTGCGGATCACGGCAACCAGGTTCACGACCACATCGGCACCCTGGAAGGCTGCCTCGAGGCCCTCTCCCGTCACCACGTCGCCGAAGGTAGGGGAGAGCCCGGCGGGCAGGGTGGTCGGGTGCGCCCCGCGCCCGACCACCCTTATCTCATGCCCTGACTCCAGCAGCAGCGGAACCAGATGTGACCCCACAAAGCCGCTGCCGCCGGTGATTGCAATACGCATTGGCGAGGTGCTCAGGTCGTTGTCAGCGCTTGGCGCCACGGCGGCGCGGGGCCGACTTGCCGGCGACAGCGGTCTTGAGCGCGGTCGCCGGATAGAAGCGGACCTTCTGGGTGGCCGGTACTCGCACCATCTCCTGGGTCTGGGGGTTTCGGCGCATGCCGGCCGCGGTCTCGCGAATCTTCCAGCGACCGAAGCCGGCGATGGCCACCTCTTCGCCGGCCTCAAGCCTCTGGCCGATGATGTCGAAGATCAACTTGAGAGTGTCGTCAGCCATGGCGAAGTTTTGAAAGACGGACTCCTTGGTGCCGTCCTCGTACTCGACTACAACTTTGCCCTGCAGGGTTTTGGCCAACTCGCGACGATTCATAAACTAGCCTCCCTTCTATAGCGGAATGAACGTTATCCGCTTTATGTAAGGGATTTTAAACAGAGAGAGGGCGGCGTGCGGTGGTTTCGATCTCGCTTCATGCTTTTGCGAAAGGCCCTGGGGGAGAGGCGACCCAGAGGCGGGCGTGATTTGCCACAACGAACAGCAGTTCGTATACTCTTCGGAGCGGCGCCGCAATTGGGGGCGCCCTTTCGAGTTGAGCAGAGGACCTCGCGGGATGGGCTTGGATCGACCACTGGAGGTGACGGACGAAGGCCACGGCTCTCTTAAGACCGTGGTCGCAGACCTCAACCGCCGCTTTGGGCCCACGATGGTGCGCTATGGCGGCGCTGGCGAGCGAGGTGGGCTGGAGACGGGAGTTCTTTGCTTGGATGCTCTCTTCCCGGGGGGAGGGCTGCCGCGGGAGCGCCTCAGCTGGGTAACAGGTAGGGCTGGAGAGGGGGTGTTCGACCTTGGGTTGGCGCTCCTGGCCCGGATCTCCCGCACTCTGCCGGTCGCTGTGGTCGATTTTGATATGCGGGTTGACCCAGGTGACATCGCGGACTACGGCGGGGCGTTGGAGAACTGCTGGTTGGTGCGGCCCCGGCTGCCGGAGCAGGGATGGGCGGCGGCTCGATCCGTGATCCTGGGCGGGGTGGACTTCTGCCTGCTGCTGGCGCACAGCTGGCAGCAGCTGAGCAGATCGGTCCCCGCCCTGCTGGTGGCGGCCTTGGAGGAGCGGGGGGCGGTTGGGCTTCTCGGAGGCGGTGCGGCTATTCCTCCGAGCCTTCGGGGCCGAGTTGCCATGGAGCTCTCCTGCCGCCGCGAGGGCTGGGTCAGGGCGCACCGGGATGTGGTTGGAGTCGAGCTCAGCCTCAGCGTGGTGCGCAGCCGGCTGGGCCCATTGGGGGGTGAGTGCCGGCTTGTGGTCGGCTTTCCCCGGGCCTATCCAAGCCCGGTTGGGGTCGTGGAACGGGGGCAGAGCAGGGATGACGTGTTGATGAGGGAGTCCCTTATGGAGGCGGTTGGGAGTTGAAGGGTGAGGCGCTTCTCGGCTGCCTCAGGTTTCCTCATCTCCGCCTGCTGCTGGCCTGGCGAGACCATCCCGAACTTATTCCTGAGGCGGTTGTGGTGAGCGGATTCGGTCCTTCCGACAGGATGGTGGTTAAGGCTGCCTCCGAAGCCGCCATGGCAGCGGGTGTCCACCTGGGTCAGGATGCCAGCCAGGCTGAGATGGCTTCTCCGGGGGCGGTCCGGCTGCAGGATGAGCACCCCCGTTTGGAAGGTGTGCGTGAGCAACTTTTGGCTGTTCTATATGACTTCAGCCCGCTGGTGGAGATCCGTGGCGACAGCCAGGTCTACCTTGACCTCGGCGGTCGGGATCCCCGCTGGGCCACCAAGGCCGCCCGCGCCTCTCAACTCGGCCGCGCGGTCCAGCGGGTTCTGGGCGTGGCTCCCGCGGTGGGGGTTGGGCAATCCCGGTTCGTGGCACTTGCGGCGGCGCGGCGAGCCGGGGCGGGACGAATCAGACTGGTGCCCCGTGGGGCTGCCCCAACATTCCTCTCCACCTGGCCGGTGGCCGAACTGCCACTGCCGCCGAAGACGGTGGCACAGCTGCTGGGGTTCGGCCTGCTGACCTGTGGTGACTGTTTGGCGATACCACTGGCTGACCTGCAAAGACAGTTGGGGCCAGCGGCGCTGACCCTTTACCGGCTCTGCCTGGGCCAGGATGGGGCAGCCATAAATCCCCGTCGCAAGCCGCCGCCATGCGCGGTGCGCAAGGTCTTGGCAGGAGTGGTTGAGAACACAGAGGCGCTGCGCTTCGGGGCCCCGGAATTGGCCGCGATGCTGGCCCAGGAGCTGGCCAGACTTGGGCTCGCATGCGGTCGTCTGCGAATCCTGCTTTTGGATGAGGATGCGACGGGAGGTGAGCTCGGTCTGGGACAACCTGGGGTCTTCATGGATGAGATCACGATTCCAACCCCGGCCGTCACCGCCGAGGATCTGCTTCACCCCATCTTGAGTTTGCTCGCCAGAGCGCGTTGCCGAGTTCTGACCATCGAGCTGCAGGCCTTGAGCTTGACCCCGCCTCCCCAGGTGCAGTCTCAGCTTTGGGCGGTTGGTGATACCACTAGAGATGAGATAGGGCGTGCGGTGGCAAGACTCCACGAGCGGTTCGGCCAGAGCCTGGTCTGGCGTGTGGGTCTGCGTCCTGGGCATCCCGGAGACGTCCCTGAGGAGCGGCTGATTTGGCACTCGAGATGAGTGCAGCGGTGGTTGTCGTCACCGACGGCTCCGGGCCGAGTGCGGTGGATCTTGGCGATGGCATGGTCAAGGTGCGGGAGTGGGTCGAGCACTGGGTGGTTGAGGTGGGTTGGTGGCGCACGCCACCCCAGCAACGGCAGAGCCGCGACTACTGGAGGGTACTGCTCGATGACGGACGCTGTCTTGACCTCTACCGGCAGTCTCGGGGAGCATCCTGGCGGCTTGGGCGAATGTGGGGCTGAGCCCGTCATTGCTCTCAGCTACTCCCAAGCCTTCCATTTAGATGACGACCGCATGAGCGACATCTGCTAGCGTGAATTCGTGACTCAGAATCAGGGAGGGGGCAACCCGAGCTCCTCGACTGGCCCCAACGGGAACCAGCAGCGCCGGCCCACACATTGGAGGTCGGTCCAGTTCCTGCTGCCCCTGGGCATCTTCCTGGCCCTCAATCTCCTCATTGCCAACGTCTTCTTTCCCCCCTCGCAACCCAAGAGCATCACCGTCCCGTACAACGTCTTCTTGAGCGACGTCAAGAGCGGGGATGTGACCAGCATCACCAGCACAGGGGCCTCTATCACTGGCACCTTCACCCATGCCATGGGGGTGACCCCAACCTCCAAGAACAAGGCCAAGGACTTCTCCACCCAGCAGCCCAGTTTCGCGGGCGGCGGCTTGCAGGCATTGCTCGAGGCTCACCACGTGACCGAGAACGCCAACAATCCCAATCCGCCCACCAGCTTGCTGGTGGTATTTCTCGAGTACTTCGGACCGACCCTGCTGTTCGTGCTCATCTTCATCTGGTTCATGCGTCGTACCGCCAACGCCGCTGGAGGGGGGCTGTTCAGCCTGGGCCGTTCCAAGGCGCGTCTCTACGACCCGGAGCGGCCCGCCACCACCTTCCAGGACGTGGCCGGTATAGAGGAGGCGAAGGAGGAGCTGGAGGAGATCGTCGACTTCCTGCGCCAACCCGGCAAGTATCAGCGTCTCGGGGGGACCGTCCCCAAGGGGGTCCTGCTGGTGGGGCTGCCGGGGACCGGCAAGACGCTGCTGGCTCGGGCGGTGGCCGGCGAGGCCAAGGTCCCGTTCTTCAGCATCTCGGCGTCGGAGTTCATTGAGATGGTGGTCGGAGTTGGGGCGTCGCGAGTGCGCGACCTGTTCTCCAAAGCCCGTGAGGCGGCGCCGGCCATCATATTCATCGACGAGCTCGACGCCATCGGGCGCAGCCGCAGCGCCGGGCCGAGTTTCGGCGGCCACGATGAGCGCGAGCAGACCCTCAATCAGATTCTGACCGAGATGGACGGCTTCGACTCTCGGGAGGGCGTCATCGTGCTGGCGGCCACCAACCGGGCGGACGTCCTCGATGCCGCCCTGCTGCGGCCGGGACGCTTCGATCGCCGGGTGATGGTGCAACCCCCAGACCGGGTGGGGAGGGCCGCGATCCTGAAGATCCACACCCGTGGGGTGCCCCTGGGGAGTGATATCGACCTCGACAACCTGGCCTCGCAGACGCCGGGGCTGGTGGGGGCGGAGCTGCGCAACCTGGTCAACGAGGCGGCTCTTCTGGCCGCCCGCAAGGAGCGCACGGCGGTCACCATGGCCGACTTCACCGAGGCGCTGGAGAAGGTGCTCCTGGGGGCCGCACGCAGGATCGTGCTCTCAGAGGAGGATCGCCAGCGCACCGCGTATCACGAGAGCGGACACGCTCTCCTCGGGCTGCTGGTCCCGGCCGCAGACCCGGTCCGTCGCGTCTCCATCGTGCCCCGCGGAAGAGCGCTCGGGGTAACCGTCCAATCCCCGGTGGACGACCGCCAGAACTACCCAGAGACGTACCTCAGGGCTCGGATCGTCGGGGCGCTCGGTGGCCGGGCGGCGGAGAAGCTGATCTACGACGTCGTGACCACCGGTGCGGAGAGTGATCTGCAACAGGTGACCCAGATCGCGCGCCAGATGGTTGTCCGGTGGGGGATGAGCCCTAAGGTGGGCCCCCTCAACCTGTCCGACGACGGGGACCAGAGCACCATGATGATCTCCCAGCGGCCCTACAGTGACACCACCGCCGAGGTGATAGACGCCGAGGTTCGGCGCATCGTCGAGGAGTGCTTCGACGAGGCCATGGGCTTGCTAGACGAAAACCGCGAGAAGTTGGTGGCTCTGACCACGGCGTTGCTACGTGAGGAGTCCCTCAATGAGGAGCAGATCCTGGAGGTCACCGGGCTGCCCCCCAAGCCCATCTCCATGGGCCCCCCCGCGCGCGACCGTAACGGTCGGGTGGCCACCCCCGAGACGCCTCCTGTTCCGGCCGGCTGAAGCCGATCGCGCCGCGCTTGCCGTGACTATCGTGCGGATCTGACCCGATAGGATCGTTACCGCTTCATTCGTGTTCTGAGGTTGCCAGCCCTGGAGACCATCCGCTTCGTCCACTCCGCCGACTGGCAGCTCGGCATGTGGAGGGAGCAGTTGAGCCAGGAGGCCCAGGCGCGCTTTGCCGCGGCGCGCATTGAGGCCATCCGCAGCATCGGTGAGGTGGCTCGCCGGGTCGGGGCGTCGTTTGCGGTGGTGGCGGGCGATGTCTTCGAGTCCAACCTGCTGGACCCTGCGGTCGTCAGGCGCGCCCTTGATGCCATGGGTGAGGCAGAGGTGCCGATCTACCTTCTGCCCGGCAACCACGATCCCCTCCAACCCGGGGGGATCTTCAAGTCCCCGCTGTTTCACTCCCGATGCCCCGCCAACGTCCATCTCCTTTCGGATTCTGAACCCAGGCACCCCATCTCCGGCCTGGAACTGATCGGGGTCCCATGGCTGTCCAGGCGGCCCATCGGTGACCCCGTTGGCGACTTGTGCCAGCGACTTTTACCGACGTCGGATCGGCGGCTTGTGGTGGCCCATGGCGCGGTTGATCTGGGCAACCCTGAACCTGGCAACCCCAACCTGATCCGGGTCTCCTTGGTGGAGGAGGCGATCCAGCAGAGGCGTTTGGACTATCTCGCCCTGGGCGATCGCCACTCGACCACCTCGGTCGGCTCCACCGGAGCGATCTGGTACTCGGGAACCCCGGAGCCCACCCGATTCACCGAGGTCGATCCCGGCAACGTCCTGGAGGTCGAGCTCGGCGACGCCGGACCCGAGGTAATCCCCCATCGGGTCGGGACCTGGACGTTTGTGAGCCAGGACTTCACGATCAACGGGAGAGACGATCTCGAGCGCCTTTCCAACTGGCTCGAGGACCGCCCCGCCAAGGAGAGGACGCTGTTGCGGCTGGCTGTGCGAGGGACGGTGTCGGTGCAGGTGGCGGCGGACCTGGATGCCCGCCTGGAGGGCGCAAGGTCCCTGTATGCAGGAGTCAGGCTCGCCGGCGCTGGAGCAGGGCTGGCCGTGCTGCCGGACGACTCGGAGCTCTTGGACCTGGGACTTTCCGGCTTCGCCCAGGTCGCCGCGGACGATCTGCGAGCCCGGGCGGGCGCCGGTGCCGAGGTCGCTGCGGATGCCCTGGCATTGCTGTTCCGGCTGGTGCGCGACCAGGCATGAGAGTGCACCGGATCGCGCTGCGGCACTATCGGGGCGTGGAGGCTGTGGAGGTCGAGCTGGACCCCACCGGGGTCACCGTGATAGAGGGCCCCAACGGAGTCGGCAAGACCTCCTTGGTGGAGGCCCTTGCCGTCGGCCTGGGGACTGCGGAGACATCCCGGAGCCGAGCGGTGATGGCTCTCCAGCCTGTTGGCGAGGACGTTGCCCCCGAGATCGAGCTGGATGTGGAGAGCGGGGCCTACCGGTTCACTCTGAGCAAGGGATATCTGAAGCGTCCCAGGGCAACCCTGCGGGTGGTGGCGCCCAGGGATGAGACGCTGGCCGGTGGGCAGGTGCATGACCGGGTCAATGAGATCCTCGACCTCAGCGGCGTGGACCGCAACCTGCTGCGGTCGCTCTGGGTCCACCAGGGTGGGGAGATGGCGCAGGTGGGGCTCAAGGAGTGCCCCTCACTGGGGCGGGCCCTGGACGAGGCGGCTGGGCAGACTCCCAGTGGCGAGCTCGAGGAGTCGGTGCTGGACCGCGTCCGCAAGGAGGCCTCCAGATTCCTGACCCCAGGCGGCGCGGAGCTCAAGTGGCTCAACGACCTGCGCACTGCGGTATCCCGTGCCGAGCAGGAGCTCGTGGAAGCTCGAAGCATAGAGCAGAGCCTCCAGGAGCAGATGGAGAGAAGTGAGCGCGCCGCGAGTGGTCTGGCTGCCCTTGGCGAGCAGCTTGACGCCCTCAGGTCCGCGGCTCGCGCTCATGAACGGGCGCTTGCCGAGTTGGAACACCAGGAGCAGGCCGTCGAGCTCGCGGCCCAGCGCGCTCATTCGAGTGCGGCTTTCGCCCATCTGGCCGAGGAACGCAGGCTGAACCGCGCTGCCATCATCGCCGAGCTGGAGGGGGCGAGAGCACGCCTGGAGGAGGCCCAGGAGCTCTTGGCGGGGGCGCAAGCGCGTGAGGCTCCTCTCCAGGAGAGCCTTCTGGACGCTCAGGCCGAGGTTCGACGTGCGGTCCAGGAGTGGCAGAGCAGATCTGCCGAGCGCCGACTTCGCCAGGGGGATGTGGCGCAGCTTCGCCGCGCCGATGATCTGCGGCTGCTTGAGGAACGGCGCCGAGCGCTCGATGAGGCGCGGCGGGACCGCGCCGCCGCTCTGGCCGTGATCGAGGCCATCCCGGTCACCGACCAGCTCATGGATCTCCTCAGGACCCTGGAATTGGAGGTCAAGATGGCGGCCGCGCGCAGGGAGGCCGCCGGGGCCACCGTCACCTTCACGGCCGTCGGCGACCTGAGGCTGGAGTATCAGGGCAGCAGGACCCGGATCCTCTCCGGGGAGACGTCGGAATTCACCGTCACCGATGAGGTGGGCCGTTTCGACCTGGCCGACCAGGCAGTGATCACCGTCACTCCTGGAGTTGGTGCCCTGGCCGAGAAGGAGCGCGCTGAGGATGCGGCGGCCAGGTTCCAGGAGCAGCTCTCGGCTCTCGGGCTGCAGACGATGAGCCAGGCGGAGTCAGCGCTGCGAGACAGGGCCCAAGCCGAGAGCGATCTGGCGCTGGCGGAGGCTGCCCTGGAAAGGGCGCAAGAGGGCTGTTCCGCGGAGGAGTTGGACCAGCAGATGGCTCGGCTCAGAGCTGAGGGGAGCGTCTACCTGAGTTCGCGCTCAGCTGCTGAGCAGATCCCGGGCGACCTGCAGGCGGCAGGCGTCCTCTTGGCCGCAGCTGAGCGCCAGGAGCAGGATTCGGAGCAGTCGAGGACCCGAGCGGAGCAGGTCTTGGAGGTGCACCGGAGAGCCGTCGAGGAGGTGCAAAGCGAGCTGCAGCAGGCGCGCGCGCGGGCCACTCAGGCGCATCTGGAGGTGGCCAGGCTGGAGCAGCAGTTGCAGCGGGCGCGCGCCACCGGTGCCGACGACGCGGTGGAGGCGGAATTCACCGAGGCCCGGCGTCTGGAGTCGCTGCATGCCGACGAGTTGGCCAGGGCCCAGGCCGCCCTGGAAGGGGCGCAGCCGGACGTGGTCCGCTCGCTGGCGGCAAACGCGGCGGCTGCGCTGGCCCGGGCCGAGGCCGAGATGAGCGAGTTGAGGGCGCTGGGAGTGAGGGCGGATGCCCAGATCGAGGTGCTGGCTCCCCGGGGACTGTTTGATCAGACCAAGAGAAAGGAGCACGAGCTGGAGCGCGCCAGTGACGAGCTGAACCGTCAGGTGCGGGCGGCCCAGGCTGCCAAGGCTCTGCTCACGGCGATGGAGGACTCGAGGTCCCGGGCTCGGTTGAGCTACCTGGCACCCCTCAGGGAACAGATCGAGTCCCGGGGAAGGGTCGTCTTCGGTCCGGACTTCACCGCCGAGCTGGACCAGGAGACGCTCCAGGTCGTGGGCTGCAGGGTGGGCGCCCGCTTCCTCACCTGGGACCGGCTCTCCACGGGAACCCAGGAGCAGCTGGCGATCATAGTGCGTCTCGCGGCGGCTTACCTGGCAGCTCCCCAGGGGGGCGTGCCGCTCATCATCGACGACGCCCTCGGGTACTCCGATGAGGATCGGCTGGAGAGGATGTGCGCCCTGCTGGGGCGCGTCGGCCGGGAGGTGCAGGTGATCATCCTCACCTGCATGCCCAGACGGTACCTCCAGGTCGGCGGAGCCAGGACGATCCGCCTCGATGGCGGACACCCGCGCCGGGAGGAGCGCTGAAACGGCGCCGAACGCCGCCCGGTCGCCGTCGGCGACGACCACGGTCTTGGGGCGAGAGCGGTTGGTCTCAATACCAGATCGCCATCGGCAGGCCGAGCGGATCGCGAGGAATGGGTGGGGCCGGCAGCGATTGTGCCTGCCCGTCCCGGACCCGGCGGGCGGTCACAAGGCAGGCGCACGCGTCCAGCACATCGAGCCGCAGGCCGGGATGGGAAGCCAGCCAGCCGCGAACCCCGCCCATCGCACTCGCCACGAGCTCGACGCGCTGCCCAACCCCGTGAGGCGAATGCTTGCTGGCCAGCGGAGTGCACCCCGCGAGGAGATGGAACACCAGCTCCGGGTGACCCTCAAGGACTCGGGCATTCCGAGCTCCGCCGAGCTTGCGGTCCACCTCCCTGATCCTCTTAAAGAGACCGAATGTCTGCGCGGGGCAACCCCGCCCGTCGAGATCTCGCCACAGCTTGGTGGCTTGACGCTGGGAGTCGGCACCGATCACGGGACGGGGCGGAACCAGGAACACCGTTGACCTCGCCGGCCCCAAGAGGCGTCGGGCCAGTCCGTCACACTCCCGAAGGCCACTCGCGGGAAGTCCAATCGGCACGTCCAGCACCGCCAGGACGGCGCTCCGTCGGGCCATCTCGAGGAAGAGGTCGTCGGTGGAGCTGCAGATCACAAGTTCGGGGTCGTGGTTGGCTTCCTGAAATACCGCGACCCAGGTGCCGTGGCTTGCTCCGTCGGCCCCTACGATGGTCGTGCGGGGCTCCTCACCGGTGGCGGCCTGGGCTAACACGGGATCGTCGGCTCAGGTCGGGAGCTGGGATTAGGAAGCAGCACCGACGCGGCGCCCCTCGGTCTCAAACGACTCCCACATCCCCCGGTAGGCGCCGCCCTTGGCCAGCAGCTCCTCATGGGTTCCGTCTTCCACCAGCAGGCCATCTTCCATGACCAGGATACGGTCGGCCGTCCGGGCGGTCTGGAGGCGGTGGGCGACCAGCACCGTGGTCCTGCCGGAGGAAACCCGGCTCATGGCCGTGGAGACCCTGGCCTCGGTGGCGAGGTCCAAGTTCGAGGTGGCCTCGTCCAGGAGCAGGACGGCGGGGTCGACCAGCTCCGCGCGGGCCAGCGCCAGCAGCTGGCGCTGGCCTGTGGAGAGGGATCTGCCGCGCTCCGACAGCACGTGCTCGAATCCGCCGGGAAGGTCCGCCACGAAGGGCGCGGCGCCGACGGCTTCCGCAGCCTCCTGCACCTCCCCGTCGGTGGCCTGGGGCCTGCCGTAGGCGATGTTGTCACGAACCGTCCCGGCGAACAGGAAGGGGTCCTGGGGCACATATCCGAGCTGGCTGCGATAGGCGGCGAGCTTCAGGTCGCGCAGGTCGTGGCCATCGACCAGGACGCGCCCGGCGGTTGGGTCGTAGAAGCGGCACAGGAGCTTGGCCAGGGTGGATTTCCCAGCCCCTGTCTGGCCCACGATGGCGACGGTCTGCCCGCCGCGGATCGTCACGTCGAGTCCACGGATGACCTCAGTCTGAGATCCTGGGCCTCCCGCGGTGGAGTCCCGGGCGGGGTAGCTGAAGCGAACGTTGCGGAACTCGACACGGCCCCTGAGCCGTCCCGGCACCAGTGGGTGCTCGCGGTCCGGGGTGATCGTGTCCAGCTTCATCAGCTCGCTCACCCTGCGCATGGAGGCACGGGCCCTCTGCCAGGCGTCGAAGACCTGGGAGAGCTGCTGAATCGGGGAGAAGAACATGTCCAGATAGAGCAGAAACGCGATCAGGACCCCCGCCGTCAGCCGTCCGGAGTAGATGAGATAGGCGCCGATCCCCAGGATGACCGCATCGGCCGCATCCGACAGGAATTGGACGAAGGGGAAGTAGATGGAGACGAGCCGCTGAGCGGCGACCCGGGTGTCACGATAAGCGCCGCCCAGGCGCCTGTATTCAAGTTGGCTCAGTCGCTCATGAACGAATGCCTGCGACTCCCTGACCCCCGAGAGGCTCTCCTGGAAGTTGGCGTTGACGATCGCCAGCCGCTCGCGGGCTCGGTCGTACAGCGCCGCCGAGCGGCGCCGGAAGATGGATGTGGCGACGGCGAGTGGAATGATCACGACGATGGTGGCCGTTGCCAGCTCCCAGTTCAGCAGGCAGAGCGCGACCCCGACCCCGAAGAAGGTGCAGATGCTGACCGCTGCCGAGATCAGGCCGTCCTCGAGCAGTGACTCGAAGGTGTCGACGTCGGTGGTCATGCGGGTCATGATCCGGCCCGCCATCTCCCGCTCGTAGTAGTCGAGCGAGAGCCGCTGCAGCTGGGCCCAGATCTTGATCCGCAACGAGAGCATGAGGCGCTCCGCGGTCCGCCCCGTGACGAAGGTCTCCGCGATCGAGTCCAGCAGATCTCCGACCGTTATGAACAGGAAGATCCCGGAGGTCGCGAACAGCACCACGTAGGACCCGTGCAGGACCCCCTGATCGATGCCCTGGGCGATCAGGAACGGGCCCGCCAGACCCGCCAGCGCATCCAAGACCACGAGCAGCAGACCAAGCGCCAGCGCCGTTTTGAAGCGACTCATGAAGCGCGGGAGCGAGAAGGTCGGATCACGGCCGGCCTCAACGGCAAGATCCACTTCGGCGTGGTCTCGGATCCTGGGCAGGGCCGCCACCCTGGCGAGCAGGTCTGGGCTCGGGGTGAGTGTCGCTCGCCATCCGCCGCTGCGGCCCGAGGCCCTGCCCGAGGAGGAGGCGGCCGCCAGATCGAGTCGTGACTCGCCGGGCTGGTGGCCGAGGGCTGCCGGAATGAGCGCGCTCTCCCCGGTGGCCGTGGCATCCTCGCCGTCCTGATCCTCATCAGGGCCGGCCAGGAGGAGGCGGTAAGGACCGCAGCGCGCCATCAGCTCCTCGTGGGTGCCCTGATCCAGCACGTGGCCACGCTCGACGACCACGATCCGGTCGGCGAGGTGGAGAGTGGAGCGCCGGTGGGCGACCAGGATCGTGGTCCTCCCGCGCATGATCCGGCGCAGCGCCCGATGGATGTCGGCCTCCACGCGCGAGTCGATGGCGCTGGTGGCATCGTCCAGGACCAGGATCCTCGGGTCGGCCACGAGCGCTCGGGCCAGCGCCACGCGCTGGCGCTGTCCTCCCGAGAGGCTGAGGCCCCGTTCACCCACCACGGTGTCGTAGCCGCGGGGAAGGGCACTGATGAACTCGTGCGCCTGGGCCGCTCTCGCGGCCTGTTCAATCTGCTCCAGGGTGGCGTCGGGCTTGCCGAAGCGGATGTTGTCACGGACGCTGGCCGAAAACAGAAAGCTCTCTTCAAAGGCGAAGCCGATCTGGGATCTGAGAGATGCCAGCGTGAGCTCGCGGACGTCGTGGCCGTCCACGCGCACTGCGCCGCCCGTGACCTCATAGAACCGCGGCAGCAGCGCGGCCGCGGTCGACTTCCCAGATCCCGACGCTCCCACCAGAGCCACGGTCTCCCCGGCGGCGACCAGCAGGTCGAAGTCGCTCAGCACAGGTTGGCCCGAGCCGTAGGAGAAGTTGACATGGTCGAAGCTGACCTCCCCCCTGGCGTGCTCCAGGGTGAGGGCCCCAGGCCGGTCCTGGATCATGGGAACAGCTCCAACCAGATCGAAGATCCGCTCCACGCCGGCGCGGGCCTGCTGCGCGACGGTGAGAATGCCGGCCAGGGTCCGGGCCGGCGACATCAGCTGAGTGAGGTAGGTGGAGAAGGCGAGGAAGGTGCCGAGGGTGAGCTCGTGATGCAGCACCATCCACCCTCCCAGGGCCAGCACGGCCACCTGCCCCAGGGTCGGCAGGGATTGCAGCAGCGGCTGGTAGCGAGCCTGGAGGCGAACCACTCTCATGTGGGACCCATACAGGCGCTGGGCCGATTCCACGAGTCGGTTCAACTCGCGCGGCTCCTGGCCGAAGGCCTTGACGATGCGGACTCCGTTGACGTCGTCGTCCACGATCTGGGCCACCTCCCCCTCCCGCTGCTGGCCGTCCCAACTCGCCGGGAACATCCTGGTGCGCATCCGATAGGCGATCACCACCAGGGAGGGCGCCACCACCAAGCTGACGATTGCGAGCAGCGGCGAGAGCACCAGCATTATCACCAAAGACGCGACCAGGAGCAGGACATTGCTGGTGACATTGGGGAAGTACGACAGCAGGCTCTGAACCAGAGTGGCATCGGAGTTGGCCCTGGACACGAGCTGCCCTGTCGGCATCGCGTCGTGACTTTCGAAGTCCAGAGTCTGGAGGCGGTCGAACATCGCGTTGCGCAGGTCGTACTGGACGTCCAGGGCCACCCTGCCCCCCCGGTAGCGCCGCACGAAGGCCGCCGCGAAGGCGATGGCTCCGACCAGAAGCAGGGCGCCCAGCCAGGGGAGGAGAGGGGCCCTGCGGTGCAGGATGACGTTGTCCACGATCTGGCGCTCGATCAGAGGAGCCGTGGCCAGGGCTCCGCTACCGACCACGGCCGCTCCCATCGCCAGCGCCACGTTGGCCCGGTGGCGAAGGATGTAGGGGAGAAGCAGGCGTATCCAGCCGACCCTTTTGACGCCCTTCTGGTCCTTCCTCAAGTGGGGCCCGGGGACTCGGGCAGAGATGGTCCGGCAGGGGGAGCAACCCGCCTGCTCTCCAACGCCATCGCCAGCGCCGCCAACTGCTCCGATGCCAGCGCCGGCCGGGCGGTCAGGGAGAGCACCTCCGCCAGCGCCTGAGCCATCGCGGTCTCGGCTTCCGCGAGCGCGTCGCGCCCCGCCTCGGTCACGGTGAGGCAGCTGGCCCGCCGGTCGCCGGGTTCGACCGCGCGTTCCAGGAAGCCCCTCGCCGCCAGGGTTTCCAAGATGGCGCTGACCGCCGGTTTGCCGACCGTGAGTCGGCTGGCCAGCCGCGAAGCGCGGGCATCACCGCCCGCAATCGTGCTGAGCACACGGTATTGGGCGAGCCCCAAGCCGGCGGAATTGCGCTCCAGAAATCTCGCCAGATGAGCAAGGCCCCGCAGCGTTCCTGGGGTGATCTCCGTCGTCTCGGCGGGGTCAATGGACATCCCCCAATGGTACCGAAAACGGTTCATGACTCGAACCAATTGGTGGACTGCCAGCCAGTGAGGAAGGCGGGGAGCAGCGCCTGCCAGGGATCTTCCCCTGCCACCTGGAGCCGTTGATAAGCACATTTGTTTGTATCATGGCTGGGTGGTTGGAAGCGGGTTCGGAGAGTGCTGGGCCAGGTCTTACTTCTCCTTCTTGGAGGGAGCGAGCTCACCCGAGGAACTGGTGGAGAGGGCCAGGGACCTGGAGATGGCATCCCTGGGGCTGGTGGACCGCGGCGGCCTGTATGGAGCTGTGCGGCTGGTGCGAGCCGCAGAGCGGGCCGGCATGAGGGCGATGGTGGGGGCCGAGCTGGACCTTGCGGCGGGGGGCCGTCTGGTCATTGTGGCAACCGATCGGCCCGCCTACCAACAGCTGTGCCGCGCCATCAGCAAGGCGCAGATGTCCGGGGTCAAGGGAGCTGCGCGGCTGCTTCTGTCGGGTCTGGATGGCGTATTGATGACGGCGAGCGAACCAGCGGGTGTGCCCGCGCGCGACGGCACTGTCCCCCAAGGAGTCGGTGATCGTCTGCGGAGGCGGTCAGGGGCGCTTGATCAGGAGCGGATCTCGCCCGAGGACCTGGATCGATGCGTGGTGTTGGCGGGAGGACCACACAGTCCCGTCAGCAGAGCGCTCATGCGAGGGGATCGAGAGGCGGCGGACAGGGTCGCGACGGCCCTGAACGGGGCTTTTCCCGGGGGGAGATTCCGGCTCTGTCTGCACCATCACCTCCAGCTCGGTGACAGTTGGCTTGCGGCTGAGACCGTGGCTTGTGCCCAGCGGACCGGAGCGGGGCTGGTGGCCTCCGGAGCCCCGCGCTACGCCAGACCCGAGCAGGGCCGGACCCTGGACGTGCTCACCGCGATCCGTCACGGGTGCACCCTGGAGGAAGCTGCGGGGCGCGGTCTTCTCTTGCCCAACCACGAGTATTTCATGAGAGGGGAGCCCGAGCTGATGGAGCTTTTGCCGTACGAGGTAGCCTGGGTAGGAGCTCGGGACCTGGCGGAGAGAGCGGAGCTGCGGCTGGATTTTCGCCACAGCCGATTCCCCGGCTTTAGAGTGCCAGATGGCGATACCCCGGACGCTTATCTGGAGAGGATGTGCCGCCTCGGGATAGCCGCCAGATATGGGGCGACCTCTCCCGAGGTGGAGCAAAGGCTGCTTCACGAGCTCGGGGTGATCTCGAAGTGTCGGCTGGCGGAATTCTTCCTGATCGTGTTCGAGTTGATGGAGTTCGCGCGACGTGAGGGAATACCGGCCCAGGGCAGGGGGTCCGCGGCAGACAGCCTGGTCGCCTACTTGCTGGGGATAACCAGGGTGGATCCTCTGCAGCACCACCTGCTCTTCGAACGCTTTCTGCACGAGGACATGGAGGGGACGCCTGACATTGACATAGACATCTCCTCAAGCCACCGAGAACGAGTAATCCAGCACGTGTACGACACCTACGGAAAGGCGTGTACGGGCATGGTCTGCACCGTGATCACCTTTCGGCTACGGATGGCGATAAGGCAGGTCGGCGCTGTTTTCGGGATGCCCCAGGCCTGGCTGGAGCGGCTGGTGCGAGCCATCGAGAGGGCTGATCCAGGTGATTCGGGAACCCTGGTGGAGCGCGCCCTGGCGGTCGCCGGAGAGACGCCGGAACAGGTCATGCGGTCTGCGCTTTGGCGTCAGTTTGGGCAGATGGTGGAGGCGGTGGTAGGGGTGCCCCGGCATCTCTCCATTCATGTGGGAGGGATGCTGGTCACCGGGCAGCCTCTCTGGGATATAGCGCCTCTGGAGAGGGCTTCCATGGATGGCCGGGTCGTGGTCCAGTTTGACAAGGACGACATTGAGGACCTGGGGCTTATCAAGATCGATCTGCTGGGGCTGCGCGCCCTCTCGGTCGTGGAGGAGACCCTCACTGAGCTGGAACGGGTGTCGGGCGCCAGGCCAGACCTGGAGAGACTGGACCTGGCGGACCCCAAGGTCTATGAGATGTGTGCCAAGGCGGACACCATCGGAGTCTTCCAGGTGGAGTCCAGAGCCCAGCAGCAGACGTTGCCGCGGGCGAGGCCGGAGGAGTTCAACGACCTGGTGGTGGCCGTGGCGATAATCCGGCCGGGGCCTATCCAGGGCCACGCGGTGCACCCTTACCTGCGTCGCCGCCAGGGCCGAGAGCCGGTCAGCTACCCGCACCCTCTGCTGGAGCCCATCCTGCGGGACACCCTGGGGGTGATCCTCTACCAGGAGCAGATCATGGAGATCGCGATGCATGTCGCTGGCTTCAGTGCGGGGCAGGCTGACCGCTTTCGGCGGGCCATGAACCGCCATCGCTCCCGGGTTGAGATGGCATCCCTGGAGCAGGACTTCCTAAGCGGCTGCCGGCGCAGCGGGATGCCGGAAACAGCTGCCAGCACTCTCTTCGAGGCGGTCCGAGGCTTCGCCGAATTCGGCTTCTGCCGCAGCCATGCCGCCGCCTTTGCCCGCACGGCCTACGAGACTGCGTGGCTAAAGCTCTACCATCCAGCCGCCTATCTGGTGGGCCTGCTCAACCACCAGCCGATGGGGTTCTATCACCCCTCGGTGCTGGTGGAGGACGCGCGCCGCAGAGGGGTGGCGGTGCTGCCCCTGGACGTCAACCGCAGCTGGGGACGATGCCGCCTGGAGGTTGAATCGGGCGCCTCGGTAGCGGTCAGGCTTGGTTTCAACTATGTGAATGGGATTGGGGATGACCTGCGTTCGCGGCTGGACAGGGAGCGCCTGCGGGGTCCCTATTCCTCCCCGGAGGAGTTCTGGCGGCGGACGACACTCCCCCGCGCGGTCATGGAGTCGCTGGTCACGGTGGGGGCCTTCGATGGCTTTGGGCAGCCGCGCCGGGAGCTGCTGTGGCGTCTAAAGCCGGTGGAAGAGGGGCTGGCAGCCGGCAGGCAGCGGCATATCGGTCGGGATGGGCCCCTCCAAGATGAGCTCATGCCGCTTCCGGCCGATCCACCCCCGCTGCCCAGGATGTCTCCCGAAGAGTTGCTGGCGACTGACTACAGGGTCATGGGGCTGACCACCGGCCCACACCCGGTTGCTCTTCTGCGCCGGCAGCTGGACAGGATGGGGGTCACTCCCCTGGCCCGAGCTAAGGCAGCGCTCAACGGGACTTTGCTGAAGGTGGCGGGGATGGTGATCACAAGGCAGGCACCGCCATCCGCTCATGGGATGCGCTTCTTCACCCTGGCCGACGAGAGCGGGCAGCTCGACCTGATCCTGACCCGGGATGTCTACAGGAGCAATCGAGCACTGGCCAGCCACCAACCGCTGCTGGTAGCGGAGGGCCGTCTGCGCAGTGCGGAGGGGGTGGCCAGCCTGCTGGTGGAGCGGCTGAAACCTCCGCCGGATCGCGTTGAGCCGATGGGCGATGAGCTGGTCTTGCCCAGGTCAACCTCCCATGACTACTGCTGACCGCCGGACCCTCGGTCGCCCTTGAGCATCCTCTCTCTACGCCGGCCCAGATGGGATGCCAGAGTGCCTGCGACCGCCACCATCACGATGCCGTACACCCCTCCAACCGCGCTGGCGCCGGGCCGCACCGCCACCGACACCGCGATCGCAACTCCGAACTCCCGTATTCCTATGGGGAAGCCGACCGCGGCGGCCCGCCTATGCGGTAGACGCAGCACCCTGCCCAGACCGAACCCGACCACCCCGCCCCAGCACAGCAGGCCGATCACCAGGCCCAAGGCGACCAGGATCGAACTGGACAGCAGGACCTGGCGGGCACTGGCGGTGCCGGCAAGCACCACCAGGACCAGGCAGAACGCGCTCAGGTCAAGAAACTGATGGCGCCATCTGGCCAGACCAGGCAGGACCGCCCGCACGCTCACCCCGACCACCAAGGGAAGCAGGACCGAGAGCACCAGCTCGAAGGTGAGGCTCATGGCGTCGAAGTGAGCGCGGGCGCCGAGGCCCACCTCCAACCAAAGTGGGGTAAGGGCCACAGAGAGCGCCAGGGACCCAGCCATGCAGGCCGTGGCTATGGCCGTATCGCCTCCCGCCAGCGTCGCCATAAGGCCGCTGGTTATCTCGGCGGGGGCAATTGAGCAGATGAGGATCCCGGCTGCCAGCACCGGAGTCGGAGCCAGCAGGTGGAGGGCCAGGCCGAAGGCTGGTAGGAGCGTCCACTGGCACAAGAGGGCTGCCCCGATGAGAGGCAGCTGGCGGCCAGCCGCGCGAACCTCGAAGGGGGTGAGATTGAGCGCGACGCCAAGAACCTGGCCCGCGAGAAACACCGGGACCAGAGGGTTCAAAGCGGAGGTGCTGCGCGGCAGCAGGACGCCCACAAAGGCTGCCACCAGCACCCAAGGCAGCAGCCTATGGCGCACCGGATGCAGCGTTCCCACGACGGCCCTCAGCGGACCCCCAATGCCTCCCACCGGACCAAGGTACTCACTGGCAGGTCCCGGGCAGTGGGGCCGCCAGCGCCGGTCGGGAGGAATGGGGCCAGACGCCGTCGCCTCAGCGGGCGGTTCGCACCCGGACCAGCCCGTCGACCGGCTCTGCAGCAGCGGCTCTGCTCCCGCGGGAGAACCGGCCGACCTGCCTCATCACCGCCTCCAAGTCCGCGCTCGTGAATGCGCTGCGACTGTGGCGTCGGAGCATGACCTTGAGGTTCTGACCCCATCTCGAGTCCAGGGGAAGGATGATGACTGAGGTCAGCTCCACGCTGGCGCGGGCCTGCGGCCGTCCGGAGACGGGTTGGGTCCAGAGGGCGGGCACCCCGGTGGCATCGGTTCTGCGGCAGAGGTCGCGTTCCTCGTGGCTCAGCTGGTATTCGGACTCCGGCAGGACCAGCAGCGGTCGCCCATTGGCTTCTACGATCGCAGCCAGTTGAGCCCGCCCGGCCTTGGCCAGCCTGGAGAGCAGCGGCTCCAGCCCGATGGGGGCAGGCAGTGAGCGGCGGCGGCGTCGAACCAGCTGCAGGCTGAGAGTGGCGTTGGCCGCCATGCCGACGACCGCCCCCAAGAGTCCGTCGAGGACCAGTGGCAAAGAGGTACCCAGGAGTCCCAGGAACACGACCAGCTGGGCCCCGCCCGCGACGATCGCCGCGGCCACATAGCGGCGCATGAGCGGGTACCGTTCCCGCCGCGCGTCCGCGAAGGTTAGCTTCAGGTTGGCCTGGAAGTTCCAGGCCAACGAGGTAGTGAAGGCCAGACCCCAAGCGGCCAGTGCCGCCCAGTTGAGCACGACGCCGCAGAACTCCAGCACCCCTAGAAAGATCACCAGGCCACTCAGCCCAACCGCGGCGAACTTCCACCGCCGGGCGCTGCCGGGCACGTCGCGGATGAGCGACCACAGGTGGCGAAGGTAGAGAAACCCCTGGGCGGCCGTCGCCTTGCTCTGGCCGGCGCCGCGAGCCTGGAAGGTGATCGGCACATCGGCAACGGCAGCTCCCTCTGAGCAGACCAGCAGTTCCAGGAGGATCTTGAACCCGACCGGGCGGAATTCCAGACCCTGAAGTAGCTCGGTGCGGCAGAGGAAGAAGCCGGCCAGGGGGTCGGTGCTGGCGCGGGCTTCGGAGAACAGCGCCCGGGCGAGCATGGTGGCGGAACGCGAAACGAGTTTGCGCACGCCGCCTCCCAACCCCTGTCCGCTGCCGCCTGGCATGTAGCGGCTGGCGACCACGACATCCGCTCCGGAGCGCTCCTTGCGGAGGAGTTCGGGGATGGCCTCCGGGGGATGTTGGAGGTCCCCGTCCATGACGCAGACCAGGCGCCCGCGGGCCTGCTCCAAGCCCAGAACGACCGCCGTGCTGAGGCCCCCGGCACGCTCCTCTCGGCGGCGGTGCCAGTAGCGAACCCGGCCATCCCGGGAGGAGATCTCCTGGAGCAGGCTGGGGGTCTCGTCGTCGCTGTCGTCGACGAAGATGACCTCGAACGGGATCTCCGCCAGGGACTGGCGCAGACGCTGCAGCAGCAGTGGGAGGTTGCCGGCTTCGTTTCGTGTCGGAACCACCACTGAGAGCTCGAGCTGGCGGGGGGGTGGGCCCGGCTTGCGGCGTGCCATCACGGGAAGTCTAGACGCGTTCCTGCCCGATCCCCGCTGCCGTCATGGAAACGTTCATGGACCTGGGGAGCTCGCGGTCAACTCGAGGAGGGAGCGCGGGTCGAATCGTCCCTCGGCCAGAACCCGTTCCCCCCACAGGAGGACGGGCACCCGCTCGTGGTACTGGGCCAAAAGGCCGGGATCCGAATCGATGTCGTAGACCAAGAGCTGGAGCCCGCGCTCTCTGACGAGCTCTCCCAGGGGGGCCGCGACCTGCTCGCAGAGGTGGCAGCCTCGGCGGGTCATCAGCTGGAGAGGCTCAGGCGGCATCCGTTATGCCCCATCCATCCATGGTCTCCCGGTAGCGTCTGTGCCAGAGCCAGAAGCTGCCGCCGCAAGCGGCCCAGGCCACCTCCTCGAGAACGATTCCAGGAGAAGTTGAGAGCGCCAGGCGGCTGCCCGTGGCGGCGAGGACCAGGTAGACCGGCAGGCGGATCAAGGCGATTAGGACCAATCCCGTGACCAGGTCGACGACGGTGTCGATCCAGGCCCGCTCCCGCCGCAGTCTGGAGCGGAGCCCGGTCACTCCGGTTAGCTCACGGTGCGGCAGCCCAAAGGTAGGCTGAGGCGTTGCCCGTTGCAAAGACCGCCAGCCCATGAGGGCGAGTACCGCAGCGGCCAGGGGCGGGACCAGCGCCTGCCAAGGATCTCCCAGGCGGAGGAAGTTCTGCCACCCGTCAAGCGCGGCGCCCGCCTGATAGCGACCGACGAACTCCCGCTGGAGGGCGAAGGACGCCATGGCAGCAGCCACGCCGACCAGGGCCACCGCGCCCCAGACGGCGGCCCGCAGGCGGTGTTTGGCAAGCTGATGAATGCAGCCCGCGACCGCTCGCGACACCACTTGGTCTTGGAGCTTCGAGTGGGCCTTGGGGGCGGATGTGGCTGCCATCGCCTTGGAGTGTAGACGCGCTCAGAAGGTTTGTGATCCGCGGCCCTCCACAGGGGCGTTCCGCTGAGGCAGATCCTCCTCGCCGCTGCTCGGCGCTCCTCACGTTGACCCCCGTTTGGGGCTCGTGGCTGAGGTCATGAGCGCGGCCAGCTTCCGTCGAGCATGGCGATGTAGCGTTCCGCTGACCGCAGCACCGCCGCCCTGGCGTCGTGGTCTATGACGTCGCCTGGGAAGCCACCGTAGAGGCGGTCGAACCGCAGGTCACGACAGCGATCCGCGATCCGCTGGACGTCCCCCGCCGGAAGTGGGACGCGGTTGGGATAGCTGTAGAGAAAGGTGACGTGGCGGCGGTCGGCGACCACCGCCACCGTGTCGCCCGTGAGCAGAGCCCCTCTGCCGTCCGCGCCTCCCGGCCAATGGAGCACGGTCGAACCCTGGAAATGGCCACCAAGGCGCAGGACGCTCAGGTCACCGGTCGCTGTCACCGCGTCCTCGTCGAAGTACTGGACCCGCGGATGCGGGCTAACGGCGTGCGCCCTGTCCGCGGCCGGGAGCAGCAGCGACGGTATCTCCAGCGCATCGATCCAGGCGCCGAACGCTCCATAGAAGTGAGGATGGCTGATCGCCATCCGCTGGACACCCCCCAGTTTGCCAAGGGCCGCCACCGTCTCCTCGTCGATCAGGCTAAGACAGTCCCAAAGCACGTTTCCCGCCGCGGTCCGGACCAGGAGTGCTCTTTGGCCGATCGCGAACCGGGGCTCCGTGACAATCTCAAACAGCCCTGGCTCGAGCTCGGTCAGCCGGTTGCGGAAGCCCGCGCTCAACTCCACCATGCTCGTCCACCGTTGGCCGCCGGCCGGAATGTACTGACGCTCGTCCTGGCAGGTGGCACAGCCCTCCGGCGGCACTTTCGAGTCCGGATACTGGGTGCCGCACCCTCGGCAGATGAATTTGGTCACCGACACTCCTCCGCAGGTCGCTCAGGGTCGGGGTCTGCCGGAAGCGGCGGACAGCAGGGACCGCGGCCGAACCTCAACGCCGGGGCGGGCCCAGACGCACCACCCGGTCGACATCGCCGGGCTCCACCGGCTCCGGGGGGATGCCGTCCAACAACCATGTGACGCCCGCCTCCGCAAGCCTTCCCAGGTCCGCATCGCGTGGTCGCGCGGCAGGCGCCAAGTCTGCCTGGCGGGTCACGACCAGGTCGTATTCGGGCCCTACACCGCGGGACTTGAGCTCCCGCTGAATCGCCAGCAGGTCGGCTTGGGCGGGGGCCAGGCGCGGATCTTCCTGGCGGAATATGGGGAAGAACCCCTGGACCCTGGTGGCCCGCTCCAGGGGCCGTCGCCGGGGCCAGCGCCCCGCAGCCCAAATCGGCAACGGAGTCTGCCAGGGTCTGGGCAGGAAGGGATCGGTCGTGACCGCATGGAAATCTCCCCGGTAGGAGACGGCGTCGCCGCCCAGCAGCAGGCGAAGAATTTCCAGAGACTCGTCCAGACGCAAACCGCGCTCACGCGGATCCGTCACCTCCCCGAAGGAGCTGAACTCCATCCATCCGTCGTCACCCAGCCCGACCCCGAGCGTCAAGCGGCCCTTCGACAAGAGGTCCAGCGCCGTCGCCTGGCGGGCCATGACCCAGGGGCGGCGCCGACTCAACGGGGTGACCATCGCTCCCAGCCTCAGGCTCTCGGTCGAGCAGGCCATGGCGGCCATGGTCACCCAGGGGTCCAGGAGCGGGGTCCCAGGGCCGGCCAGCATGTGGTCCCAAAGGAAGAACCCATCCCAACCCGCGGCCTCGGCCGCGGTCGCGAGCGACGCGATCCGGCCGGGGTCGGCCAGGTGATGGAAGGGAGGGACAAAGAGGCCAAAGCGCATTCTCACAAGGATGACGGATCCACCCGTACCAAGGCTGCGGTGGGCCCCGTGGGAGCGGGCATCCACGCCCGACTAGACTCGAAACATGTGTGGCGCACAGTCGACAAGAACCGTGCCGGAGCGCAAATTGCGCGTCGCCACCTACAACATCCTGGCTGGGGGGGGTGAGCGCTGGGGGGCGATCCAGGCCGTGGTCGAGGCCCTCAACCCGGATGTGATCGCCCTCCAGGAGATTGAGGACCCGCAGCCGATGCGCCGCATGGGAGAGCGCCTGGACTATCAGGTGATCTTCGGAGAGGCACCGCGCTACCGACACCAGGGGGTTCTCTCCAGGTTGCCGATCAGCAGTTGGGTGAATCATCAGGATCCCCTGGCGTGGCCGCGGAATTCTATAGAGGTGGAGATCGATCTGGGGGCTGGCTCTGTGATCCAAAGCCTGCATCTGCACACCGTGCACCTGACGGCCGCCTTCCAGCGACGGGGCCGAGCGGAACCGGACCGGGTTCGTGAGCTCACGGCCGTCCGGCGCCATGCTGGTGCCGGGCAGGCGACGCCCCACCTGGTTCTCGGGGACTTCAACTCGCTGGCCCCGGGCGATGCCATCCGGGCAACCGGCTTTCTGGGCCAACTTTCCGAGTGGCGCAAGAGCGGTGTACTGGAGGAGGTTGGGGCCCTCAGCTCGGTGCCACCCAGTGTCAAGGCGATGCGCTGGTGGCGCGGATCCGATCCCGAGGCCGCTGAGATCTCTGAGGTGGCGCGCTCTGGGATTCCCAGACTTCCCTGGCTGGTGCATCCTCTGATCGAACTGGTGCCACGGGGCGAGACCACCGACGCCCTGGTCGGTGCCCTGATGCCCCGGGCCGCGGTGCGCAGCATGCTGGATGCCGGTTACGTCGATTGCCTTCGCCAAATTCACCCGCGCGCCGACAGCTTCACCTGCCCCACCTACCAGCCCGCGGTCCGGATCGACTACGTGTTTGCCACGGCCGCCATGGCGGCCCTCCTGGTCAACTGTTTTGTGGCGGCTCAATCCGGTGCCCTAAGAGAGCTTGCCATGCGTGCCAGCGACCACTTCCCGGTGGTGGCCGACTTCGATCTGAGCCCGGCCTGAAGGCATCGCTCGAGCTTGGCGCGGGCCTCATCTGTCAGTAGGGCCTGGCGGAGGAGGCAAACCAGCGGCGACCTCCCACCCGTTGGGCGGCGGGCGTTCGGGTTACCACGAGCTACCCCCGTGCCAGGCGACCTACCGCGGTGCCCAAGTCGGCGGGGCCGCCACCGCCGGATGCTCGTACCGCCCGCCCATATACTCGAGGTGTGAGCAGTGCAGCCGAGAGTGGTGGTATCGCCCAGGCCGAGTACGCCATCCTAGGTGGCTCCGGCACCGGCACTCAGGGGTCGCCGGAGATGGATCCGCGGGTGGAGGTCATGCGCCGGGAGGAGGTCTTTCAGACGCCCTTCGGCCCGACGCCAGCGCTGACGCTATTTCGCGTGCCGGATGAGGCGGGAAATACCCACTCGGTGATGTTCGCCCGGCCCCACGAGTCGCAGCCGGGAACGGCCAGGGGCCAGCACAGCCTGGCCCTGTTCTGGACCTTCCAGCGAGCCGGGGTCCGTCGCATCGTGGCGGAGAGCGGGGCGGCCAGCATCACCCAGCACTTCCACCCCCGTGATCTGATCATTCCGCACGACTTCATCGACTTCACCCGTCAGCACGGGGGGCAGCTCGTGCCCGGCGCCATGGTCTCCATGCGCGAGCCGTTCTGCCCCGACATCCGTGAAGCGCTGTGGCAGCGGTCACGGAAGTTCGCCGCCGACAAGGCGACCCGGGTTTTCAACCGCGCCGTGCACGCGGCCGTGGAGGGCCCCCGCCTGGAGACTGCGGCCGAGGTGGCGGCGCTGGCCCGCATGGGGGGTGACATCATCAGCCAGACGGTCACCCCGGAGGTCTACCTCGCCCGGGAGATCGGGGCCTGCTTCGCCACGGTGGAGATGGTCCTCAACTACGCCGAGGGCGTCCGGCCGGAGTGGGACTTCGAGTTGCTGCGGGCGATCGTGCGCGAGGGCGCGGAGGAATTGGGAGCCGTCGCCCTCGACGCCCTGGTTGCTCTGCCAGGCGTTCCCACCTGCACCTGTGCCAGCCTGCGGGAGCCCGTGGGGCGCGGCGAGTCGGCCGCAGCGCTGGTTTCGTGAGGGAGCGGTCAACCATCGGGGGAGAGCGGGACACGACGCCCCCGCTGCCGACGGCGGGTCATCCTGAGCCTGACGCGGTGCGCTCCATGTTCTCCGGCATAGCCGGTCGTTACGACCTGCTGAACCTGCTGCTGAGCGGGACCCAGGACCGCCGCTGGCGCCGCCGCGCGGCGCAGCTGACCAGGGCCAGGCCCGGGGACAGGGCTCTCGACGTCTGCTGCGGCACGGGCGCTCTGTCCGCGCTCCTCCGCAAGCGAGTTGGGCCAAAGGGGGCGGTGGCCGGAATCGACCTGACAGAGGCCATGATCAGCGCGGCCATCGCGAAGGTTCCAGGGGTCGACTTCCAAGTCGGGGATGCGTGCTCGCTGCCCTTCCCGGAGGGGTCCTTCGAGGTGGCGACGATGTCCTTCGGCCTTCGCAACATCGATCGCCACGATCTGGCCCTCGCCGAACTGTGCCGAGTTCTTCGCCCAGGTGGGCGCGCGGTGGTCTTGGAGTTCAGCACCGAGGCGGCCCTGATAAGCCCTCTCTACCGCCTCTACAACCGCGTGGTGATTCCGCGCATCGCGACCATGCTCCTGGGCCGGGCGGGCGCCTATCAATACCTCACAGAGTCGATTGCAGCCTTTCCCCCTCCTCTGGTGGTGTCGCGATGGCTCCGGGAGGCGGGCTTCGAGCGGGTCCGTTACCAGAGGATGAGCTTCGGGATCGTCGCGCTGCACGTGGGTGTGAAGCCGCGCAGCTGATCGTGGCAGGCCCCTGTTGCTCGCCCGCCAACTGGATCGCGCCCGATTGACCGTCGATGGGATCGGCAGCCTGGGTTAGAGTTTAGGCCAAGCGTTGGGGAGCGCGCGGTTCAGGCTTTCTGGGAGGCTGCAAGGGTTGATTCGCACGCTTGTTCTCGCCGGCTCACGCAGTGGGCCAACGCTCGAGCCCTGGCTCAACTATCTTGCCCGTACCGGTCAGGTGGCCGTGGAACTGGTCTCCGACACCAGTCCCCTGGCTCACCTCGATGGCTTCGACGTGGTAGTGGCGCACGCCCCCGGGGGACCGCTGGGACCGGCCGAGGAGGCGTCCCTGTGCCGGTTCGTGGCCGGAGGAGGCGGATTCGTCGGACTGCACTGCACCAACCACCACTGGGCAGGTGGTAGCAGCTACAGAGCCATGATGGGCGGGCGCCCGAACGGCAGCACGCCGCTTGGGGAGCTGGTGGTCGACGTGGCCGCAGGGGGCCATGCGGTCACGCGAAGGGTGGGGGGCCGGTTCACGGTCTGGGATTCATGCTTCGGTGAGCCGGAGCTCGCCGGCGATGCGGAGGTGCTTCTCACCACCACCTGGCGATCTCAGGTTGTCCCAGTGGCCTACGCCAGGAGCCACGGCTCCGGCCGGGTCTTTCACTGCGGCCTCGGGGAATCAGCCGCCACCTTTGGTTCCGAGGCGGTGCAGGGGATCCTCTATCGGGCGTTGCGTCACGTGACGGGACTTCAGGAGGAATCCGTGGTCGGTGTCGGCTTGGTCGGGTACGGAGCCATCGCCCCTGAGCACACCAGGGCTATCGCAGCGGTCCCGGGACTCAGTTTGGCCGCCGTCTGTGACAGGGACCCGCTGCGCCTGCAGGAAGCGGCGCGGGACGGGGACGTCCCTCTCTTGACGGGGGACGCCGACGAGCTGCTGGCCTCTCCCGACGTCGGCATGGTGGTGATCTCCACCCCACCGATCACCCACGCACCCCTGGCGCTCAGGGCGCTGCGCGCGGGCAAGCACGTGGTGGTGGAAAAGCCGTTCTGCATGAGGGCTGCCGAGGCCGACGAGCTGCTGGAGGCCCGGTCCGCCTCGGGAAAGGTGCTCACGGTTTACCAGAACCGCCGCTGGGACCCCGATTTTCTGGCGCTGCAGCGGATCTTTCGCGACGATGTGCTGGGCGAGGTTTTTCACATCGAGGCCTTCGTCGGCGGATTCGACCATCCCTGCCACTTCTGGCACTCAGATTCCCGGGTCAGTGGCGGCGTTGTCTTCGACTGGGGTGCACACTACCTGGATTGGATTCTCCAACTCCTGCCATTCCCGGTGGTGCGAGTTGACGCGTCTCGCCAGAAGCGTGTCTGGCACGATGTTTCCAACGACGACCAGTTCGAGATCCGGTTGACCTTCGAGAACGGTGCCGAGGTGTCGTTTCTGCATTCAGACATAGCTGCCGCGCGCAAGCCGAAGTGGTACGTCCTGGGTACCAGGGCGGCCGTGGTGGGCCACTGGCGCGAGGCGACCCTCTCCGCCAGAGGTCCCAATGGAGTCGTCGAGGAGCATCTTCCGGTGGCCGACCTCCCCTGTGAACTCCACATCATGCGACCCGCCGGCGATGGTTTGGTCAGCGACGAGCGGATCGCCCTCGGCGCGTCGCCGCAGGCCGCGTTCTATCGCAACCTGGCCGGGCATGTGCTGGCCCAGGAGCCGCTGGCGGTGACCCCGGAGTCGGCGCGCCGAAACATACAGGTCATGGAGGAGGCCCTGGCCGCGGCCGACTCGGGCCAGCCTCGCTCGGTTCGAATTTAGCGTGGCTTCTCCCCGCTGGGGCATCCTGGGTGCGGCCAGGATTGCGCGCCAAGCCGTGGTGCCCGCCATCCGCAACGCCGGCGGAGAGGTGGTCGTCCTCGGTTGCCGGGACCGGCTGAGGGGAGACAAGATCGCGTCCACGCTCGCGATCGGGCAGGTGGTTGAGGGGTATCAGGCGGTCCTCGAAAGCGATATTGACTGCGTGTACGTTCCCTTGCCGAACTCTCTGCATTGCCAGTGGACGCTGGCGGCACTGGAGCATGGCCGCCACGTGTTGTGTGAAAAACCACTGGCGCTGAGCCGTCGACAAGCGGACGAGATGACGGCCAAGGCGCGCTCCGCCGACTTGCTCCTCGGTGAGGCTCTGATGTATCGCCACCATCCGCGGTGGGCGGTGCTCACCTCCCTGTTGGGCTCAGGGAGGATCGGCGCCGTCCGCCAGATCTCGGGCAACTTCTCGTTCCCCCTGGCGCCCGGCTCGGACTACCGCTGGGAGGCGGAGCTGGGAGGCGGAGCCCTCTATGACGTGGGCTCCTATCTCGTCAGTGGCGCCCGCCTGCTGGCGGAGCGCGAGCCGGAGTCGGTGACTGCAGTCGCCAGTTTCCGCCACCTCGTGGATGAGAACGTGGCCTTCAGCATGCTGTTCCCGGGGGCCGTCGACTCGCCCGGCCTGGTCGCCTCCCTGGCCTGCGGGTTCTCGTCGGCGGAGTCCCAGTGGCTGCGGATTGTCGGCACGGATGGAGAGATTGTGATCGATGAGCCGTTCACCGCTTGGCGCGGTGGTGAGGCGCCAATCCGCCTGCGGGCCAGGGCCGGGTGGGAGGAGATTCCATCCCCCGCCGCGGACCCCTACCTTGAAATGGTGCGGGCGTTCCACCGCTCCCTGGCCACCGGGGAGCCCTTTCCCACATCCGGCGAGGACGGGGCGGCAAACCTAGCCGTCCTCGACGCTCTCTTCGAGAGCCTGGGTGGGGGCGGCCACCCGGTCCCGGTCGGAGTGGAGCCGGCCGGGGCGTCCTTCCCCAACCAGGGCGAGCCCTAGCTGGGCCGGCTTGGTCCTGGGGCTTGGCAGCCACCTCGTTCCCCCTCGGGTTCTCCGCTCGGCGCCATCCTCTGCCGGTGCGACGGGCTGCGATGTCAGCGGCGCCGCGATCAGGTGCCGACCTGGACCAGGCAGGAGGCGGTCAGCAGGTGCAGGGTCAGCAGCCCTGGGATCGATCCGGTCCCGGCCGCGGTGGTGGCGCAGCCGCTCAGGAGCCGGGGGCGGCCAAGCGTCTTTGGCCAGGAGACCTCGACTGCGCTCCCGGGCCTGGCGTCCTTAATTAGGGCCTTGAGCATTCGTCGTCGCGGCGAGTAGTCCATGGACGTCAATTTGCCCGGTGAGGAGCGGATGAAAGGCTGGGACAGCACCCTGAGCCATGCCTCGTCGATGTTCCCCTGGGCGTTGCTCACCCCCCATCCGTTGGGGTCCTCCCACTCCCACCAGGCCCAGCCCGCCAGATGCTGGTCCGAGAGCTCAATCTCGTCCTCCGCCCATCGGTCGGCGAGTCTGCCGTGGTGGGGAATCCCCATCTCGCCAACCCAGTAAGGGCCTGGAAGCTGGGCCGCCTCATGGACGGCCTCTCGCCACTCGCTGGCCAGCGGAGCGGGACTGCCGGTGAACGGGGCGCCCAGGATGCTGCCCGCGTAGAGGTGCGTGGAATACACAACATCCCGGGCTCGCAGTGGGCGGATGGCAGTCGGCAGTTCCCCAAACAGGTCCCCCTCCAGGATGAAGAGATGGTTCGGGTCCACCCGGGATATGGCCCTGATCCCCTGGGCATAGAAGGGCCACAGCAGGTGGGTGGCGAAGATCCCTGGAGGTATCGGAAGTGGGTGGGGCTCGTTGTAGAGGTCAAACCCGGCCACGTTGGAGTCATCGCGGAACATCCTGGCAACGATGGACCACGCCTGCCAGTACAGGGTCTGCCAGTTCGGGAAGAGCCAGAAGTAGGCCAGGGCGGCGTTGACCGCGGGAGAGAGGTGGCGCTGCCAGGCGGCGGGGAGGCCGGGAAGGTGCAGGTCCGGGATGCCGGGCACGTAGAGCCAGGCGGGAGCTCCGCTGCCCCCGAAGCCGACGCCGAAGTCCTCGGTGTGCATGTCCAAGACGGAGTAGAGGTCGTGGCTCGCGCACAGTGACACCATGGCCCGAATCCGGGCCAGATAGCTCTGGCTGAAATGCCCAGGCTCGGGCTCCAGCAGGGACCAGGAGATGGGGATGCGTACCACATCGAAACCCTGGTCCTCCATAATCTGCGCGTCTTGCCCGGTGAGCGCCGAGGGTAGAGGAGAGGAGCCGGTCTGCAGCAGCGAGCTGTCGTTGAAGCCCCTCAGGATGACGGACTGGCCGGCGAGGGTCGAGATCCTACCACCTCGCACCGCCAGCCATGGCAGGCCCCGGGCTGGCGGTCGGCGCGGTGTCACCCGCACCGTGAGGGCGGGCGCGGGAAGGGTGACCACCGCGATCAGGCCCAGTCCAGCCGCCAGGCAGCAGATGGCGGGCGAGAAGCGGATTCCGCTCTCCCTGCGGGTCGGGCGGCGAGGGAGGAGCATGGCTCGGATTCTCCGGAAAAAGTGGGCGAAGGGTGGGTTCCGGCGCGCTAACCCCGTGCCTTCATTCCGCTCCAACGCCGCTCTTGGGTGCCCCGGAGAAGGCGATCACCCCTTCTTCGAAGCGTCCGGTGCGGGCGTTCACCACGACCATGTAGAGGTCGATGGTGCCCGGCGCCGGCAGGGTGCCGGACGCATCGGGGCTGGCTTGGAGAAGAACCACCCAACAGAGTTGCACTCCTGGGCCGAGAGGCCCGCCACCGGTGCTGCTCACGTCCGCCAGAAAAGCCTGCTTCACGGAGTCCTGGGAGCCTTGCCTGAGGGCGACCATGGCTGCCCGGTTCCTTGTCACCAGCGGTCGACCGGTGGGCTCGTTCACCACAACTCCGCTTCTGGCCATCAGGGAGACGGTGCTGGGGAGCAGGCCCAAACCGTTCTCAGATGGGCTGGGACTCAGCGCCAGCAGGCTCACCACGGCCACGATGCCTGCGGCCAGTGCCAGGGCCGTGCCGGCGAGGAGGCGGGATACAGAGTGGGGGCGGCGCGGATAGGGGCTCACTGGTCCAATATGATCGAGGCTTAGAGCATGGGGAGGCGCCTCCAAACTTCGGTTCCGTTTCGAGCCGTGCGGCCTGCGGTAGGGTAGGGGTAGCGGGCGGGCCGCGCTATCGCAGCCCCCGACCGGTTCAGAACGGAGGTTTCGAGAATACATGGCCAAGACCGTAGGAATTGACCTGGGTACCACCAACTCGGTGGTGGCTGTCATGGAGGCTGGGGAGCCTGTTGTCATCCCCAACACTGAAGGTGGGCGCACGACCCCCTCGGTGGTGGCGTTCACCAAGGACGGCAACCGTCTGGTCGGGCAGCTGGCTCGGCGCCAGGCGGCCGTCAACCCCGAGAACACCATCTACTCGATAAAGCGCTTCATGGGGCGTCTCTTCAACGAGGTGGAGGGAGAGCGGAAGATAGTGCCCTACAAGGTGGTCTCGGGCAAGGACGGCCGGGCCGAGGTAGCGGTCGAGGGGAGCAACTACACCCCAGAACAGATCTCGGCCATGATCCTGCAGAAGCTGAAGGGGGACGCCGAGGCGTACCTGGGTGAGAAGGTGACCGATGCGGTGATCACCGTGCCGGCCTATTTCAACGACGCCCAGCGGCAGGCGACCAAGAATGCCGGCCAGATCGCTGGATTGACGGTTCTGCGCATCATCAACGAGCCCACCGCGGCCGCCCTGGCCTACGGGCTGGACCGCAAGGAGTCTGAGAAGATCCTGGTGTTCGACCTCGGTGGCGGGACGTTCGACGTCTCCATCCTCGAGGTCGGTGAAGGGGTGTTCGAGGTGAAGTCGACCAATGGCGACACCCACCTGGGAGGCGACGACTACGATCGTCGCATCGTCGACTGGATGGCAGAGGAGTTCAAGCGGGACCAGGGGATCGATCTGAAGTCCGATCGCCAGGCGCTGCAGAGGCTCACCGAAGCCGCCGAGAAGGCGAAGATAGAGCTCTCCCAGCTGCAGGAGACCCAGATCAACCTGCCCTTCGTGACCGCTGATCAGAACGGTCCCAAGCACCTCGATCTGAAGTTGTCGCGGTCGAAGTTTGAGCAGCTCACGGCGGACCTGACGGACCGCTGCCGCGGGCCGTTCGAGAATGCGCTGAAGGACGCCAACATGCGGCTTGAGGATCTGGACGAGGTGATCCTGGTCGGTGGGTCCACCAGGATGCCAGTGATCCAAGAGCTGGTCAAGACCATGACCGGCAAGGAGCCTCACCGAGGAGTCAACCCCGACGAGGTGGTGGCGGTGGGGGCAGCCATTCAAGCGGGTGTGCTCAAGGGGGAGGTCAAGGACGTGCTGCTCCTGGATGTGACCCCGCTCTCTCTTGGGATCATGACCGAGGGTGAGGTCAACACCAAGCTGATCGAGCGCAACACGACCATTCCCACCAGCAAGAGCCAGGTCTTCTCCACGGCCGCGGACAACCAGCCGTCGGTGGAGATCGTGGTCCTTCAGGGCGAGCGGCCGATGGCCCGCGATAACAGGACCCTGGGGCGATTCATGCTTGACGGGATCCCGCCCGCCCCCAGGGGAATGCCGCAGGTGGAGGTCACCTTCGACATCGATGCCAACGGCATTCTCAACGTCACCGCCAAGGACCGCGGCACCGGGCGAGAGCAGAAGGTGACGATCACCGGATCCACCACCCTCCAGAAGGAGGAGGTGGAGCGCATGGTGAAGGAGGCCGAGGTCAATGCCGAGGACGACCGCCGCAAGGCGGAAGGAATCGCTCTGCGCAACCGTTGCGACTCGTTGGTCTACAGCTCGGAGAAGACCATGCGCGACCACGGAGACAAGATCAGCGCCGAACTCCGCGATGAGATAAGTCAGAAGATTGAGGCTCTGAAGTCGGCGGTGGCGGCCCAGGACACCAGTGACATGGAGAGCCGTGAGAAGGAGCTCTCGGCGGCCATCCAAAAGGTGGGTGAGGCCATTTACGCCAATGCGCCCGCCTCAACGCCCTCACCCGACGGCCAGCCTGCGGCGGCAGGAGAGGACATTCCTCCAGCCTCCGGCGGCGGCGGAGCAGGGGCGGATGGTGACGTGGTGGACGCCGAGTTCAAGGAAGTTTGAGGGGCCCACTGAGGCCTGGGGTTCTCATCGGGGGAGCCCTGGGCCTTGGGGCACTGGGCTACGCCGGGGCTCTGGGCTGGGCGCGCCGTCCGGCGTCGGCCAAGGTGTCCGAGCCTGAACTGGAGGCCCTGATCCGGGAGCGCCTCGAGCGCAGTGGAGCTTGTGGCCAACACCTGTATCTGGGCACGAGGTGGGGCCGCATACACGCTCTAGAGACCGGCCGGCGCGGCGACTGGGTGCTCTTCCTGCACGGATTGGGAGCCAGCGCCGCAAGTTATTCCCAACTGCTGGCTGAACTGTCCCACACCCACCGGGTCCTGGCCGTGGATCTCCCGGGCGCCGGCCTCAGCGACCCCGTCCGGTTTACTGGGCATCCTCGTGCTCCCTGGGTCGATGTGATCTCGGAGGTAGCCGCAGCCAGGAGCCTGGGGAGATTTCACCTGGTGGGTCACTCGATGGGCGGGCTTGCGGCTGGAGCCTATGCCGTGGAGCGTCCCGACTCCGTTGCGAGTCTGGTCATGCTGGCCCCGGTCGGGCTGGCGGAGTCTCCTCCGTTGACCTGGCTGGCCGCCTCCATACCGGGTTTGGCAGACCTGACGGCTGCCCTTGACCGTGGCGCGATGGAGCGCCAGTGGGCCAGGGGGGATGCTGACGTCCGCGGCCTGCCTGGTGGCCCAGTAGAGGTTGGCCCCGACCCTGACGGCTACCGGCTGCAGGTGAGTCGCCGCTTCGCTGGTGGCTCCGATATGAACGCCTTCGCCCGTCTCCTGGGACCGCTCGGATTTCACCCCGACTCCCATCTGCTCCCGGGGCTTGGGGTGATCGCCGGCCGGGTGACGGTCGTCTTCGGTGCCGATGATAGGAAGGTCGAACCGGCTGCGGCCCAAGCTCAGCTGGCCCACTACCCGGGGATCGAGCTCAGGGTGATCCCTGGGTGGGGACACCTGTTCCCCTTCCTACAACCGGAGCTGACGGCCGAAGTCCTGAAAGTCGCCTTCACCAAATCTCCCTCATCCGCCGGCGCCGCCTGAAACGACCTCGCACCGGCTGCGAGCCTGATCAGGCACGCCATCCATGGCGATGAGACCCCCATCGTCGGGTTTTGCGGTTTGTCAAAATGGACAGCAGCAGCAACACGTCGGGGAGGTTTTGTGAAGCCGACCAGACTCGGCCTGACGATCGGGCTCGGCGCCGGCGCGGTCGCCTCTGCGGGCTATGCGTCGGCGGTCAGCTTGGCCCGGCGGCCCCTGTCGCCTGTGGCCCCGGACTCCGCCATTGAGGAGGCCCTCGACTCGTGGCTGGCAGAGATTGGTGTGGTCGGGCGCCACCACTACGTGCCCAGCTCCGCCGGTCGAATCCATGCGCTCGAGGTCGGTCACGGCGATGCGCCGCTGATATTTCTCCACGGCCTCGGAGCCAGCGCCGGAGAGTATGCCGCGCTGCTGGCTCGCTTGGGCACCCACTTCCGGGTGCTTGGCATAGACCGGCCCGGTGGTGGACTCAGCGACCCGGTCCAGTTCCAGGGGCACCCGCGACGACCCTGGAACGAGGCGGTACTAGCCGTCGCGGATGAACTGGGGATCAAGCGTTTCGACTTGGTCGGCCATTCCCTCGGGGGCCTGGCCGCTGGCGGCCTCGCCATCGATCACCCGGACCGGGTGGAGCGCCTGGTCCTGCTTAGCCCGGTGGGGATCTCGTCCCGCCTACCCATGGTCTGGAGCCTCTCCATGCTGCCCGGCATCACCGACATCCTCACCGCCGCGGCGCGACTGGCGACGGCGCGCCAGAGTCGGGAGCAGGCCGTCGCAGTGCCCGCCGTGGGACCTGGGCCGGTGCGGGTCGGCCCGGATCTGGCCACGTACCGTCACCTGGTGGCAAGACGATTCTCAAAGGGCGGGGATCTCGAGACCATTCCTCGCTTGATGCGTCCGTTCGGGTTCAGGCCCGAGTCCCTGCTGCTGCCGGACCTGGACCGGCTGGCGTCGCGAACTCTGCTGGTGTGGGGCGACCATGATGAGCAGGTGGCTCTGGCGCCCGCCAGGGACGAACTCGGCAAGCACCCCAAGATCACCTTACGGGTTCTGGAGGGGGCGGGGCATCTGTTCCCCTTCGAGGATCCTCTGGCGACCGCATCTCTGATCCACGCCTGGTGCGGGTCGAGTGCTCGCTCGGGGCACGAGCTCGCTGGGAGCTGAGGCGACGGCCGGCGTCACCACTCAACCCATGGTAGGCGGCGGATGGGTGAAGCAACGCCAGCACAGCGGTGTGGCCGCTCGCCCAGCGGTTCTTGGAGCACCACGCTCTTAGGTTGTCAGGCAGGTGTCTCAGGACCCGGTAGAGCGGGCTACCCACCATTTTGTGCACCACTATCGAGACCAGGAGGGCGAGGACGATGAAGACCAACAGGAGCCCCCAGCCGCGCAGGTGCCCACCGTTCTCCCACCAGCCGAACCGACTCGTGAACAGGTAGAGGGGTTTGTGCAGCAGATAGAGCTCGAAGGAACACTCCCCCAGGACAACCAGGAGGCCGGAGCAGGCCCAGGAGCGGATGCCCCTCAGGTCCTGGGTGGCAGCGGCCAGGATCAGCATTAGAAGCCCGGGGATCACCGCCAGGGCGACGAACGGCCGGTCGAGATAGTTGCCCGTGAGCACCGTGTAGGTGGTGAAGGCCACCGCGAGCGCGCCCAAGCCCGCGACGGCGAGTCCGATAGTTGCCCTCGGCCAGCGCACCCTGAGACCTAGCGTCACCATGCGTGCGAGCAGCATGCCCAGGAGGAACTCCAAGAGTCTGTATGGCGGAAATATGAAGAAGAGCCAGAAGTAGATGTTGGAGGGCATGTGCATGAGCGCTGCCGCGGTGGGGGCTCCCAGCTGCAGCAACACCGTGCCTGCGGCTGCGAGAGCAAGGGCCCGCCACCCGAACCGTCGTATTGGGATGATCAGAAAGGGGAAGCACAGATAGAAGAACAGCTCGCACGACAAGGACCAGCTGACTCCGTTGCCGCCGAAGTACCAGCTGCCGCGGGGGAGCCAGGCTTGAAAGAGGAGGAAGTTGGCAGCATGGCCCAGTGGGCCTGGTATGCGCTCCTGAGCGGCTATGACCGTGAACGCGAAGGCTGTAAGAAGTACCGTGAGGGGCCAGATACGCGCTACTCTGCTCCACCAAAACCGCGCTGGCCGAGGCTTTGGCTGCGACCAGCTGAGCACGAATCCCGAAAGCAGATAGAAGAAGGTGACTCCGGTGTAGCCGTAAGCCTCCGCGACATCCACTGTCGATGAGGAGGTGAAGTGGTAGCCCACATGCACCAGAACAACGCCCAGGGCGGCGAATACACGCAGCCCTGTGAGCCGACTCAGCCGCATCCTCCGTCTTGAAGACTCCGGCTTTAAGACCACGACCGGACCCAGCACCGCGTCGTCCGAGCTGGTCGTCGGGGCCTGAGTCACCAGTTCGGCTGCGGCAAGTCTCCCGTCAGCTGTCGGCGCTCTCTGGCGAGTGGGTGGTCATGGCACATGCCGACCTCCTCAAATTCAGATCGCTGATTTCGGTCCCGGGCCGTCGCCAACTCGCACCGGCCGCCGCGTGCTGGCGAGGAACTCCGCGCATCCTTGCACACCTAGCTTGGAGATGGTTCAGGAGACTCTCTGTATTTCCTGAGACGGGCTGAGCCCGGCTGCAACCGCCCCACGTGGTCCGCGGCTCAAGCGCTCGGAGATCAGGTGTCCGGCTCGGGTGCGGTCGATGGGCTCTCTCCGGATGACCCGCTGGGGGCCGATTCAGCCCGGGCGGGATGGGGTATACCGGACTTGAGCGAGGTCGTCGCTCGGGAGGTAGCAATGCGAATAGAACAGTTCACCCAACGCAGCCAGGAGGCCCTCGAGGCAGCAGCCCAGCTGGCCACGCGGTATCAGCACCCTGAGGTCGATCCTGAGCATCTTCTGCTGGCGCTCCTGGAGCAGCAGGACGGCTCAGTAGGCCCACTGCTCCGTCAGGTCGAGGCCGACCCGGTGGTGATCAAGGACAGGCTCGTCGCGGATCTTCAGAGCAGGCCCCGTCAGGAGGGCGCCAACCCGTCCCTGTCGCGGGACCTTGAGGACCTGCTGCGGCAGGCCTGGGATCAGATGGAAAAGCTCAAGGATGAGTACTGCAGTACCGAGCATCTTCTGCTGGCGCTGGCATCCCGCACCAATGGCCCCGCCGCCGGCATTCTGCGCAGCGCCGGGGTGGCACCGCAGAGGCTGCTCAGCGCACTTTCGGGGCTGCGCCAGGGGCAGCGGGTCACGGACCCCAACCCCGAGGCCAAGACCCAGGTGCTCGAGCGCTACGCGGTGGACCTCACCCAGCGCGCCCGAGAAGGAAAGCTGGACCCAGTGATCGGAAGGGATGAGGAGATCCGCCGCACCATGCAGGTTCTGGCTCGGCGGACCAAGAACAACCCGGTTCTTATCGGCGACCCGGGGGTGGGCAAGACCGCCATTGCCGAGGGGTTGGCTCAGCGGATCGCCAGTGGGGACGTGCCGGAGACCCTGAGGAACCGCCGGCTGGTGGCCCTTGACCTGGGGACCCTGGTGGCGGGAACCAAGTTTCGCGGGGAATTCGAGGACAGGCTCAAGGCCCTCCTCAAAGAGGTCACCGCGTCCGACGGGCGCATCATCTTGTTCATCGACGAGCTCCACACTCTGATCGGGGCTGGCGCCGCGGAGGGCTCGATGGACGCCAGCAACATGCTCAAGCCCGCCCTGGCCAGAGGAGAGCTTCGGGCCATCGGGGCCACCACCTTCGATGAGTACCGCAAGCACATCGAGAAGGACCCCGCATTGGAGCGGCGCTTCCAGCCAGTCTATGTGGGCGAGCCCAGCGTGGAGGACACGATCAGCATCCTGCGCGGCCTGCGGGAGCGCTATGAGGTTCACCACGGGGTGCGCATCAAGGACGCCGCCCTGGTGGCGGCGGCCGTGCTGTCGGCACGTTACATCTCGGGCCGGTTCCTGCCCGACAAGGCGATAGACCTGGTCGACGAAGCCGCCGCGCGACTGCGCATGGAGATCGACTCGATGCCTGTTGAGCTGGACACCGTCGAGCGCGAGGTCCGGCAGCTGGAGATCGAGCGGCAGGCTCTGCGCAAGGAGACCGACGCCGCCTCCAAGGAGAGGCTGCAGGCTCTGGAGAGGGAGCTGGCTGATCTCCAGGAGCAGGCGGTTGGGCTGCGCCAACGCTGGGAGTTGGAGAAGGCGCAGATAGGAGAGGTGCGCGCGATCAAGGAGGAGATCGAGCGCACGGCCTTCGAGGCCGAACGGGCGGAGAGAATGGCCGACTTCGGGAGAGCTGCCGAGCTTCGCTATGGCACGCTCACAGAGCTCAGGAAGCGGCTCGACCAGCAGCAGGCCAGGCTGTCGCAGGGCGACGCCGGGGAACCTCTGCTGAAGGAGGAGGTCGGAGAGGAGGACATCGCCGAGGTGGTATCGCGCTGGACGGGCATCCCGGTTCAGCGCATGCTCGAGGGCGAGGTCCACAAGCTGGTCGAGATGGAGGACCGGCTCCACGAGCGGGTGGTCGGGCAGGATGACGCGATCTCCGCCGTGGCCAGCGCTGTGCGTCTGGCTCGCGCTGGCCTCAACGATCCAAGGCGACCGCTGGGTTCGTTCATCTTTCTCGGGCCCACCGGTGTTGGCAAGACCGAGGTGGCACGCGCTCTGGCTGAGTTCCTCTTTGACAGCGAGGACGCGATGGTGCGGCTCGACATGAGCGAGTACATGGAGAAGCACTCGGTCGCGCGTCTGGTGGGGGCGCCGCCCGGCTATGTCGGCTACGAGGAGGGGGGGCACCTGACGGAGGCGGTGAGGCGGCGCCCCTATGCGGTCATTCTGCTGGACGAGATCGAGAAGGCACACCCGGACGTCTTCAACATCCTGCTCCAGCTCCTGGATGATGGGCGTTTGACCGATGGCAAGGGCAGGACGGTGGACTTCCGCAACTGTGTGGTGATCATGACCAGCAACCTCGGTAGTCCTGTGATCGCGGCACTCCCGGACCATCCCAGCGAAGACGCTGAAGCGTCAGCCCGGGAGGAGGTGATGGGCGAGCTGCGCCGCCATTTCCGCCCAGAGTTCCTCAACAGGGTCGATGACGTCATCCTCTTCCACCGCCTCGATCTCGCTCAGATTGAGCGCATTGTGACCATGCAGCTTCGCCAACTGGAGGCGAGATTGGAGGGCCGTCGGCTGGGGCTGAGGGTCATGCCGGGAGCCGTGCGGTGGCTGGCCGAGCAAGGCTACGACCCAGTGTATGGTGCCCGTCCATTGCGCAGGGTCCTTCAGCGTCAGTTGGGTGACCGGGTCGCCATGGGACTTCTCGACGGCACCTACCGGGACGGTGACACGGTGGTGGTGGACGTGGGCGCCGAGGGCCTGGAAATGCGCCGCGAGGAATCGCTGAGTGGTGCCCCGGACACGGGCTCATCTGAAACCACGACGCCGGCCTGGAAGGATGAGGAGGTGGTGGATGTCGAGGCGCAGGTGCTCTAGGCCCTGGAGCTCACCAGGCTGGGTCCGTCCGCTGCGCCCCCGCGCGCAGGGCTGAGAGGACGTCATCCGCCCTGGACACCAGCCCGGGCGAGATGCGTACTGACTCCACCCGGTTCTTGGCGACCACCAGCTCGCACTGGGTAGCCACCAGATGCTGCTTGACTGCAGGCTTGGAGTTGAACTCGGCGAGCGCCTTGCCGACGTGTTCGCGCAGCGCCCGGGGCGAAAGCTCGCCGGCGCTGATCTGGAATCCGGAAGAGCTGGGGCGGAGGCGGAACTGGTAGACCCGCCTCCCCGCCTTGGCGCAGGCCTCGCAGCGCCCGTGGGGCTCGTCGGGAACCTCAGGCCTCTTCAGGCATACGCGACACACCCTTGCAGTCTAGAGGGGATGGTCGGGGGCGGGAATGCCCGGCCCGGCGGCCAGAAACCAGGCGACGGCTTGGGTCCGGGCTCCCTCCTGTTACAACTGGTTGATGAGTCGGGCCTTCGTCGGCGAGCCGCGTCGAGGCCGGTTGAGGTGCAAACCGGAGCCGGACCCAGTTTTGCCAACTGTTCGCTTCGCCAAGCGGCTCGCGGTCGGGGCGGCGCTGGTCGCTGCCAGCGCCGCTCTGGGCGCTAGCGTCTCTCACGGAGCTCGAGCCGACTGGGTCGACCAAGTTGCGCTGAGGTGGCTACCGGCCGACGGAGCCTCCACTGGCTATGTCTGGCTGACCAGGATCGGGTCACCGCCTGTGCTCCTCGGTGGGCTCGTCGCAGCCGTGGCCGTGGCCGCCATCCTGAAGGGCAGCAGAAGGGCTGCGGCATCGGTTGCGGGACCGATAGTCGCCGTCCTGATCAGCGACCTGATAGCCAAGCCGATCATTGATCGGCAGCTGGTTTCGGGCCACTTCGCCTATCCCTCCGGAACCGAGGTGGCGGTCGCGGCGGTGGCCATGGCCCTGGTCTTGGCGGCGCCGGCCCGGGGACGATGGTACGCCTCGACCGTGGCCGTCGCGGCTTGCGTGGGTGTCGGGGTTGGGGTGGTTGGGCTCAGGTGGCACTACCCGACGGATGTAATAGGCGGCATGCTCTTGGGCAGCGGGTGCGTCCTGATAGTGGATGCCGTTTTCCACCTCGTTGGGCCGCGCCATCGGCACTCGGGGGTACTTGGAGTTGAGGGACCGGATCCAAGGCTCACCGCTGCGGCGAAGTGAGCACATTCTCGACTTGGCCGCCACGTCAAGGACCGGGACGGTCGGGCCACGCCGGTTGTAGGACCGCAAGGGTCCACATCGAAAGCCACCACCGGCGCCGCGCTGAACCTGGGCCCTCTGACTGCCCTGATCCCCGCCCGGCTCGCCAAGCAGAGACGAGCTCGGAACGGATTCCCGCCCCATACCGTCTGCCCCTTCACCGCCTGAGGCGGACGCCCCGAAGTCGATGGTGACCCAAGTCGATGCCCAGCACCTCGGCACCAACGCCCAGAGTGCGCGGGCAGAGCGGTGGATCCGAAGCCAGCCGATGACTCGTCCCAACCGATATGGGTCGAGGGTCCTCGGTGGAGGTTACGTCGATGCGGCTGTCGCCACCCGGGCTCTACTGGCGCTATTGGGGCTGCGCCAGCAGGTCCGCCAGGTCTGAGAGCGCCATCACGACCGTGGCCTGTCGCTCGGCCGGGATGGTTTGCAACCGTTCCTCGAGCAGGTCGGCACGAGCTCTGCGCAGCCGGTTAAGGAGCTTGACGCCCGTCGGGGTGGCTCTCACCAGGGCGGCCCGGCGATCCTCAGGATCAGGTTCGCGGAGCACCAGCTGCTCACCTTCCAGTCGCTGCAATTTTGGCGTGATGGTGGAGTTGTCGACCCCAAGCCAGCTGGCCAGATCCGACGGATGGCAGGGACCGCAGCTCACAAGACGCGCCAAGAGCCAGATCAGGGAGGCGGGGAGGGAGCACTTGGCTCGCTGCATGACCGTGGCCTCGATGTCGTGCCGCCGGGTCCATCCTGCCAACACCGTTATCGATTGGTCCAGCCTCTCGGCAGCCTCCCGACATGAATGGCGCTCGAGCTGGACGTCCGACCCCTGGGGGGAAGCGGGAACGTCCCCTTGGGAGACGGTTGGTTTCACCGGTCCGTGTCTTCGAACTGCATGGTTGCGGGACGTGGGTCAACTCCCGTCCTAGTCGGCTGTGGCATGGGTACGCCACCGGTCCCTGCAGGAGTCCTGACCAGCGGCGTCGGCTGGTCCTGGTGGACGTACTTTCCGCCCCGCAGAATGCTCGAGACCGCGGCCAGCAGACATGCGGCGATCGCGAAGTCAAACGCGGCCCTAAGCCCGGTCATGAATGGAGCTGAGATCAACTGGGGGAAGAATGCCCTACCGGTGAGGTATGCCACCTTGGCGTGGCTGAGATGGGGAAGGATCGGCCCCAGCAGCGTTGCCACCGGGTTGTAGCCGAGGAAGGCTGCAAACAGGCTGCCCACCGCCGGCAGATGTGCCACCTTCTGCGCATAGGCGCTCGGGACCCCCTGCGCGGTCAGCCCGTGGTAGAGAGCGTGGGGAAGGCTGGCGCTAAGGCCGATGATGATCAGGGTGAAGAAGATGCCGATGGACAGGACCATGGCCGAGTTCTGGAAGGTGGCGGCCATACCCGCTCCCGCGCCTCGTTGCTCCGCCGGCAGGCTGTTCATTATGCCGGCCTGGTTCGGAGACGCGAAAAGTCCACTGGAGAGCCCGTAGGCGAACAGCAGAATTGCGAAGAGCACATAGTTGAAGTCAGCTGGCAGGAACTGGAAGAGTCCGAAGATCACGGCTGAACCGAAGACGCCCAGGGTCGCGAAGGTGCGGGAGCCGTATCGGTCCGAGAGAATCCCTGCCAGCGGCCCCGCAACCAGGAAGCCCACGGTCAACGGCAGAAGGTAGATGCCGGCCCAGAGCGGTGTTTGGGCGAAGCTGTAGCCGTGGCGGGGAAGCCAGATCCCCTGCAGCCAGATGATCAAGATGAACATCAGCCCGCCGCGGGCCAGGGATGCGAAGAGCCCGGCGGCATTGCCGGCGGCGAAGGCCCGGATCTTGAAGAGAGGGATCCGGAACATCGGCTGAGCGACCTTGGTCTCGATCCAGACGAAGATCCCGAGCCCGATCACGCCCCCGATCAGAGCCCCCAGGACCCAGGGGTTGGTCCAGCCCATGGTCTGCGTGCCGTAGGGAAGGATGCCGTAGGTGATGCCGACCAAGAGAGCGACGAGCCCGGCCGCGAAGAAGAGGTTGCCCCACCAGTCGATCCTGGATGGCAGGCGCAGTCCGGTGTCATGGAGCTTGAGGTAGGCCCAGACCGTTCCGAAGATGCCGAATGGCACCGAGACCAGGAACACGAGGTGCCACGAAACCGGTCCCAGAACGCCTCCCAGGACCAGCCCGATGAAGGAGCCGGCGATCGCCGCGACCATGTTTGTACCCAGCGCCAGACCGCGTTGGTTGGAGGGGAAGGCGTCGGTCAGGATGGCCGAAGAATTGGCCCACAGGAAAGCTCCTCCCACGCCCTGCAGAACCCGCATCACGATCAGGTAGATGGCAGCCTGGGAGCCCGTGAACCAGCACACCGAGAGGAGTACGGAGAACAAGGTGAACACGGCGAAGCCGAGGTTGTACATCCGGACGCGCCCATACATGTCCCCGATCCGTCCCAGGCTCACCACCAGGACCGCCGTCACCACCATGTAGCCCATCAGGAGCCAGAGGAAGTAGGGGGCGTTGCTGGTGGTCAGGGGGTTGAGCTTGATCCCCCGGAAGATGTCGGGCAGGGCGATCAACACAATCGAGGAGTTGATCGTGGCCATCAGGATGCCGAGCGTGGTGTTGGAGAGGGCTATCCACTTGTAGTGGGGACCAAGGGGCTTGCCCGTGGCACTCACCAATCCCGCCGCCGTTGTCCCTTCGCCCATGCCCTGGCATCCTCCTCAAGAGTTAGTTGGTTGGTACATACTAACTAAGCGAGTGCCGCAGACGCGCCCCCGAGATCGCGCTTGCCGCCATGCGAGGTGGAACCCGCCGGATCGCACGGTCGCGATCGGACCGTTCCCGGGGCCTGGGGAGGTGGGGAACCAGCGTGTCCCGGGCATCTCAGGGGCGACGGGTGGCGGCTCTGCGTCCGCTCGGATCTGCCACCAAGTTGATTCCGATCCGTGGCGACGAATTTTCTCCCGGGGAGATATATTTGAGGAGACATGCTTCAGGTGCAGGCTCCTCGCCGTGGCTGGCGTCGACATCAGCGCGTATTGCTGGGCGGACTCGGCGCCCTGATCATCATCGGGGGCGGGACGACCGGGATCGTGCTCGCGTCCAAGGCTGGCCCCCCGGTCAAGCCCCATGCCTCGGTGGTCATCCCCGGCAATACCTCTTCGGTCAGCCCCACCGCAACCATCGGAATCCAACTCAAGCATGCCCGGCTTCAGAGCGTGGTCGTCAAGACGGCAACCGGCGCCGTCCTCGGTGGGCGGGTGGTGGCAGGCGGTTGGGAACCGGCGGCTCCGATGCCATGGGCAACCAAGCTGCAGCTGACGCTGCGGGCCAAGGGCGGCAGCCCCGTCAAGTCGTTGGTGGAGACGGTCAGCTGGACGACAGCGCCACAGCCCCTCCCGGTGGAGTCCATAGGCCTCACGGTGTCCCCCAGCAATGGAGAGCAGGTGGGCATGGGGGCGACCTGGGTCATCCAGTTCTCCAAGCCGATTCCCGCATCCGATCAATCGGCGGTGATCCAGCATTTGAAGACCACGGAGTCGATCCCGGACACGGTGGGATGGCACTGGTGGTCCCCGACCGAGGTGGACGGCCGACCCGAGCAGTTCTGGCCAATGAACGAGCACGAGTCACTCTCGGTGAACCTCGACGGGATGGACATCGGCGGCTACCGAATTGTCGGTACGACCGCCAACAGCGAGTTCACAGTCGTCAATCAGTATCTCACCAAGGTGAGCGCCATCACCCACGAGATGCAGGACTACAACGGGTCGCAGCTGGTGAACACCCTGCCGGTCAGCCTTGGAATGCCTGGCTTCCCGACCATTTCCGGGACCTTGGTGGTCCTCTCCAAGACCCCTGTCGTGTTCATGAACTCAGCCACGATCGGCTATCCCGGGCTCTATGCTCAGGATGTCTATGACGACGTCGCGATCAGCACCGACGGGTATTACATGCACGCTGCCAATTGGGACGTCGCGGACCATGGGGTCGCCAACGTGTCCTATGGCTGCATCGAGCAGAACCCGGCCAACGCCGTCTGGTTCTACAACTGGTCGATCCCTGGTGACGTGGTCGAAGTGACAGGCACCCCGCTCCAGGCGACCTGGGCAGCCAACGGAGAAGGGGATTGGAACATCCCCTGGAGCGAGTACCAGACCTCATAGGTGATGCTCCTTCCGCCCGAGCATGTGGCGTACGGAAGATTGGCGGCGCTGAGGTGCAGGACTGGTCCGAGGTCGACCAACGGGAGGGACAAGTGATGGCGGCTCCGTTCTTTGGGTATCACATGCCCAACTTCACATTCCCTGGTATCCCCGCCGTCGACCTCTTCGAACACGTGGTGGAGCTCGCTGTGGCTGCCGAGGCCGCCGACTTCGACTTGGTCAGCGTGATGGACCACTTCTATCAGATACCGATGACCGGGCCGGAGACTGAGCCCATGCTGGAGGCCTATACGACCCTGGCCGCCTTGTCGCAGCGCACGACTCGGGTTCTGTTGGGAGCCCTGGTGACCGGGGTCACGTACCGCAACCCGGCCTTGCTGGCAAAGCAGGTCACCACCCTGGACACGCTGTCCCGGGGACGCGCCATTCTCGGCATCGGAGCGGCCTGGAATGAGGCCGAGCACGTGGGGTACGGGTTCGACTTTCCGCCCGTGGGCAGGCGAATGGACCGACTGGGCGAGGCCCTGATCATTGCCAGGGCCATGTTCACCGAAGAGCGCCCCACCTTTGAGGGCAAGTACTTCAGGATCCGACGGGCCCTGAACGTTCCCCGTCCCATCCAGGAGGATGGGCCAAGGATACTGATAGGGGGTGGAGGGGAGAAGCGAACCCTGAGACTGGTTGCGCGCTATGCCGATATCTCGAACTGGTTCGGATCCGTGGAGGACATGCGCCGCAAGGGCGCCATTCTGGAAGAGTACTGCCAGCAAGAGGGGCGCGACCCGAGCCGAATCCTGAGGACGGCGATGGCGCAGGTGCTCCTCATTCCCAACGAGCGAGACAGAGAGGCGGTGATCCGAGGGATCCCCAAGGAGAGGCTCCCCATGCTGGGCGATCCGGCTACGCCCGAGCAGGCGGCGCATAAGCTTGCGCCATACCTGGACGCCGGCATTCAGGGCTTCACGTTTGCCAACGCCAATCTGCACAACCAAGATCTGATCGGCGCCGCTGGCGAGTTGAAGCGCCTGCTGAGTTGATAGACCACGGCGCGGTCATGATTCCGGCCCCTGCGGCCCTCTGGTCACAGTGATGGTGGATCCGACTCAGGCTGCGGACTTTGCGTCCGAGCTTGCCGCCGGCTGTGGGCCACGGGCTCGGTCGCTGCCTTTAAAGCGGGATGTCTCCGCCTTCTTGGACAGGCTCTTGGGTTTGCTATTTCCCCAATTGGCTGAGGAGTCGGCCGGAACCAGGGACGAGATCGAAGCGCGTCTCCATCTGGTGCGGTGCGATCTGGTCAGGCTGCTGCTGCCCATGCAGGAGCGAGGCCAAGCTGAGGCAATGTCGTTCGAGTTCTCCGATGCCTTACCTGGCCTGTACACCCGGATAGTGCTCGATGCCAACGCGATAGTGGAGGGAGACCCGGCGGCGGAGAGTCTGGACGAGGTTGTGGCCGCCTACCCGGGGTTCTTGGCGACGGCGACCCACCGGGTCGCACACCATCTCCACCACCTTGGGATCCCTGTGTTGCCACGGTTGCTCTCCGAAGTTGCCCACACCAGGACCGGTATCGACATCCACCCGGGCGCATCCATTGGGCGTGCGTTCTGCATCGACCATGGGACCGGGGTTGTGGTCGGGGAGACGGCTGTGATCGGCGACGACGTGAAGATTTATCAGGGGGTCACGCTGGGAGCGCTCAGCGTGGCCAAGTCCGCCGCCGGCACCAAGCGCCATCCCACGATCGAGGACCGGGTCGTGGTGTACGCCAACGCCACCGTCCTGGGCGGGGACACGGTGGTCGGGCACGACAGCGTGGTCGGCGGCAACGTGTGGCTGACGGCAAGTGTGCCTCCTTACTCGCTGGTCTACCACAGCAGCCAGGTCAGGGTGCGAAGTGTGGCGGAGGCGCAGGAACCCATGGACTTTGTCATTTGAGGTGACCGCTGGCGATCGTTGGTGAACTGTTGACGTGGGAGTGGGAGCCGGAATGAGAGCGAACAGCATCCTGGAGACAATCGGCCGCACCCCCGAGGTGCGCGTGAATCACCTCTTCGATCCGAGGGTCGAGGTCTGGTTCAAGCAGGAACGAGTGAACCCGGGGGGGAGTATCAAGGACAGGATCGCCCTGGCGATGGTCGAGGATGCTGAGCGCATGGGAATCCTGTCGGCGGGGTCGGTGATCGTCGAGCCCACCTCCGGAAACACCGGGATCGGGCTGGCCCTGGTTGCCGCGGTGAAGGGGTATCGCCTGATCCTGGTGATGCCAGAGTCCTTCTCCGTCGAGCGGCGCAAGCTCATGGTCGGGTATGGAGCGCAATTGGAGCTGACTCCGCGTGAGCTCGGGATGCGGGGCGCGATCGCTCGCGCGGAGGAACTCGTGGCGGAGACAGAAGGGGCCTGGATGCCGATGCAGTTCGACAACCCCGCCAACGTTGAGGTGCACCGCCGCACCACTGCCCAGGAGATTGTCGGCGACTTTCCAGAGGGGCTGGACTACCTGGTCACCGGGGTTGGAACCGGTGGGCACATCACCGGCTGCGCGGAGGTGCTCAAGGAGACCTGGCCGAGACTGAAGGTGTATGCGGTGGAGCCCACGCTATCGCCGGTGCTTTCCGGAGGCAAGCACTCACCCCACCCAATTCAGGGAATCGGTGCCGGGTTCGTCCCTGGGGTCATGCGCACCGACCTGTTGGACGGGGTGCTGCAGGTGGATCCCAAGGATGCTTTCGACTACGCGCGGCGCGCGGCGCGAGAGGAGGGGGTCATGATTGGGATCTCCTCGGGAGCTTCGCTGGCAGCGGTCGCCTCCTTGGTGCCAGAGATGACCGACGGGGCCAGGGTGTTGACGTTCACCTACGACAGCGGCGAACGCTACCTGTCCGTGGAGCAGCTCTTCGGTTAGGCGCCTGGGCATGGCGGCGGGCTTTTTGGGCCCGAGCGGGCGCTTCTGGGTGGCGGGGTTCTCGACTGCGTT
>DAHWNZ010000090.1:0-7358 GCA_027339635.1 Candidatus Dormiibacterota bacterium
TGAGCAGTGAGGGCGGGACAGCCGGCGAGCGCGGCCGGTGGCCTTCCCGGCGAAATATGGAGGTGGTGCTTCGGGTACTGGGGGGCGAGGACCTGGATTCCCTGAGCCGCGAGCTTCACGTCACGGCGGCGGCCATAGCTCAGTGGCGAGACCAGTTCCTAGCCGGAGGGCAGGCCGGGCTTAGGCGCCGGGAGACGGATGAGCGAGAGCTGGAGATCAGCCGCATGCGCAGCAAGATCGGCGAGATCACCATGGAGAACGAGCTTCTCCGCGAGAGAGCTCGCCGGGCGGAGGCAGCCCACCCTTTCGCCGTGGCGGAGGCTGAGGCCGTTGCGGCCTGGGTCTCTCCCTCCGCCGGGAAGCAGTACGGACTGGCCAGGGTCTGCCGGGTGCTGGAGCTGGCGCGCTCCACGGTGTACGCCCAAAGGCAGCGGGCGCTCATGCCGGCCCGGGAAGCGCGGACCCCGCACCGCCTACGAGGACGGGGAACTGACCGAGCTCATCCGCAGGGTGCTGGAGTCTTCGCCCTGGCTGGGCGAGGGCTACCGCAAGGTCTGGGCCCAGCTGCGGGCCCGGGGGATCCGCACCAGCCGGGCCCGGGTGCTGCGGCTGATGCGCCAGGCCAACCTGCTGGCCCTCACCCGGGGCGGCAATGCCCACGGGCCCAAGGCCCACGACGGGACCATCACCACCGACCTGCCTGACCGGATGTGGGGAACCGACGGCACGGCCACCCTGACCGGCGAGGGCCGGGCCACGATCTTCATCGCCGTAGACCACTGCACCCAGGAATGCATCGGCATCCACTCAGCCCTCCAGGGCACCCGCTTCGAGGCGCTGGAGCCGATTCGCCAGGGGATCCGGGAGCACTACGGCAGGTATACCTCCGAAGTGGCCTCAGGCCAGGTGCTGCGCCACGACAACGGCAGCCAGTACACGTCGGGCTACTTCCAGCAGGAGCTAAGGTTCCTGGGGATCGAGAGCGGCCCGGCCTACGGGCGCGAGCCCGAGGGCAACGGGGTGGCCGAGCGCTTCATCCGCACCCTCAAGGAGCAACTGCTCTGGGTGCAGCACTTCGACACCATGGCCGAGCTGGAGCGCGGACTACAGGCGTTCAAGCAGCGCTACAACCAGCGATGGCTGGTGTCCAAGCACGACTACCGCACCCCTCAACCGGCACGCGCACTGCTGGCGCTGGAGTCGGCCGCCTGATGCAGATCGCTACAACTGACGTACCCCAGTTGTCCAGGAAACCTGGGCCGGTGCAATCCGCAGCTGTGGCCGGCCGCTGCCGCCCTTCACTGGCTAGTACAGGTAAAAACGACCGCGTCCGGAAAGCGATTCACTCTGTACCTACTCCCCAGTTCGCGGCGCAACCATGCTATTCGAGACTCGGCGTTTGAGACCTCGAAAGTGAGCACGACGATGCTGCGCACGTCGTGCCGGTCAAGGTAGCTGACCAGGTCAGAACCAGCAGCCTGACGCAGGCCAACATCCGACGCATGGCCGTACTGCCAGCTCCAGAGATAGCGGAGCACTACATTTCTGTCAATCCTGTGCTTTGTGGCCGACGGGATTCGGCTCACATACCCTTCTGGAGTCGGCAGGCCGAGCACTGCATCCCAGTACATATAGGTGACCGGCCCCGAACCAAGGTCGGTGAAGGGCACGACCGCGGGTGCGAACAGGACTTCGCCGCCCGCTTGGCGAGTCTCCGTGGCATACACCACCGTCGGAACCGCGGAGAGTGGGAAAGGCAACCATGAGCATCCGAGTGCGAGCAGCCCAACCCCTGCGCCTACAAGTCCTACCTTCAGACCGACCGACCACCACCGCACCCGCACGATTAATCGGTCGATCATCGTGGCCACCAAGAGGCTTCCAAATAGACCGGTCAGCACGGACAGTCGGACCGGCAATGTGACTGACCAGCCGGGGACATGGCTAAGCAGAAGGTACGGCATGGGGATTGCAGTCGAGACGCCGTCCACGTGAAGGTACGGTCCGAGCTCTAGGACGCCGAATACACCGGTCCCAATTAGGCTGAGCCGTTTGAGCCCTTCCTGACCCGGAGGCGCTGGCCAACGAGCGCGGATGGCTGCGTAGAGAGCCGCAAGAACTAGGAAGCCGGGAAATGCTACCTCGACCAATGCGGCAGAGAGACTCCAATGCGGCCCAAGCCACCAGAACGGTCCGCGGGGCCCGGGCACCAGGAATCCGGCGAGATCTACCACATACGGGGTGGTAACCGGCTGGGCAATCGCCGCCAGCCCCGGGCTCAACGGGCCCCACAGCAGGCTGGCCCAGAGCGGGGCGCTGGTCGCAAGGCCGATACCGGCGGCGAGAAGCCAAGCGGGCCCGTGCCTGAGGAGCGCGGACCATCTTTCCCCCCGGATGGCCGGATGAGTGAAGACGACCAGGAGGGCGACGGCCAGTTCGTAAAGTGCATAATCCTCAACCGCATAGAAGGTGATCGCCCACGTTGCCCCAAGCAGCGCAGCTCGTAGCCACAGATGGTTTGGGCTATCAAAGATGCCCCATAGCAATTGGGTAAACCAAATGATGAGGAAGGCCTGCAACAGGTGGATATGGCCAAGCATTTCCGCCACCAGGTGACCAGAGCCGATGAATGTTGCCCCCGCAGCCAAGCCTGCGAGCCAGCCCACCCCCAACCGCCGTGCAAAGTGGTACATCGATACGCCGTTGAGGGTCTGGGAAAGAAGAACCATAACGTTGTAGCTGCCGACCAAGCCAAGCAAGGGGGACACGACCGCCGCTGCCGCGTTGACCGGAAGGGCCAGGGTCATCCAGGCGAGATTGGCACCGACTGGCGCGAAGAGCTGGTGAGTGAAGAATAGGCCGTGGTGGCCCTCGATCCACCCCCGGATCCATGCGATGTTCCAGAGGCTCTGAGGTCCATCGCCGCCATCGCCGATCTGGCGAGTCGTGATGTGAGCGATCGCGGGTGCGGTCAGATAGAGCACCTGGGCTCCGATCAGGACCCAAGCTATGGCATGGCCGAGCTGCCCGGTCCAAGTGACCAGGCGACTTCGCGGTCGGACCCCGGGGCGCGCGCTCAAGTGCCTAGCGATCTCAGATCCCTCGACGCATGGTCACCCGGACAGCCCGACCACGGGTTGGTTCGGGCGACGAGAGGATTGACCACGGTTGCCTCGAATCCAAATCGCGAGATGCGTCACTGAAGGGCCCCGTTTGTCAGTCTAGGTGACGTGTACCCCGGTCAGTGGCCGACACAAATCAGAGTCGTGGCCGGGTTGTCGGACGATGGTAACCCCTGGAATTCCTCGGGCGTGTGGTAGCCGAGCGAGCTGTGACGGCGCCGTGGGTGGCAGAAGTTGACGAAGTAGTCGGAGAGGGCAGTTGACAGCTGCACGTGGGGCATCCAGGCTTGGCGGTTGAGTAGCTCCATCTGCGTAGAGCCCCCGACGAACTCCATGGGAGCATTGTCGAAGCACTCGCCAACGGTTCCCATCGAGCCAAGGATGGAGGCGGCCTAAGGTTCTGCGTCAACGCCCAGGAGACGAACTGGGAGCCGTGGTTGTCGGCGGTCACGTAATGGACCCAGTCGGCGCCACGTGATGGACCCACCCACGGTCACGGGATAGACCCACTCGCGGTCAGGCAATAGACCCACCCTGGAGGTGGGAAGGCTGCCGGTGCCACAGGCGAAAGTAGGCCAGGCCGGAGGCTCCCGAAGGAGAGCCGATGGCGGGCAGGAGGTTCCTGGTGGCAGAGGTGGTGGAAGCGCTGCGGCTTTGGCACGCAGGGCACTCGATCCGGCGATTGGCGAAGAGCGTGGGGATGGGGCGTGTTCGGCTGCGCGAAGTGGTAGCGCGGGTGCAGGAGGCCGGGGTAGTGCCCGGGGACCGGGCCCGCTCGGCGGCTGGGTGGGAGGAGCTGGTCATGCGGGTCTTCCCCGAGCGGGTGGTGGTGAGGACGGGCGGCGCGTGGGAGCGGATCGAGCCGTTCCACCAGGAGATCGTGGCCGGGTTGGAGACCAACACGGTGACTACGGTCTGGCAGCGGCTGCGGGACGAGCGGAGGCTGGAGGTGAGTGTGAGCAGCTTCCGACGCTACGTGCGAGGCCGGATCCGGGAGGTACGGCCGGAGGACGTCAAGGGCCCCAAGGAGCCGACGGTGCCAGGACGGGTGTCCGAGGTGGACTACGGACGGATGGGGCACTGGGTGGACCCGAAGACCGGGCAGGGTCATGCAGTTGAAGGCTTCGTGATGACCTTGTGCGCGAGCCGGCGGTTGTTTGTGAGGCCGGTGTTGGTCTGCGACCAGGAGGCGTGGGCGCAGTGCCACGTGGCAGCGTTCGACTTCTTTGGCGGGGCCCCTGAGCAGGTGCGGCTGGACAACCTGAAGGCGGGGGTGGTCCGCCCGGACATCTACGATCCGGGTCTGAACCCCGCCTACCAGGAGTTGGGGGCGAACTACCGGGTGCTACTCGATCCCTGCCGGGCCGGGCGGCCCAAGGACAAGCCGCAGGTGGAGCGAGCGATGCCCTACGTGCGGGACAGTTTCTTCAAGGGTCGGCAGTTCCAGAGCCTGGTGGCGATGCAGGCGGCGGCGGAGCGGTGGTGCCGGGAGGTGGCGGACCAACGGCCGCACCGGCGTCTGCCGGGGACGGCGGGAGAGGTCTTTTTCCGGGTGGAGCGACCCCGCTTGCTGCGACTGCCGGCGGAGCCGTTCGAGGTGGCCCATTGGGCCAAAGCGACGGTGCACCCGGATTGCCAGGTCCAAGTGCAAGGGATGCGGTACTCCGTGCCGTGGCGCTTGATTGGGCGGCGACTGGACGTGCGGGTGGGCGAGCGGGTGGTACGGGTGTACGACCAAGGAGTGGTGGTGAAGACCCACCTGAGAAGACGGGGTGAGCGGCGCTATCTCGATCCCGCGGACTTACCCGAGCAGAAGGTGGCCTATATGCTGCGGACGCCCCTCTGGGGCCGGCGCCAGGCCCAAGACCTGGGCAGTTCGGTATTGCAGTTGGTGGATGAGCTCCTGACGGAGCCGATGCCCCTGACCAGGCTGCGCCAGGCGCAGGCGGTGATCCGGCTCGGCGAGACCCACGGGGCGGAGCGGCTGGACCGGGCCTGCCGCCGGGCTCTAGAGGCGGACGCCCGCTACCGGACGGTGAAGAACTTGCTGGAGAACCCCCTGGTGGTGGACGAGCCCTCGCCGGATCTGAGTGCGGCGGGGGCCATGCTGCATGGGGCAGCGGCGCTGCTGGAGGGGGTGCTGTGAAGCCCGCTGAGTTGCAGACCCAACTCAAGACGCTGCGGCTGGGCGGGATGCTCCACACCTTGGAGCTGCGCCGAGTCCAGGCCGAGGAGCAGAGGCTGGGGCACCTGGAGTTCCTCGCCCTGTTGTTGGACGACGAGATTGACCGGCGGCAATCCAAGATGCTGGCCCAGCGCCTCCACCGGGCCCGTTTCGAAGAGGAGAAGACGCTGGAGGAGTTCGACTGGTCCTACAACCCCCAGATCCCAGCCGAGCAGCTGCGCAACCTGGCCACCTGCGGCTTCGTGGAGCGCCGCGAGTCCGTGCTCCTGTTCGGGCCGGTGGGAGTGGGCAAGACGCATGCTGCCCAGGCGCTGGGGCATGCCGCCTGCCGGGCCGGCCACACCGTGCTCTTCACCAAGACCACGGCCATGCTGCGTGACCTGGCTGGCGGACGGGCCGACGGAAGTTGGGAGCCCCGGCTACGCCGCTACCTTCAGAGCGACATGCTCATCCTAGACGACTTCGGAATGCGCGAGTTCACCCCTACCCAGGCCGAGGACCTCTACGAGCTGATCTGCGAGCGCTACCGCGCCGGCACCATGGTGGTGACCAGCAACCGCTCCCCCCGAGACTGGTACGCCCTCTTCCCTAACCCGGTGCTGGCCGAAAGCGCTCTCGACCGCCTGGTGAACAGCGCCCACCACGTGACTCTCCGCGGCCGGACCTACCGGCCGCTGCGCCGTCCGGATGGCGGTGGGATGGTGCGCTTGGAGAGCGACGACGAACCAAACGGGCCCGATGACCACCCCGGCCCCGAAAAACATGCCCCTGAGAAGGCCCAGGAGCCTCAGAGCCACGGCCTCCCGATCCCAACGACCTCGACTCTTACTCCTCCAGGCGGCCGCTCGATGGCACGAAGGACGCGCGGATAGATACGATTCCCATGAACGGCACCGGTGGGTCTATTCCGCGACTGCGAGTGGACCCATTACGTGACCGCCGGTGGGTCTATTGCCTGGCGTTCGACACCGTGGTCACTGTGCAGGGTGGTTTCGGGCGAGGTGGTGTGTGTCTTGGCGGCCATCGTCAGGGGACCGTGTTCTCCTTCTCTAGGCGAGCCTTCAGGTACACCCTGTCCGCGAACAGGTACATGTAGCGTTCCCGGATCGGCCGTCCCCGCCAGGGCCGGAACTCGTCGGCCCACTCGTCCTTAAGCCGCACGATGCTGCTCCGCGACAGTGCCGCCGTTTCCCCCACCAGGGCCCGGAAGATCGGCTCGAAGTCCCCGGTGGACAGCCCCTCCAGGTACAGCCGCACCAGCAGCCGGGCCTGGGTCCGGGACCGGCGCTCCCACTTCCCTAGCAGCTCCGACTGGAACGCATCCACCCCTTCCGGGACGTCGCTGACCCGGGGCTGGCGAACCTTGACCGCTCCCATCCCACCGCTACGCTCCGCTCCGGAAGGTGCCCATTGCGGTACCCCCGGAACTCCCCACCGCGCTGGTACCTGCCCAGGCCCAGGAAGTCGTCCACCTCCGCCCGCAGAGCGGCTTGCAGCAGGCGCTGCGCCCCCTTCGCGGGCCAACTGCTCCAGGGGATCGTCCGGAGCGGGAACGGGTGCGGTCGGTGCCAGAACCTGATAGCGTCTCGACATAACGGCGTGGCCTCCAGGATCGACCCGCGGCGCGAGCCGATTGGTTGGTTCAACACCTGGAAGGCTACGCCGTCTTTGTCTCGGTCAGCCCGGACCTCGACAGCTATTTCCACAAGTACTCAAACTACCTCGCTGAGGTCCTCCGACAGCGGGCCCTGCTCGAGTGGTATGCAGAGCGCCACCAGGGCGCTCCCGTGCGGGACTCCAGTGCGGCAGGATCTGGTGGACTGTGCCGGTAATCGACGGCTGGGTCAGATCGTGGTCGGGATCCCGTTCTGGCAGACATTCCTCTACAGCGATGGGTTACAAGGGCAGATGGACGAATCGGGCGCATGCGATCGGGTGCGCTCCTGTCTTCCGCTTGGGCGTCCCCTGCTTACTCGTGGCAGTCTTTCAGAATGGAACGCTTTAATGATCTTGAAGTGACGGATGCCTACGTCTGAGGGCGTCCACCGAAG
>DAHWNZ010000091.1:0-7284 GCA_027339635.1 Candidatus Dormiibacterota bacterium
GCGCAGCGCGGCCTGTAGCGCCTGCAGCTTGGGGAGCGCCTTGGTCCGATGCTGCAGCACTCGGTTGAGCTGGCCCTCAGCGAACTCGGGGCTGTAGCTCATCACGAGCTGGACATCGCACTTCCAGCGCCGCCGCACCATGCTGAGGATGCGCGTGCCCGCCAACTCCGGGTAAAGGGTGGCGTCCACTGGGGTCATCTCTTCCACTGGGACGGCCAGGAGCTCAGGGTAGGCGGAGGGGGAGATCGAGGTCACGTACCCCAGTTGACCCTTGGCGACCGCCGCTTCTACGCGACGCTGGTTGTGAGCGCTGACGTTGCCGCCGTCGTAGACCCAGGTCAAGGGCCCTTGCCCGAAGTCGCTCAACTCCTCCAGCAACCGCGGGAATACTGCGTCGAAGGTGGTCGCGTCGTTGTCGTTGCCGGCATAGATGTGCTGGAACAGCGGCAATTGGTCCTGCTGGGTCACCGCCAGGGCCAGCCCCACCTGGCGTAGGTCGTGACGCTTGGCCTTGGAGCGTCCCCGCTGCGGCAACTGGGCGCGGCCGTTGTCGGAAGCGATGTAGGTGAAGAAGTTGGTGGTGTCGAACGCCACCACCGAGTCCTGAACCTCCAGCACCTCCACTGCCCGCTTGGCGATCCGATGGAAGATCTGCTCGACCGCGGTGGCGTTGACTTGGTCCATGGCATCCCAAAACCGCTGCGAAGTCAGCTGGGCAACGGGGACTGGCAGCAGCCGCTTCAGGCTGGTGCGCTTATACCAATCGGCGAATGCCCGCTTCGAGCACGGGTCTCCGGCAGCTCGATTGAGAGCCGCCAGGAGCAAGTACTCAGCCCAACCTTGATGAGATACCGAGGCTAGGGGTGGGCGGCCGCAGTGGGCAGGCCGGATGGAGACTCCCGTGGACCACGGAAGGATGGCCATCCGGCGTCCCGCGGGATACCCCTGGTCCGGGTTTGGTTCGCGCCCGACTCTCGGCTGGAGCTGAGATGAGACACCTTGGCACACGCGCTTCGTTAGTATCCAACGCAGCCTCCGCCGGCCCGGGCCAAATCGCCTTCAGGCTTCGACAGCCTCCGCGGGGACCGGAGTTGCCGCCGCCTGTTGGTGGCCGCCAACGCCCCGGCGCAGGGGCACCTCCTTCAACACCCAGGTAGCGGCGAATCCAAGGACTCCAAATGGGACCGCCCAGAGGAAGACGGGGTGCAGGGATGCGGTCACCGCCTGAACGTAGCCCTGATGGACGGCGGCGGGGAGCTTGGCGAGGGCCGCGGGACTCGCGCCCGCAGCGCCGCTGAACCCGGATGGCAGGCGAATACCGTGGAGGTAGTGGGCCAGGTTTCCGGTCAGAACGTTCGCAAAGATGGCGCCAAAAATCGCGGTCCCGAAGGAGCCTCCAATCGACCTGAAGAAGGTGGCTCCGGATGTCGCCACCCCCAGTTCGCTGTAGGGGACCGCGTTCTGCACCGCGATCACGAGCACCTGCATCACCCCACCCAGACCCAAGCCCAGCACCACCATGAACAAGGAGACGGTAAGCATGCTGGTGCCCACTCCAAGTCGGGAAAAGAGCAGCAGTCCCACGGTCATGACCGCCGTACCCAGGATCGGGAAGATCTTGTAGCGGCCCCACCTGCTGATGAGGATTCCCGAGCCGATAGAAGTGACCAGCAGGCCCGCCATCAGCGGCAGCAGCTCCAAACCGGAAACGGTCGGACTCGCCCCCTTGACGATCTGCAAGTAAGTGGGCAGGTAGGTGATGGCGCCGAACATCGCGAACCCGACGATGAACCCAATCGCGCTGGAGGCGCTGAAGACGCGGTTGCGGAACATGTGCAGGGGCAGGATGGGCTCCTGGGCATGGCGCTCCACCACTACGAAGATCCCCAGCAGAACGACCCCAAGCACACCCATGATCAAGATCGGCGCTGAACCCCAGGCGTAGGTGGTTCCCCCTAAGGTTGTGAGCAGCACGAGGCAGGTCACACCACCCGCCAGCACCACGGCGCCGATGTAGTCAATCACGTGCTGCACCCGGCGCAAGGCGCTGGGCAGGGCCCAGCCGGTGACCGCCAACGCCACCAGCCCGATCGGGACATTGATGTAGAAGATCCAGTGCCACGAAAGATTCTGCACGAAGAATCCGCCCAGCAGTGGACCCGCAACGCTGGCGAGCCCGAAGACCGCTCCGAAGATGCCCTGGTACTTGCCCCTCTCGCGAGGCGGCACCACGTCGCCGATGATCGCCTGCGACCCCACGATCAGGCCGCCCGCTCCCAGCCCCTGAAGGGACCTGAAGCCAATCAGCATGATCATGGAGGAGCTGAGCCCAGAGAGGGCGGAACCGATCAGGAAGATCACGATGGCCGCCTGGAAGAAGGCCTTGCGACCATACATGTCGCCGAGCTTGCCCCAGAGAGGGGTGGAGACGGTCGAGACCAACAGATAGCCGGTGACGACCCAGGAGAGGTGCGAGAGGCCGTGGAGATCTCCGGCAATGGTGGGCAGCGCTGTGGCCACGATCGTCTGATCCAGGGCAGCCAGCAGCATCCCCAGCATCAGGGCACCGATGATCAGCAACACCCGCCGGTGACTGGGCACGAGACTTCCACCTGGGGCCGATTCCTCTAGCACCAGTGCATCCACGGTCGACTTCTGACTCACCTATTCCTCCAGCTTTACTGACCGGCTGGCCACCGCGTGAACGGATGCCTTCTGGACGCGGCCGGGCACGACAACTTCTAGCCTCTGCCTTGTCGCAACGCCTGAGATCTCTCGGTCGTTGCCTGCGGCCTTGGGCCTTCGCGCCACCCGCCGACGACCCTCCGCAGCCCCTGTTGCCCGCTCCTCTCGTGCTCCGCCAGCTCGGTGCCCAGGCTGCGCCAGCCCCGCCGCTAGGTGCCCGAAGGCCTGACCCATGAGGTCCGGCAGGGGGCGAGCCCCCTCATCAGTTCGCCACATGCCAAGCGCCGCACGAAGGGCTCCGATCGAAGCCTCGACCACGACCGTCGGATAGAGATCGCTGTCGGGGTCAACTCCAATCCGTGCAGCAACACCCTCCACCAGCGCTCTCTCGTAGGTCGCAAACGACGCCAGGAACCGGGGCAGCAGCGCCGGAGATCCCTTGACCACCGCCAAGCGGAGGCTCCACTCCTCACTGCGCTCCACCATGGCCGTCCCCAGGTCGCCAAGCACCGCCTGGAGAGCCCCCAGGGGTGGTTCCTCCGGTGGCCGGGAGACCAGGGCCTCGCGCAGCAGATCTGCCTTCTCCGGGTCCAAACCGACGATCGCGTCCTCCTTGGAGGGAAAGTAGTTGAAGAAGGTTCGAACGGAGACGTCTGCCGCCTCGGCTATGTCCTCGACCGTCACCTGATGAAGGCCCCGCTCCGCCACCAGGCGCAGAGCCGCCGCGCGAAGTGCGACATGAGTCGCGAGCTTCTTGCGCTCTCGCCTTCCCCCTGAGCCAATCTCCATGCCCTCGACCATATCAGATTGATGCGCTCTGTGCAAATTTGTAATACGTGCACGAATCACCGACGGCCACGACTCGTTGGTGCCCTGCCGAAGCTGGGGGCGACTGGGGAGCGGCATTGGGCGGGGCTGACCCCAAGCGTCAGGATTAGCTCTCGCGTCGGTACAGGTGAATCGACAAGGGGATGAAGATCAGCAGCAGCCCGACGGACCAGACGGCCGTGGCGAGCTCTGGATTTTGCAGCGGCCACACGTGGACCAGGGCCGAGGGGTTGGGGTTGCCGAAGAGGGACCGGCAACTGGCCGTGACCGTGCTGATAGGGTTCCAGTCCGCCACCGCACCGAGCCAGCTGGGGAGATCCTGGGTCGCCACGAAGGCGTTGGAGACGAAGGCCAGAGGAAAGAAGACGACGAACCCGAGTGCCTGCGCGGACTCCGGGTTGCGTAACCACAGTCCGGCGGCCGCTCCGGCCCAGCTCATGGCGTAGGCGAACAGGAGCGCCAGCCCGAACCCGAGGAGTATGTCGGCCGGCCCGGTGTCGGCGCGCCAGCCCACCACCAGCCCAACCGCCACCGTAACCAGCAGTCCCAGCAGAGCGGTCAGCAGGTCGGCCGTCAGGCGCCCCACCAAGACCGCCGCCCGCGACATCGGAAGGGCTCGGAAACGATCGACGATCCCGGACTTGATGTCCGTCGCAAGCCCGACCGCGACTCCTGGTGCGGTGCCGGCCATGGTCATGCCGAAGATGCCGCCGACCAGGTACTGATGGTAGTTTCCACCGCCGGGGAGATGGATGGCGCTGCCGAAGATGTAAGTGAACAGCAGCACGAACATCACCGGCTGGATGGTTACGTCCGCCAGCTGCGCGGGATCCCGCCTGACATGGACCAGGCTTCGTCCGGTGAGGACGAGGACATCCCGCAAGAACCACCACAGCCGTGTGGTGGCCGACGGCGCCTCCTCGCTTCCGGCCGCAGCCTCAATCATCATTCAGCTCCACCCACTTCCGCGGCATGCCCGGTCAGCTTCATGAACACGTCGTCCAGTCCGGGGCGCCGAACCGAGATGTCATCAACGATCAGCCCTGACCGATCCAGCATCCGCACCACCTCGGTCACGGAGCCGTGAGCTCGGCTCAGGGGCACGGACACCACGTGAGAATCCTCAATCGCCGTGGGTTCTCCCCATGCGAGTTGGGCAAGCAGTTGGACCGCCTGCTGGACCTTCATCCCGGGGCTCAGGGTCAGCTCTAGGACCTCGCCCCCTACTTGTGCCTTCAGCTCATCACTGGTGCCGCGGGCGATCACCCGGCCATGGTCCACCACCGCAATCTGCTGGGCGAGTTGGTCGGCCTCGTCCAAATACTGCGTGGTCAGCAGAATTGTCGTCCCCTCCTTGCCCAGAGCGCGGATCACGTCCCACAGCCCGAGCCGCGCCCTGGGGTCAAGGCCCGTGGTGGGTTCGTCCAAGAACAGGACCTCCGGACGAGTGACCAGGCTCGCCGCCAGATCCAGCTTTCTCAGCATTCCTCCGGAGTAAGTCTTTGTGGGCCGGTCTGCGGCATCGCTAAGTTGGAACTGGTCCAGCAGCTCGTCCGCCCTGGCCTTCGCCGCTCTGGATGGCAAACGGCACAGGCGGCCAACCATTACCAGGTTCTGCCGACCAGTGAGATATTCGTCCAGGCTCGTAGACTGTCCGGTGACTCCAATACGACGGCGCACCTCGCCCGCCTGGGCCGCGACATCAAAGCCGGCCACGCACGCTCGGCCACTGTCAGCCGTCGCCAGGGTCGCCAGGATCCGCGTTAAGGTGCTCTTGCCAGCACCATTGGGGCCAAGGACCGCAACCACAGACCCGGCCCCGACCACCAGATCCAGGCCGTCCAGAGCCCGTGTTCCACCGAAGGACTTGGTCAGGTCATGCACCTCTATGCCGACGGCGCCTGTCATGGCAGCCTCCACTATCTGTTGCTTACCGGCCGGATGGTAAGTTATTCGCCAACCGGGCGTCAAGTAGAATCCCGTCGTGGCACGTCACGACGCATCTCCTACCCATGGGACTCGCGACCGGATCCTGGAGGTCGCGCTGGAGTTGTTCTCCGAAGCCGGCTATGACAAGACCTCCCTGCGCGAGGTGGCGGAGCGGGTCGGGGTCACTAAGGCCGCCCTGTACTACCACTTTCCCAGTAAGGAGAGTGTTCTCATGGCCCTGATCGAGCGCGCCCACTCGTTGGGAGATCACGGGCTGGACCTGTTACCGGGCCAAACCATCCTGGAGACACCCGCCGAGTTGGCGCGGTTCGCTCTGCACGGGATCGATACCGTCATGGCTCAGCGGCCGCTCTTTGTGTTGATGGAGCGCAACCGGTCTGCCATTGGCTCGCTGCACACCGATGACCCAGAACACCTGGAAGTGCACCGCCAGATGGAGGAACGCTGGACGGCGTACTTGCAGGACCCCGACCTGCCCCTACGCCTGCGGGTCAGATTGGCGGCCAGCCTCGGAGCCGTGATGGCATGCGCCGTCGGCAGCCTCCGTGGGCTAGGAGCTGAGAGTCAAGCCGGTCTGCGCAGTGAGCTCGCGTCGGCCGTGATGGACCTGCTCGAAATACCCGAGGCCGATCGCCCCCCGTTGGCTGGAGTCGGCGAACCCGCACCCTAGCCGATCATAGGCTGGTACGAACGGCAAGCCCCGCCCGGGACATGATGGTCCCGCAGTCCTTGCAATACCACACTCCCGTTCCGGGGGCCCTTCCCGATCCTGCTCAGCTCACGGGAAGGCGCTTACTTCTGTCGGCCACCAGTGCTTACTTTGACCTGGCCACTGGCACCTGCACGCACTTCGCAACCGGCTTGTACACGCCGCTACCGCTTTCTTGTACACGTACACTCGGGCTGAGCTCAATTGAGGTGGCGACGTTAGGGGCATCTTTTGGTTTCGACGTAGCCTCCAGCTGTTGCAGCCAACGGACACGAGAGTCTTGGCGCCCAGTTCGCGGGGCTGTACTGGAATTCAGGGCAGGGGGCGGGTGGACCTGCAAGCGGGGCTAGGGTGGACCTGAGGGCGGGGCTAGGGTGGACCTGAGGGCGGGGCTGAGCTACACTGGAGCCTATGAAGTACCAGAGACGCCTAGCTGACGATAGATTGCAGCAACTACTGGCCGACTTCCCCGCTGTGATGATTAATGGGCCTCGGGCTGCCGGCAAGACAACTACCGCGCGGCAAGTCGCCGCCGAGACAGTCAGTCTTGACAGCCCAGCCGACTCGGCTGCCTTTAAGGCCGATCCGGACGACGCTCTCCGAGGGAGAAGAGAGCCCTTGCTCTTAGACGAGTGGCAAGAGGTGCCTGAGGTGCTGGGAGCGGTCCGCAGAGCGGTGGATAGCGACCCCCGTCCCGGTCGCTTCATTGTGACCGGCAGTGTTAGGGGCGAGCTGGAGAACCGCGTCTGGCCCGGTACCGGCCGCTTCATTCGCATGAGTATGTACGGATTGACCGAAGTGGAGCTGCGAACGAGCCTAGACAAGCGGTCTGTAGGGTTCCTTGACAAAGTGGCCTCCTCCGACGTCGCTGCGTTTGCCAGGGGACAAACTCGGCCGCGGTTAAGCGACTACCTCGAGTTGGCCACCCGGGGCGGCTTTCCCGAGGTGGCACTGCGGCCTCTCTCTCAAGCGGCGAGAAGCAACTGGCTCGATAGTTACATTAGCCAAGTGATAACTAGAGACGCCCTTGCCGTGATGCCACGGGGTAATCCCCAAAAGATGCGTGCCTACTTCGAGGCACTAGCACTGCAGACGGCGGGAACACCCCTCGA
>DAHWNZ010000092.1:0-7226 GCA_027339635.1 Candidatus Dormiibacterota bacterium
CACGCCATGGACCGCGACCCCTACTTCGTGGACGAGGGTGATGAGAAGGTGGCCCGGGAGCTGTGTCCCGGGTTCACGGGGCCCGGCTGTACCTGTACCCGGGCAACCACCACCTCTTCGCGGATCGCAGCCTTGCCGCATACGACCCGGCGGCAGCTCGGTTGCTGACGCAGCGCGTGCTGGCCTTCCTGGCCCTCGTGGACCGGGAGGAGCCGGAAAGCCAGGAGGGGGAGCTGGAGATGCTCGAAGGCTACCTGTCACTGCAGCGCCAGACCGTGCTGGCCAAGGCCGCGGGGCTGGACAGGGAGGGAATGGCCAGGTGCCTGCCCAGCTCGACCCTCTCCCTGGGGGGGCTTTTGTACCACCTGGCGCTGGTCGAGGAGAGCTGGATGGAGGTCCACTTCGCTGGCCGGGAGCTCCCGGACCCCTGGCGCGGGGTAGACTTCGACGCCGACCCTGAGTGGGAGTTCCGCACCGGGGGGGAGCTCGAGCCAGAGCTGGTGCGCCAGCGGTACCGGGAGGCGGGCGAGCGCACCCATCGGGTGATCGCCGAGTCCGAAGGCCCGCGCCGCCTCTCGGCTATGCCTGCCCACGATGGCCGCCCCTTCTCCCTCCGGTGGGTGCTGCTGCACCTCATCGCGGAGACGGCGCGGCACAGCGGGCACGCCGACCTGATCCGGGAGGCCATCGACGGAAGCGTCGGGGAGTAGCGCGGCAGCTCCGGCCCCGGCCGGGGCCGTACCTTCAAAATGGCGGGGAGGGCGATTTGGAGCTGGATCATCGCGGTGGGCGACGAGGTCCTCTCCGGGCATACCCCCGAGTCAAACTCCCACTTCCTGGCCGACCGGCTCCGGACAACCCCCTATCCAGTCTCCCGAATGGTCGTGCTCCGTGGGCGGGTGCCCGCATTCTTGCCGAACTCTCCCTGGCCGCCGTCGGCGATGCTGCCAGGGCGTTCTGCCGCGGAGGCCTGGACCCGGCCCCGGACGACCGGACCGATGAGGCCATGGCCGAATCCCTCGGAGTGCCGCTGGCGGAGGGCCCGCCACGATGGAACGGATCGGCCCCGGACGGCCGACCTGTACCGCCAGCGGCGTCTCGAGAGTCCCCATCCCAACCAGGGGAACCGCAAGACGGCCCTGGTCCCGGAGGGGAGCCTAGTGCCGTGCAACCCGGTGGGCAGCGCCGTCCCACGGCGACCCGCCTGCCGGGTAAAGGCGCCAGCGGGTGGCTGACGTGCTCACCGGGGTCCGGGCCGAGCTACGGGCCATAGTCGACCACGAGGTGCTCACCCGCTTCTGCGCCGGTCCGGCGCTGGCGTTTGGGGAGCGTCGCCGCTGTCGGGCTGCCCAACCTCAGTTCTACAGTTCTACGGGGTCTCTGGGCCGACCTGAGCCAGTTGGGAGCCACCTCCTCTGGGACCGACCTACGGGTCACCTACCACGTCGCGGTGCACGATTCCGAGCGCGATGCTCGACCCTCTATGGCCAGTGGTCTGCAACTCAGCCCAGCACCCGGGCACGAGACGGATCCACGCTCCACGTCCATCGCCTGCTGGGAGTCGATCGACGTCACCACGTCGCGGGGGTAGCAGATCGGCACCATCCACACCGGTCCGCATCCACCGCCTTGTAGATAGCCCTTGAGCGCGCTGGCCGTGTACGCCAACAACGACTGACCTGAATCGACCGCTGCACGGTTCGCCCGGCGCACCAAACCCGCCGGCAGATAGATGTTGAACAGCTGCTTGGCACCGCCACCACTGCCGTCGCCACCAGCCCCAGTGTGGTAGCTTGCCAGCAGACCGACGAGTGCAGCAGGAGGAACGCGAAGATGACCTCTGAAGCCTCACGCGGGACACAGTCGCCCGAACAGATCACCTCGATCATCCGCCAGACCTGGGACGCCGCCGCTTCCAGCTATGACAACACCTGGGGCCATGGGCTGAAGACCGACCTCGAGGCCAGGGCCTGGTCCAGTTTGCTTGCCCGGATGTTCCCTCCCGACGATCCGATCACCATCATCGACATCGGCTGCGGCACCGGTGTGATCTGCCTCCTGCTCGCCGAGCTGGGCCATGACGTCATCGGACTCGACCTGTCCGAAGAGATGCTGCGGGTGTGCCAGGCGACCGCCCAAGCCCGGGCCCTGATCAACCTCCGCCTCGTCCTCGGCGAGGCCGAGCGTCCCCCCGCCGATGTCGGTCCAGCCGACGCCATCATCTCCCGTCACCTGCTGTGGACCCTTCTCCGGCCCGAGGCCGCTGTGAAAGCCTGGGTCGAACTAACCAGACCCGGCGGCCGGGTGGTCAGCTTGGACGCCCTGTGGACAGAGGAGGCGGACTTCGGTCACTACCCTCCCGGGACCGAGATTGACATGCTCCTTCCGTTCCGCCACGTCCGCAGCCTCGACCCCGCCCGCAACCTGTGGCGGCGGGCCGGGCTGGTGGACGTCATGGCCGAAGAGCTTTGCTGGATCGACCAGGTTGAACACGCCCAGATGCCAGACGACCAACGGGCGATCTACAAAAATCACGCCTGGTACCTGGTCGAAGGTACCCGACCCGTTGGCTGACCGACCCGCCCATCCATAAGTTCAGACCACTGGACACAGAGGGTCAAGCAGCGCGTTCGGAATGGCGCACCGCGACGTGGTAGGTGACCGGTAGGTCGGTGCCAGGGAAGGTGGCTCCCAACTGACTCAGGTCGGCACAGAGACCCCGCAGGGTCCCTCGGTAGATCGGGGTGTCGGGGGGATCGAGGGTGATCACCAGCCCCTGAGCGGTGCGACGGATCTCGCCGGACAACTCGGCGAAGGAGCGCAGCAGGAGCCGGAGGTCGTCGGAGTTGGAGTAGTGGGGTGCGAGGCGCTCGAGGAGCCACTCCTCGGCGTTGTAGGCGGTCATCTTGACGCGGTCGATGATGGCCTTCTGCTCCAAGCGCATGACGTCGCGGCCGCCGACTTCGCTCAGGGGCACGTGCGCAGCCAGAGCAGAGCGCTGCTGCAGTAGCGCCGCTACCTCTGCCTCCAATTGCCGGATCTGCTTCATCTTCCCGTTCTGACCTGGATCGGTGAGTAAGGGGCTGGGGGCCGGGCAGGCTGGCGTTGGAGGCGTTCGGGGACGCCCTTGGTTTGTGGAGCGGGACCGGTTGTAGGTCGCGGGGGCAGGCAGGACCGGCTGTTGGGCGTTTGAGGCGCGGCCCGAGGAGCCAAGGGGAGGGATCAAGGCGTGCGGCAGCTCCGGATGCTGGGAATGGCGTAACGACCGGCGACCGGGCGGAGGCTCAGGTGACCGAAAGCAGGCGCAACCGGTCATAGGTGGCGGTGAAAGTGTCGGCCCACCACCAGCCCCGCGGCAAGCGCAGGTGTAGTTGCCGGGAGTTGTGGACCACTCGGGCGGGCATCGCAATCAGCCAGCGCCGCAGGGTGGGGCTGGTTCGGTACAGGGGAGCCCGCCCAGCGTCGAAGTCTGGTGGCACCTCAGCTTGGGGGACTACGGTGCGCACGGTGGCCGACAGCATCGCCATCAGGTTGGTGGCGATCACAGTCGCCACCAACCAGCCGAACTTGGCCCGCATGGTCCCCAACGGCAGATGGATCAGACCGTTGCTCTTGGCGTCCCGGACCCGTTACTCGACGTGCGCCCGCTGCCTCTGCCAGAGCTCCTCTGTAACCGCCGGGCCCAGTCGGTCCGTGATGCGGCCTCCAATGTCTCGCTCTTGGCGGCGCAGCTTCTGGGGTGGGCGGAGATCCTCATCCGGCGTCGAACCCAGAGCAGGATTCCACTCATCGGAATGTCGTCGGCACCGCTGATGGAGGCTGTAGCAGGGGGAAACGGCAGAGCTTCTGTAGTCCGGCGGAAAAGTGGATCTGGAGGAGACTGACGGGGCGGTGCGGAACGGGCATGGCGATGGAGAACATCTCGATGGTGATCTTCTCTGGGGCGCCGGACCGCCCCAGCACCCTACAGCAGGGACAGCCCTGCCTGGACCGGTCGCGGAGGGAGGCGGAGTCACAGGTCGTGACCAGGGCCGCGCCCCGCTTCTGCCTCGCAGCGAGGATTGGGACCTCGGGGATCTCCATGTTGCCCGTCCCTGACTGCCGCGTCGATCTCGTGGCAGACTCGGCGCTACGGCTGGCAATGGCTTGGCTAGCCGTTGGATCGCAAGGAACGGATTAGCCCTTAGACAGTCGGTCATCGGGCCTAGAGTGAGCGCCCAAGGTGGTCACAGCCGCCTCGCGACGCGCGTCGAACGCCTGTGCTATGAGCTCCCGCTTGGAGTCGATTTGGAGCTTGGCGTAGGCGGATTCGAGGTGGGTCTCCACGGTCCGCCGGCCGATGAAGAGGCGCTCCCCAATCTGCCGAGCTGTCAGCCCGTCGATAGTCATATCCACCACCTGGCGCTCTCGAGAACTGAGTAAGGCGTCCCCGAGGCGTGCCGGTGGTGGCTCCTGACCACGACGGTCGGCCATCTGCGGAGACTGCGGCACGCCGCCTTGGGAAGTCAGCCGGAGGAGTGCGATCACGAGCAGGTAACTGCCCATCTCAACCAGGGCCAGTTGCGGCGACATTCCCCCGGAGAGAACTCGAACCGCTCTGGAGGCTTCCACCCCCACCAGGACGGTCAGCATCACCCGAAGGCTCCGGCGCGCCGCCAGCACCACGGGGATCATCATGACGGATCCGAGGGTCAGGGAACCGGGCGCTGCAAATTCGATCGAAAGCAATGTGAGGACCAATAGCAGGCACACGCTTGCCACCGCAATCGGCCCAGCCAGCCACGTGGTTCCCAGTGCTACCGTCCGACGCAGCGCCGCCATACCCCGCACTCCTCTGTTGGGGCACGCTATGAGGTCGCCAACCTCACTGTCAAGCGGTACATGCGTACGCTATTAGCCACGACTGGGCTGGGGGACAGACGGAGTCGTGCCGGATTGGTGGTCGCCGCCAGGCGGCGAATCCGTAACAACTACGGATGTCGGACCGCGCCGTGGCGCCGCACACTCGACCGGTGCCAGATGGCACCAAAGCCGACCACCGACTGGAGGATTACTGTGGCGAAAGCGAAATCGCGGCGGATATGGGGCGGTGGAGCCCTGGCGGACCGGATCAGCGGTGTGGGTGCTTTTGGAGCGCTGCGTCTCTTGCTACCCGCCGCCATCCTCGCTGCCAGTGGGCTCGGTATCGGGACCAGCAGCGCCCTCGCGTACGGCAGTGCCGACAATCCGTTGGCTCAGATCACCGTGTCTGCCAACTGTGACAATCCGGCGTTTCCGCTCTGTGCGTCACCGCCGAATGGCGTCGGCACGGGGGGAATTTGGTATTGGATCGAAGTCGACGGCAACTTTACCGGCGACATGACTGGCGCTGCGTGCGGGCACACTACCGGCGGGATCGGCGGACCCGGTGGCGCGGGAGCCGGGTCCATTGCTGGCCCAGTGGTATGGAGCTACACCAGTCTCGCTGCCATTCAGGCCGCAAACGGGGCGATAACTCTCATCCCGGGTGCCACCGATCCCAATGACCACTACTACCTGGTGACCTTGACGATTGGGGAGCAGTGGGCATTCCCGACCACACCAGGTCACTATTCGTTCCAGCCGGTCGCCGGCGTAACGGTGCAGATCAACATCGCAACTTAGCTCCGACCTTTCCGGGGTCGGCCTCGGAGGCTGGACCGGGCAGGGCACACAAGGCGTGCCCTGCCCGGTCCGTGGCAAATGTTGGCCAATCAAGATTGATAAGCGGACACCCTAACGGGCCCTGACGCGTAATCGATCGCGAGCAGTGGTGCTGCCGACACCAGTTGAGAAACCCCCGCGCTGTAGAATCCGCTGTCTGCTCGCAGGCGTACCTGCCCATGCCGGGCGGGCAGGGTTCGCAGTACCAGCCTGGCCGCCAGCGGCTTGTCCGACGGGTGTCCTGGCCGGAGGTCGGCTGCCAGGACCCGGCCGGCGCTCTGCCCAAGTGCAGAACAAAGAGCAGAAGCTGAGCTTGCCCTGCTAGTTGTTGGTGGCGTCGTCCTTCTGCCCGCCATGGACCTCGGTATTGGTGGAGTCCAGATCCAGAGTCACCGGGTCTGCCTCTGGCAGTCCCAGCATCCGGTCCAACTCCACTCCGGCTCGGGCCAGCTCCGTCACCACCGCCTGGCACTGCCTTTGCGTATACCGCGGCAGCAGTTGGCTGACGGGCTCAGGCGCCGGGACCTCTTCACGGCGCGCAGGACCCGGCCAGCTTCATCCTCGCGCATGGGATCCAGATGGGCCAGATGGCTACCCCCAGCCAGGATCGACTCCGCCAAGCACACCAGTAGCTGCCCGCCCATGAGACCCCGCTGCCGCTGCTTGACCCGGCGCACTCCATCCGCCGCCGCGTTCAGTCGCTCGACCAAGTTCAGCTTCGCGTTCAGGTCCCGGACCAGCAGCAGTCCGGCATGGCCGGTGAGCCTGGGATCGTCAACGCCGCGGTGAACGGTTGGCACGGATGCGCTACTCTTCACCTGTTGGGTGCCTCCTGCTTGGAACCGGTGGTCGACTTGCAACCCCCATTTTCCAAGTCAGCGAGGCGCCTTTGCTACCTGCCCCAGACACTCCCCCTTGCCCTTACCCACTGATTCAGGTCAGAGCCGGGAGGCCCACTCCCCGAAGGCCGGGCTCAGCCCCTGAGCCTCCACCCCTGCTCGGCCGTCGCGAACACGGCCAGCGCCAGTCCCAAGACTCCGAAGTCCCTGGCCACGATGTCGGAGACCCCCCCGGTGAAGGTCAGCGAGAGCACAATCTCGGCGAGCAGCAGCGCGCTCACCGCTGCCGCCGCCCGCGCGGCCACCCCCACCACCAGGGCGACCCCCACCACGCTCAGCACCCAGCCATGCAACAGGACCAGCCCGATCGCCAGGTTGGAGGTGGCCGGGATCAGGGGGACGTAGCCGGTCCACAGGCTGGGCTGGATCAGCTCGTGAACCCCGAACCACAGGAGCACCAGCCCGAGGGCGACCCGAGCTCCGGTGGGTGCCCAGGCCTGGGCACTCCAGCTGCCCCGATCAGGGGAGGGGCCGGCGGTCGCGAGCTGGGTGGACGGCGCCGCCACATGAGGGCTGCCGACGGCGCGGGCCGATGCCCGATTGAGGCGGTTCCTTCTGGCCATGCTCAGGGCACCACGTGTCCGGTCGCATCGGTGGCGATGAACCCGTCATCGCCGAAGTTGTACTCGGCGCTGCCGGAGTCGT
>DAHWNZ010000093.1:0-7219 GCA_027339635.1 Candidatus Dormiibacterota bacterium
ATGGCGGTCGGCTTGCTGCGCCCCTCATCCGGGCGGATCCTGGTCGGAGGGTTCGACATCCAGAGGGATGGGCCGAGGGCACGACGCCTGCTGGGCTACGTCCCCGACAACGCGCCCCTCTATGACAAGCTCACCGGTTTGGAGATGCTGGAATTGGCCGCTGACCTTTACCAGGTGAGCCGGCAACGCCGCCGCCGTCGCATACCCGCGCTCTTGGAGGCGATGGACCTCGACTCGGCGGCGAGCCAGATGGTGCAGTCCTACTCCCGTGGGATGCGCCAGAAGCTGGCCCTCTGTGCCGCCCTGGTGCATGACCCCGCGGTTCTGTTTCTGGACGAACCGACGGTGGGATTGGACCCCATGGCCGCCCGCCAGCTGCGGACGATGCTCCAGACCCTGTGCGCCACCGGGCACACTGTCTTTCTCAGCACCCACGCCCTCGAGATCGCGGCGGCCCTCTGCGACCGGGTGGGGATCTTCAACCAGGGCCGTTTGGTCGCCCTCGGCACGGTTGCGGAGCTGGAGCGCACGGCTGGCCCCGGTTCTTCCGGCAGCCTCGAGGAGGTCTTCATGAACGTGACCGGCGCCGAGGAACAGGAGACCGCCGCGCTGATCTCAGCGCTTGGCGCCTGACCGGTTCGAGCCGAGCGCGATGCCTTTCTACGGTTCTCCGACCAGGGTCCAGTTCCTGGGCCTGCTGCGGGCCGGAGCCAGGAGCTTCTGGAACTCGTGCTGGCGCAGCGGGGCCGGCCGGCGGGTCGCCACGGTCGTCGCCCCCCTGGTGGGAGTCGCGCTCTGGTCCGCCATGACCCCCTTCGCCGTGACCCTTTGGCGAGCCGATGGCCTGGCAAGAGGGGATTCGCTGTTCAGCCTGGTCGCGACCGTCATGGTGGTGCTGGTGGCCTTCACCATGGCCACCTCCGTCAGCTTCGCCTTGGCGTCGATCTACTTCGCCAAGGATGTGGAGTGGCTGATGCACACGCCGATCGGTCCGCGTCTGTTTCTCTCCTATCGCCTTCTGGCCCAGTTTCTTCTCGGTGCCGCAATTGGGACCGTGGTCGCTGGGCCTGCCGTGCTGGGTTTGGCCATCGCCACCGGACGCTGGTGGCTGGTGCCGCTGGTGGCGGTGGTGGTTGCCGCCCTGCTGCTGCCTGCCATGTCCACGGCGCTGATGTGCGTGGTGGCTCTGGTGCGAGTGGTGCCGGCCACCAGGGTCAAGGATGCGGCCGGGGTCCTCGTCGCGTTGGTGGGCTTCGGGGTCGCCGCAGTGGACATCGCGGCAGCGGTGGGCAGCGGCTCCGGGGTCGGTGTGAGCACATTCGCGCACGGGATTCGCTCTCCCAGCTGGGCTCCGTGGTCGTGGGCGGCCGCGAGCATCACCGACTCCGCCCACGGTCGCCTCGGTCCCGCCCTCCTTCTGGCGGCGGTCCTGGTGACTCTGGCGGCAATCGTCACCATCCTCGCCATCGAGGTCTCCGGTCCCCTGCTGCGGGACGGATGGTTTCGATCGCAGAGTACAGGCCGGCGCCGCCGGCAGGCCAGGAGCAGCTTTCTGCCACTTCCCGTCAGCCTCAGCGTCCTGCGCAAGGATTGGCGGACCCTCCGCCGGGATCCGGCCCAACTGATCCAGCTGCTCTTGCCCATCGGCGTGTTCGCCATCTACTTGCTCTCCCCCCGTGCCGGAGGACTCGGCCTGGGGGCCTTCCACCACTTCCCGGTCTGGTACGGGCCGCTCACCACGGCGGCCTTTGCGGCCCTGTTCGCCGCGAGCGGTTTGGGCCTGCGGGCCGTGGGCTCAGAGGGCCGCCAGTTCTGGTGTTTGAAGACCGCCCCCGTGTCCACCGTGGCCCTGCTCCTCAGCAAGCTTCTGCTGCCGGCCATCGTGACGGTTTCAGCCAGCCTGGCCCTCATGGTGAGCACGGAGCTCAGGGTCGGCACTTCCGTGTCCCAGGTGCTCTTCTCATCCGTGCTCCTGGTGGTCTGCGTTCTCGGGCTGAGCTGCCTGGCGACCGGGCTCGGGGCGGTCTGGCCCAGACTTGACTGGTCGGACCCGAGGCGGTCCGTGGGGGTCTGGCTGGCCATCCTGTTCATGGTGGTCGGCGCCGCCTACGTCGCAATCTGCGTGGTCGGCCTGACCCTGGCCCTGCTGATCACCGGCCAGCCAAATGCGCTGTCGGCACTTCTTGCGATTCTGGTGTGCCTCATGGTTGCCGGGGCAACGTCCTTGGCCGCTCTGCGGGCGGGGCACAGGAGGCTGGTCGCCCTGGACGCCTGAGACGGGCCACCCCGGGCGCCCTCCCATCTCCGCCGGCCCGCTTCGAGAGCTGTCGAGCCTGTCGGCTCACACGCAGGGACTCTCTTCGGATGAGCCTGCGCCTCCGGCGCTAGAATCTCCTTGATCGCGCTAGACGGGGAGTTAGCGGTGCCCTGTACCCGCAATCCGCTACAGCGGGGTCGAATCCCCCTCCGAGGGGAGGTGTTTTCGGGTCAGCTCCGACCATCCGGGTGTTGACGGCCGGGTCCGGCGCAGCCAATCACCGCCAACCCCGTCAGGTCCGGAAGGAAGCAGCGGTACGCGGAGCGACTGGAGTGTCGTCGGGCTCCCCGGCCTGAGCTCGGAGGACGGCAGGCGCCGGGGATGGCTCAACGACGAGGGGTGCGCGATCATCATTGGCGACATGAACTCGGTGCGGCAGAGCCTCTACCTGAAGTACCGGCCTCAGAAGTTCGGCGACCTGGTGGGCCAGGAGGTGGTGGCGCGCACCCTGCGCAACGCGGTGCGGGAGCGGCGCCTCTCCCACGCCTATCTCTTCACCGGCATCCGTGGCACCGGCAAGACCTCGGCCGCTCGCATCCTGGCCAAGGCGATCAACTGCGAGGCCCCGAACGACGGTGAGCCGTGCGGAGTCTGTCGCGCCTGCGAAACCGTGGGCGAGGGCCGCAGCCTAGATGTGATCGAGATCGATGCCGCCACCAACCGTGGCATTGACGAGATTCGCGACCTTCGCGAGCGAGTCCAGTTCATGCCCAGCGAGCTGGCGATGAAGGTCTACATCATCGATGAGGCGCACATGCTCACCAATGAGGCTGGCAATGCCTTTCTCAAGACTCTGGAAGAACCCCCTCAGCACGCGTGCTTCATCCTGGCCACAACCGAGCCCAACCGGCTCACGGAGACTGTTCTATCGCGCTGCCAGCGCTTCGACTTCCGCCGGATTCCGGTCGCGTCGATGGCGGACCATCTGGCCCGCATCTGTTCCCTGGAGGGCATCATGACGACACCCCAGGTCATGGAGCTGGTCGCTCAGGCCGGGGCGGGGTCTCTGCGTGACGCCGAGTCGCTCCTGGACCGCCTCCTCGGAACGGGCGACAAGGTGCTCGACCTGGCCGACGTCAGGTCCGCCCTTGGCATGGCCGACCCGGGCGCATTGACCCGCCTGGCCGACTCCCTGGCGGACTCGGACGCGGCGGCGGTCATCGGGGATCTGCAGGAGCTTTCCGGCTCCGGGGTCGAGCCTCGCCAGCTGTTGCGGGCCCTGGGCGAGACGGCCAGGAAGCGGCACTGGGAGGAACTATCCAAGGGTGGCTCCCCAGGGTTTTGGCTGGAGCTGATGGCGGCCTGTGCCGGCGGCGGCAGCGAACTGCGCCGCGCCGACGATCCCTGGATGGTTCTGGAGGTGATCCTCATCAAGGCAGCGCTGGGAGGGGGGAAGCTGGGGCAGACGGCCTCGATGCGGGACCATCCCGGCCGTCCTCCTGACGGAAGAGCCGGGGCCTTCACGGGGTCCGCCGCTCCAGCAGACAGCGCCGCGACGGGGGGACCGGCAGCCCAGCGACAGGCGCCTGCCACCGTCCCCCGGGTGGCGACCTCCCCGGCCGTTACCCCACCAAGCAGTGGCGCGCCTGCCGAAAGCGCGTCACCCACGCCCGCCGGCCCCGAGATGACGGCCGAGTGGCAGCAGCGCTGGACGGAAGTGATTCAGTGGGCGCAGCAGCATCACCCCGGACCATTCGCCGCTCTGGTGAGGGAGACCCGAGCGGCGGCTTTGGACAGTGGCACGCTGACTGTGGAGGTGCGCTATCCCTGGCACCTCTCCCAACTTCGGGCTCCAGCAAATCTGGCAATCCTCGCGGAAGCTTGCCGAGAGCTCTTCTCACCGCAGGTGGATGTTGAGCTGGTGCTGCTGGGTGAGGCTGAGCCGAAGCCCGCTGCCCGGCAAGCTGAGCCGAGCGCGCTGGCCCTGGCCCTGAAGCACTTTCCAGGGAGCACGGTCAGGAAGGTCGAGTTTCATGAGCCCAGTGGGCCTCCTTCCATCGGCCCTTAGAATGGTTGACAACCCGCAAGGAGGGAACGGCTTGCCGCAATTCAACCCCAAGCAGCTGCGCCAGCTGCAGCAGACCATGGCTCGCCAGTTCGAGCAGACGCAGAGCGACCTAGCCAACCGTGAGGTCGAGGGCTCGGCCGGAGGAGGCGCTGTGACGGTGCGTTGCAACGGGCAGCAGCGGGTCTTGGGGGTCGCCATCGACCAGGCCGTCCTGGAGGAAGGCTCCGAGATGGTCAGCGATTTGGTCCAGGCCGCGGTCAACGACGCCTTGGACAGATCACGGGAACTGGCCGCCCGGTCCATGGAGGCGATCCTGCCTCCAGGGATGCTGCCGCCGGGGGTGCTCTGATCCAAGACCGAGTGGCTGTGGCCTAGCTATGGGGCTGCTGCCCGAAGCGGTCGAGCGGCTGGCGGAACAGTTCTCCCACTTTCCCTCGATCGGACCCAAGACGGCCCAGCGATTGGCGTTCCAGGCCTGTCGCTGGCCAACTCCTGAGCTCCTCGCGATGGCCGCGACACTGGGGGCCATGGCCGAGGAGGTGGGGTACTGCCCAATCTGCTTTTTTCTGAGCGAGCGTGGCGAGCTGTGCTCCATCTGCCGGCAGTCAAGCCGTGACGAAGGGTTGATCTGTGTCGTCGAGGACCCCAAGGATGTGCTGGCGATTGAGCGCACCGGGGAGTTCCGAGGCCTATATCACGTGTTGGGAGCGGCGCTGTCCCCGCTGGACGGTGTCGGGCCGTCTGACATCCATGCCGATGAGTTGGTCGAGCGGGTTAGTGCCGGAAAGGTACGAGAGGTGATCCTGGCTACCGATTCCGACGTGGAGGGAGAGGCGACCGCAGGGTATCTGGTGCGTCGTCTTCACGGGCAGGCACTTCAGGTCACCCGGCTCGCCCATGGTCTGCCGGTCGGTGGGGAACTGGCTTACGCTGACGAGCGCACGGTGGCGCGAGCCTTCTCCGGGCGCCAGGCGCTCGGAGGGGGCCAGCCTTGATGGCCCCCCGGTGTTCAGCGCTACTCCTGCCTCCTGGCGAGAGGCGTGAGCCGGGGCCACAGGTAGACGAAGGCATCTTCGACCTCCAGAGTTGCGAGGTCGGCGAGTGACCCGTCCTCCCTCAGCTCTGTGACCAGGTCAAGAAGGTCGCCTTCTCCGTGCGTTCTCAGGTACTCCTGCACCCTGGTCCCGTGATCCCAGAAGCGAGAAAACAGAGTTCCGAACACCCCCAGCTCATCCTCGCGCGGGCCCACCATCGCCACCTTGGTGCGGGCCGCTTCGCGTCCTGACAATGGGCTGAAATCGTGACAACCGCTCCATAGGGGGTCGGATCCCGCGAAGCGGACCACGGCGACCGGGCCCAGGCGGATCACCGCTGAGCATTGCAGGCATGGCTCTAGGGTGGTCGTCAGCACCAAGTCCTTCGGCGCCCCATAGCTAAGTCGCGCAACGACATTAACTTCGGCGTGAGCCAGGGAGGAGCCGCAGACCTCACCCGCCGGGGCGCTGGTGTCCGTTACCCGATTTCGAGCCGCATGGACCAGCGTTCCGTCGGGGCGCCAGGCACAAGCGCCGACGCCTATGTTGCCGGTGCGGAAGGCCTCCCAACCCTGCCGGAACGCCTCCTGCCACGGGATGTCCAGATCCCTCCAGAAGGCCCGAGCCGCTCGCTGCCCGACTTCCTCTCCGCCAATCGGGCTGATCACGGTGGCGATGATACGGGCAGGCGTGTGCTGGCAGCGCGTCCTCTGCCATCTGGGCGCGGCATGACGGAGACCTCGGCGACTGCCAGCTCAAGACCAGTGCCGACAAGGTGCGGGTGGGCACCGCGGGAGTGGTCCGGGCGTCCCTTGCGGTGGATACTGGGACCGGCGCCGTGCGCTTCGGCAATGTCGACGGCCCGGCCCTGGTCAGGAACTCAAACGGATCGAGGTGGGTTGGTGAGGCCAGGGGCGACCGGAGGCGCGCGCGGCGAACGGCAGGATCACGGTGGACAGAGCCGGAGCCCCAGTCACGGCCCGCCCGGGGTGTGGCGACATCCTGATCGGTGAGGTGCGGAGTGGCCGAGTTACATCGCCCACCCCTCCGGGGGGGGGGACAGCGGTTGGGCTCGTCGGCGGAGTGGCCACCTGGTTGGATCTGCAGACCCGAGCGGTCCAGGTCATCAAGGGGGCGCCCGAGACGGGGCCCCGCGCAGCCCGCTCAGGCGGCTGTGCGCGTGGTTGCGGGGACCTCCTTTGGGGACATCACGGCGCACCAGGCATGACTTCGGGTCCGACGGGCGTAGGCCCGAACCCAGCCCGTGGTGTGGCCCCCTGCACCCGGGCTCCTCTTGCCCAGTTGGGCCGTGGCAGGGGTCCCAGCTGTGCCTGGCGCCCTGGGCTCGGCTTGAAGCCCGTGGACCCCGGACACGCTGATCTGGGGGCCACGCCCCGGGCCGGGTCCCAAATCGGGGTCGAGAGCAAACTGAGATCAACCTTGACCTGGAGAGGGGGCTGGTCTATACTTCACAGTCCGCGCCAAGCCCGGGGCTGGGCGCCGCTGTTTCCCCTCTCTTGGGGGAGGAGCCCGCACCTTGACAATTGAAGAGTGGAGACGATTCTGTATCCACATGCCCCTTGGGAAGGGGCCCAAACAAATTCTTTGCCACCTACTCGGCTTCGGCCGGGTTGGTAACGACGGAGAGTTTGATCCTGGCTCAGGATTAACGCTGGCGGCGTGCCTGACACATGCAAGTCGAACGAGGCCGCAAGGCCTAGTGGCGGACGGGTGAGTAACGCGTAGGTATCTATCCTTGGGTGGGGGACAACCGTGGGAAACTACGGCTAATACCGCATGATCCCTGAGGGGCAAAGGCGCAAGTCGCCTGGGGAGGAGCCTGCGTCCGATTAGCTAGTT
>DAHWNZ010000094.1:0-7176 GCA_027339635.1 Candidatus Dormiibacterota bacterium
CCATCCCCATGGGCATCCCATTGGATGGACCGGGCTCTTCCTACCCCTTCAGCGGCCGAGCGTGGTCCGGCCGAAGACCAGGGTTGTCAGGTCCGCTGGCAGGTGGACCTCGATGACCGCCACCACCAGGGCATCCTGCTTCATGACCCGGTACAGCTGAAGCACCGGGACCCCGTCCGGCACGGCCAAGACCCGCTTGAGGTCAGGCGCCGGCATCATCGCCTCAACGACATCCTCTCCGTCCGCCGCCGTCATCCCCCGGCTTGCGAGCAGATCGGGAAGCCACTGACCATCCAGATCCGCCTCTGTCAACCCCAGTTCCCGCTCGACCCTGGGGTGAAGCCAAGCACGACGGAGCGAGGGGATGCCCTCGGCCCCGTATCCCACCGACTCCTGCAACAGAACCGCAGTCCCTACCTCCACCTGGAGCAGACCCGATATCCAGGGAGTCGCGGGCACCCGACGCGTCGCCGGCTCGATCGGGGCGATGACCCGGAACGACCTCACGGGACCAGCTCCAGTCCGATCGCCATCCGCGGACGCCGACAAGCGGGCCGAGCTCAGCTGCGTCGCGTCCACCAGTCTCCGATCCGCCTTGGGGTCGCGCACGAAGCTGCCAGCCCCATGTTCGGCGACCACCATCCCTTCCTGCTTCAAGAGGCCGATGGCGCTCCGCACGGTGGTCCTGGTGACCTGGTACCGGGCCATCAGCTTGCGCTCCGATGGAAAAGCCACCCCCGTCGGTAGGCGCCCCTCCGCTATGTCCTGGCGCAGGTGGTCTGCCAACTGCTGATAGAGCGGCACCGGGCTGTCGCGTTCCAGGGTGGGTCTCACAACTGCTCCAGTTTAGCTGGTCCGCTCCATCTGTGGCTCGGCCCTAACCTGACGCAGACCAACTTTGACTAAGCCGTTGGCGAATAGCCATCGTCCCGTGTGTACGGTCGGGGGGTGGTCAGAAGTTGACCCGACCAGGTGCCGGAAGGCTGTCGCGCCGGAAACTGTTTGCACCGTTCCGCTGATGGCAGTGGTCACTCGGCAAGTCATCGACCTGCGGTGGCACTGTGCCACTCCTCACTTATTCGGGAGCTTCCCAACAACCAGAGCGACCCACGTCGCGCTTTGCCAGGGTCAGAGCCTGGAGGTAACCACTTGTTTGTGGTAACGTCGAGCAGAGTAGATGTCGCGTCACAATTCAGGGTCTGCGCTTGACACCGGCGGGAGTCGGCCTATGTTCCCACTATGGCCAACTCAACTCGCGCCGATCGAGAGGGGCCGGGAATGACGTCCCGGGTGTTCGTCCATGCACGTGTGCCGACCTCACTTGGATTGATTGCCGGTCTACTGATCCTGGCGGCGGCAGCAGCGGGATGCGCCTCGACAAATTCGAGCCGACCGGCAACTCCGAGGCATTTGCCTCGCCTGATTAGCTTCGCGCACGGTGCCAGGCCGCATCTCGATACCGGCACGCCATCCAGTACCGTGCCCGGAGCTAGCGTCGCCCTCCAACCTCCATTCTCGGCCCTCTGGAGCGGAGCGCTAACTGGGCCCCAACCATCGAATTTGCTTCAGGAGATGCCCCATACTGTCACGACAAGCGTCGATCCCTTGGTCACGGTGTTCATGCGGAATGAGACGTCTTCAGTCGAAACAGTGAGCTACCAGCTTTTGATTACCGATGGTCGCCTACCGTTTACGCTGGGTGGTGATTCTACCGTCCCACCGAGTGCCTGGCCTCAGGTTGTCTGGAATTCGCAACAAGCGTTGCCTGATGGTACAAGCGAAATTACGCTTCAACCGGGACAGACAGCATCCGCCAGCATGGGATGGCCATCGGACCTAGTGTCGTCACGTCCTGGCAACTTCTACGGAGTCGTCTACTTCTACGTCAACGGCTCTGTCTGGGGCGCCCCGACGCCATTCTTCTACTATGAGCCGCTGACCCTTCAGTAGTCCAGCCACCACCGCTTTGGGCGCTCTCGCGGCCGAGGTAGTTCGGTCACCACGTCGAAGCGCTTACTGGTTTGCCGACTGGCGATGAGGATGTCCTGAGCGGCGTGGAATTTGGTCGGTGGTCCTGGGGCGGATGATACGCGTGAGGAGGGTGGCCCTGCGCGCGCCACAGGCGTGGTCAGGGGATGGGTCGCTGCCTCTTGCCTGGGGTCAAGAGCAGGGGGTCTGGAGGTCATGAGAGGTGATTTGCGAGGCTCTACGGCCTTCTCAGCGGCGTGTTTTGGTCACGGATGGCCGCAGGATGGCCAGGCGACCATGCTCGGGGCGGCGGTCGAAGTCCGCCCGAGCCGCGCCACCAGCGCCACGGCCAGGTCCACCAAGTGCTAATGGCGCTGCCGAAGACCGCACCACCTCAACGACGACCAGCCGGGCAATCGGAAGGCTTTTAACAGAGCACTGATCGCAGCCAACCCGCCCAGTGAGGTGACGACAGACACTCCGGTTCGACCATTAAATAGCGTCACAAGACAGTCCGCTCCTGACGATCTTGCCAACGGCCACCGTCACGTTTACCCAGCCGTAGAAGTATGAGGTTCGTAGCGGACCCACGGCAAGGACGTAGTGCCCCGGTGGCAACGAGAATCGGAACTCTTGATGTCGCTTGACCGTCTGCGTAGTTACTTGGACACTGGGAAGAACGAGTTTGACTCTATTGCTAGACACTGGTACGAGAGCTGCCGTGCCTCGCAGGACGATGACAGTGCCCGCCACATAGTCGGGCCACTTGATGTGCGTCGGCAACACCGCGGCGCAGACGTTGATCCCGCCGACGACCACGCCATAGCCGCTTGGGATTGCGATTGACGCGGTTGGTGATGGCGACGGGTGGGGGAGCGAACTGTTGGCGCAACCGGCTGCCGTGAGCAGGACGCCCATCATTAACGCCATCGCAAATGTGTGCGGTCTGAACCAAGTCAAGATGGGGATGAGGCTACGCGTAGGTCGGCTACTTGGCAACATGAGCCTGATCGACACCGGCCAAGACCGACCGTCGCCCACGGTAACGGCGGTTGCTCTCGGACCCAGGTCAGCGAGCTGTCGGGCAGAATGGCCAGACCACGTGCTGCGAGTTCAAGACCTGCGGTGCGTACGAGAGACCAGTGGTCTCAGCGCCATCCGAGGGTCTCTGTGGTGGCCTGGTGCCGGCGAACGGCGTGGCGACACCTGGACCTGACCCGGCACGACGGGACACCGATAGGCAAATCGCCGGCTCCTTGGGTTCGAGCCTGGCTAAGCACTCAGCTTCCCACCGCGACCCACGTACGCTCGTTGGTCGTGCGCCAGAGGCCCGCTCCCGGGGCCAGCATCCATCCGTCCAGTGGTCCGGTGAACGAGAATACGGCTGCATTCCCACCGAGATTGACACCCGGGACGGCGGACCAAGAGTAACCGCCGTCTCTGCTGCCCGACAGCTCGTTGGTCGTCGCGATCCAGAGCTCCCCCGTCGGGCTCACGCCCAAGCTGGCGAAGTCCTGAGGGGGAAGGCCGGTGGGGTCCCGGGTGCCGAGCGCCGGCAGCAGCGCCCTGGGGAACCATGTCGCCCCGGCGTTTTGAGACACGTAGATGCCCTTGGGCGTCGAGCCGGCGGCCCCCGACCCTTCGCAGACGCTCACCATCGCGCCCGGGGCGCGTATCGCTATCGCGGCCATGCCGAACCATGGGTTCGAAGCGCACGGGGACTCGCGAGTTGTCCATGTGGAGCCAGCGTCGCTCGTGACCACGAGTGTCGACAGCCTGCCTGAAGTGATGGCATGGGTGACCGCCACAGCTGCCCACCCGGGCGCGGGGCCGAGAGCGAACGCGGTGAACGCGTCGACCGCAGGGATGGGTAGTACGGAGCCCGGCTGCCAGGACGTCCCCGTGCCGGAGGTGTGCCAGAGGCGCCAGCTGCCCGAGGTGCCACCTGCTCGAGGCGAGGTGAGAGCCAGCGTCTCATTTCCAGACACGCCGAGGCCAGCCACCGGGCTTCCGAGTTGGCTCAACGTCCATTGCCTGCCACCATCACTGGTTCCGGCCAGCATCCCGTTTCCTGCGACCCAGCCCGACGTGATCGTAGTGAACGCCACTGAGGAGGCCCGGCCGAGTGAGGTCCGCACCACCTTTGGCAACTGTGACCCTTCCACCGTCCATGTGGTTCCCGCATTCCTCGTGACGGCGAGCCGCCCCGGGTACGGTTCGGGGCTGGTCTGGATGCCTCCGAGCCGGGAACGGTGCTGAGCGCAGATGACCGTCGAAAGGGTAACGCCTATGCCAACCGATGGGCTGAGGAAGTCGATCGAGGCGAGGTACTCGGACGGCACGCGCGACCCAACCCTGAGTATCGTCGGGTGCTTCGCGCAAGGTGGCGGGCCGAGGATCGCCGATGCGCTGGTGTCTGATGGGATCGAGCCCTCGGGCCCTGACGGCGCCCCGGCACAGCCGGTAGCAAACAGTAGCAGGGCGGCCGTGAAGCCAGCCGTAAGCCCCCGCACTAACACCTCGACCTCCTGCAAGCAACCGTCGCGGGCTACCAGGCCATGGACCCTGCTATGTGATGGAACGACGCTCGCCGGGACTGTGTTTCAGCCCCGATGCCTCCCGCACCGGCCTGGTCAGCCTTCATGGTCGCCAGTGGCCCGGTTCCCATGGCCGCCAACAGTCCTCCCACCTCCGCGCGACTGGCAGCGCCAACATGGCGAGGACTTGACACCCTATTTGACACCCTATCCGGCGAACATAGGCGGATTTCGGCGTACGTCGTACCCGAGGTACGCCTCGTCTTCTAATACGAAATGGTCACCGGCGCACCCTCACGTACAGTTCACTGGCAAATCCGCCCTTCCCGACACCCATTCAAAAAACTCCCATCCAATAAGGGCTTTCTGGGACTGGATGGCCAAATGACGACAGTGCTGACGACAGTAGGCCCCCGGGCCCGCTAGCCGCCCAGCCCGAGCAGCCGCTCCACGTCCTCGGCCGCCCCTCGACGCTGAGCCTCGCCGACGTGGGTGTAGCGCTCAAGGGTCATGGCCGAGGTCGCGTGGCCAAGGCGCGCCTGCGCCACCTTCGGGTGGACCCCGGCGTCCGCAAGGAGCGAGGCGGCGGTGTGACGGGCGCTGTGGAAGGGGATGGGCGGCACCCCCGCCCGCCGGAGCAGCGCCGCCCAGGCGCTGGCCAGCGGCGTGGTGGGCAGAGACCGCCCCAGTGGTGTGGTGAAGACCAGGCCACCCTCGAAGACGATCTTGGTCCCGGCCACCGGGAGGCGAACCTCCTGCCACTGGTCCCCGGCCTCCAGCCGCTCGGCGGCCTGGCGGGCCTTGTGGGAGCGCATGGCGGTAGCGACTGCCGCAGCGATGGGAACGGCGCGGCGTGAGCTGGAGGACTTCGGCTCCGCCAGGCTCCCGTCTGGCTGGAGGGTGTAGTGGACCTCCACTACTCCGCCGTCAAGATCCACGGCATCCCATCGGAGCGCCAGCAGTTCGCCCCGGCGCAGCCCGGCGGTGATCGCCAGTAGCCACAGAGCCTCCAGGCGGTCCACGTGAGCGGCGTCGATGACAAGGCGAACCTGCTGGGCGTCGAGGTGAGCGGCTTCGCGGCCGGAGAGTCGCGGTAGGTCGATGAGGGAGGCGTCGGCTACGTTGCGACCCACCTTCCCCCAAGAGAGAGCGCGGCTCAGCGCCCGGTGCAGCACGGCGTGAGCCAGACGAACCGTGGCCGGGGACTTGCCCTCGGTGAGCAGGCGGCCGTAGAGGGCCTGAAGGTGCTCGGGCTGGAGATCGACCAGGCGGCGTTTGCCAAGGGTTGGGATGAGGTAGTCGGTGACTGCCTGGTGGTAGCGCCGTTGCGACCCCGGCCGGAGGGAAGGGGCGACCCCCGGCCACCACTCCTCCTCCAGGAAGGCGGCGACGGTGGTCGAGCCCTTGGGCATCGGCAGCCCCTTGTCCCGGCCCTGGAGGGCCTCGCGCAGTTTGCGACTGGCCTCGGCCTTTGTCTTGGCGTAGAGGGCGCGGCGAACCCAGCGGCCATCCTGGCGGACGTATAGGCGAGCCTCCCAGCGACCATCCCGCCTGTGACTGACGGTGCCCTCGCCATTGGCCCGGACTCGGCGCCTAGATGTGGTGCCCTCGGTCACTGACTGCCCCCCTAAGTCGGCCTCTCTGTCTTGTTCAGACCCTGACCCTGATATTGCAACGAACCATCAGCAGGGGCTGCTGGCAGTGGCTGGAGTCCCGGATGGGGCAGCTGGTGTGGCGTTACGGAGGTGCGCGGAAGGGCGGAGGAGGTAGGGGCGCCCGGAGCGGCACGGTTTGGTGGGGTGTGAGCCTGATTGCGGGCAGGTCGAAGCTGCCGTTGGCGGCTGCTGGGGCGGCGACGTGGGGCTTGACGGAAGGTCAGGCGAAGGTCGGTAAGAGGCGCAGCCGCTGCAGAGCGGCCAGGAAAGCCAGGGCATGTGGGTAGGCCCGGGGCAGGCGCAGGAGTAGCCGCCGACCATGCCGGACCACCTTGGCGGCTACGTTGAAGAAGCTCAGCCGCAGCCGCTTGCCGCGGCGGTTCGGAAACTCTCCGGTAGTGCCAGCACCCGGACCCAACGGGCGATGTTGTAGGCCAGGGCCGCCGCCTGCCACCAGAGCCAGTTGCCAAAGAAGTTGCGCACCGGGGCGTGGTTCAAGCCGAAGTCGCCCTTGAGCTGGCGCAGCGCCTCCTCCGGACCGCCTCCCCGGAGCCGATGGTGGTGCTCCACCACCTCGGCTCTGGCCAACCAGCCCGGGATGTTGGTGATGATGGCGTGGAAGCGCCAGCCGTCCAAGTCTTCCAGGGTGAGCTGCTCTCCAGCCTGGACCGGTTGTCGGCGCACGATCATCCGCAGGCTCCGCCCGGCGAAGCAGAAGTCGCACTCGGCGATCTCGGATCCCTTGTCCTCCTCGGCCCCGATGGCCGGCACCCAGGTCGTTGCCGGATCGCTTGCCAGGAGAACGATCGCCGCCTGGACCCTCGTGGTCTTCTTGGCCGTGATGGTGAAGACCATGTTGTGGCGCTCGGCCGCTTCGACCACCTCTTCTTCGTAGCCGGCCGAGTCGACCCGCAGCCACAGCTGGTAGCGGCCGCGGACCTCGACGGGCACGGCGCTCACGCACTCGTCGACGAAGCTGCCCATCGCCCGGCCGGGATTCGCGTTGCCCCCCCGGG
>DAHWNZ010000095.1:0-6951 GCA_027339635.1 Candidatus Dormiibacterota bacterium
GACGTACCGCTCGGCGATGGCGCGAGCCTGCCAGGCACGGTATTCCTGCTCCCACTCCTGGCGTAGTCGCAGCACCGATGAGGGCGACAGGGCTACCGTCTGGCCGACCAGTGCCCGGAACACCGGCTCGAAGTCGCCGCTGCTCAGCCCCTCGAGGTAGAGCCTCACAAAGAGCCGTTGCTGAGTCCGAGACTGCCGCTGCCAGCGTCGAACGATCTCGGAGCGGAACGGCTCGGCGTCCTTAGGGACGTCGCTCACCCGTGGCTGCCGGATAGTGATGGCCGCACTCGCCGTGCCGATCGTGCGCTCGGGCAGATAGCCGTTCCGGTAACCCGTCTGGGCACCCCGTGCATAGCGGCGCCGCCCCAGGTAGGCGTCCACCTCCTCAGCGAGTGCACGCTCAAGCATCTTCTGCGCCCCCTGCCGGGCCAGCTCCTCCAAGGGGTCGTCGGGCGCCGGAACTGATGCGGTCGGCGGTAGAACCTGATAGCGTCGGGTCATAACGGCGTAGCCTCCAGGATCGACCCGCGGTGCGAGCCGATGGTTGATAACGAACACCTGGAAGGCTACGCCGTCTTTATCTCCCCTGGCGGGAGCCTCGACCGCTGTTTCCACAAGTCAATACGCTACCTCGGTGGCGGCCCATGTGCGAGACATCCCCAGGTCGCCTCGGCGGGGCCGAGAGGTTCCTCCGGCAAGTGGAGGCGTGTATTTTCCGACCACTGTGTGAGTGGACTTTTCGACTTTCACATAGTGATCACGCGGCCTCAGCCAGAACGTCGAGAAGGGCGGTGGCATTTTTACGGCTGAGCCGACGGTGAGGTGAGGCGTCAAAAATAGTCCGAGTCCAGACCTCGCGCCGGAGGGAGGCCACCGCGTCTTGGAAGGACGGAGTGTGCTTGGAGGGGTACCAGGGGCGCGCCGGCCAGAGGGATTGCTGGCTGGGGGTGGCCACGAACCAGTCCCAGACGGCAGCTGACATCCAACAAGCCAGGGCTACGACTCGTTCAGGACCGGCTCCGACCCAGGACTGGGGATCCTCGGCGCCCAGGAATTGCTTGGTGTTGCGGAAGGTGTCCTCGATGGCCCAGCGATCCGCGTAGGCGCTGGCTACCTGGGCTGGCTGGGCGGTGATGTCAGTGGTCACGAAGTAGTCGTCAGGCTCAAGCCCCTGGGGGTCGCGGACGATCACCAGCAGTACCGTACGGTCGGGGCAGGCCAAGTACCAGAGCACCTCCCGGGCCCATAGGTCCCGCTGCTCGGCTCGCCCGCGGATGGAGACCGCCTCCCGGGTCCACCCGGTAACCGACTTGGCCAATTCTGGTAGCGAGGCCAAGCGGCGGCCCTTCTTGCGGGGGCGGCCCCGCATCCCCGTGCGCGGTGGCGGTGGTTCGTAGAGGGCCGCATTCCGACGCATTCGGGACACCACGATGGTGCGCGGTAAGGAGTAGCGGATCAAGGGCGCGTAGGCGCCATCAGCCACCACACAGAAGTCTCGCTCTGGCAGCCACTGCGCGACCTGCTCAATCATCTCGATGGCCAGCTGGATCATGTTCGCTCCGCCCTTACGATGCAGGCGGACCAGCACCGGCAAGGCCAACGGCTCCCCGCCCCAGGGGGGGGCTACTCGCAGCGCCAGCACCACGATGTTGAGCCCCAAGGTCAGCACCGGACGGGCATGGGTGGAGTGGACGGCATCGCGGAAGTTGCCAGCCCCATTGATCTTGCTGCCGCTCTTCTTCATCAAGGTGTCGTCCAGTACCAGAGTGAGGCGCCCCTCAGGGACCCAGCGGGCGACCAAGTGCAAGAGCAGCTGCCGCCAGAGCATGTCCATTGACCACCGCCCGCAGCGCACCCAGCGCGCGTAGGCGCCGTACTGACGACGCTGGGCTTCAGGGATCACGCTCCACAGGCGAGTCAGGGTATGCCGTCCTGGACATAGCACCCAAGCAGTCAGCAGCTGCTCGAAGAGCTGCCTGCCCGGGGCGGTGAAACCACCGGCGAACTGGGATAGGAAACGCAGCCAGGTCGGGGGACCAGGCATGTGGGGAAAACCTCCCGACCCACCTAGAGGACTCCAGCTTGAGCACGGTCATTGACCCAACACCGAGCCTGCGTTAGCATGCGGGAGCCCTCCTGTCGGTGGTCTGTTGGTCAACAACGACACTCTGCCACAGCGAGGGCTTCTTAGTGGACGCCTGTTCGGACCCGTCAACGAGCGGTCAGGACCCCGGATCCGCTCTCCAGGCCATCTCACCCACCCCGGTCCGTCCCTTCTGGCAACTACCCCTCGGCTCTAAAAAGTCGAAAAGTCCACTGTGACAGGGCCAGTGGTCGGTGAGACTCTCCCGGAACCCGACCTGGCGAGTAGCACTTCCCGGCTCTCGTCCATGGAGCAGGCGACCGCCTGGAACTCCTTCCCGGTCTCGTGGGCCGAAACCGCCTGGCCGGAGTGCGGGGCAGCAGACAGGCTGGATCGCTGCCGAGCGGCGGGGAAACCATTGATCGCGGCTCCGACCCGGAAGGCAACCGTGCCATCGCGGTTGGCGCCCAGCTGCCCGGCACCGCATCGGCGTCCGGCCGCTTGGTGCAGCAGGCGAGGTGGATGGACACCGATCTCCGGAGCCTGGCGATCTCCCCGAGCCGCCGGGTGGCCGCCTGCTTGGCGCCACGGGCGGCTCGGTCGTCGCCGAGGTCGCGGACCGTGGTCTTCGCCACCTCGTCCACCACGACCAGGATCCGGGGCCAACTTGCGGGGGCATCTGACGCGCCCGCCTCATCCCCCCGCCGTACCGCGGAGCGCCGTCGGTCCAGTTCCGCCCAGACGCGAATCACAGTCTTTGCGGCTGCCGTCACGGTGCGGACGACCGGGTAGAAGGCGTGCGCCGCAGGCCGAAGTGAGCGAGCTCACCCCTGCCCTTGAGGTCGATGAGCACCAGCCACGGGCGCTCCGGCTGATGTATGTCGACGAGGGGGAAACCCCGGCGCCGGGCGCAAGAAGGGGCTCTCGCCCGCGGTGGTCCGCTACCCATTGGCAGGGGCAGGCCTGCCTCAAACGTGGCCTTCGAGCCCATGTGTGGCCACCGCCCCCAGCCTCGGCCCAATGTACCGTTCAGGTGCCGTTATGTTGTAGTGCTGCTATATTACGTGGCACCAGTATGGGGAGTAACCGTGGCGAAGGTATGAAAGGCGCGAGGCAGGCATCCATGTATAACCGGGTCGCGGTTCTGCGCACCGAGCACGGACTCAGTCGGCACGAACTGGCCGACGCGGTCGGCGTCAACTACCAGACGATCGGCTACATCGAACGCGGCGAATACAGCCCTAGTCTGGACCTGGCTTTTCGCCTGGCAGAGGCCTTCGAACTCCCGATCGAAGCTATCTTCTCGCGGCAACCCATGAGACCGATGAGCCAGCAACTCTTCACCCCGGATCGGGACCCGGCCGTGGGACCAGGGGCCGCGAGGTGACCAGAACCGCGCCCCGTCTCTCGCGGTACCGCCGGCCGGACTTCCTGGTCGGGGCTGTGCTCGTCTTCTGCGCCGCGATTGTCCCGCTGTTGCTCTTCGCAGTACCAGGACGGTGGCAATGGCCCGAGGTCTACCTGATCTTTGTCGTAGTGACCATTCTGGCGGTCAGGGTTGTCCCCGTCGAGCCCGGGGCCCTACTTCGGCGCAGAGTGGCGAGGCGGACTCTGGTTGGCGCTATCGTGGGGATCTGCCTGCTGATGGTGATCGTCGGCGGTGACCTGGGCGATTACCTGTGGCTTGGGATCCTCGGCTTGGTTTTCGGCGACGTGCTGTTGGGACGTGCAACTCAACGGATGGCCACTGCGCCGGACGACCGAGTCGATGAGTGGCAGGAGTCGCTGCGCAACCAGGCCCACCGGACTGCATATTGGCTGGTCGGGGTCGGCTTTCTGGTGTTCTTCTTTGGCACCTACGTGGCCACCGAGCAGACGCGGGCATGGCTATCCCAGGGTCGTGGAGGCGGTCTTTGGATAGTCTCCGCTGAACTGCTCTTCTGCCTACCCGCCATGGTGATCGCCTGGAACCAGTCAGACCCTGTCCGCGAGCGGCTATCGCCACCGTGGCACCTGACGTGGATGCGACGGGCGACGATTGCGATGGTGAGCGTAGCCCTGCTGGCGCCGGTGCTGGCCAGTCTCGCACTTCCAGTGCTGCCAATCACGACCCAGTCATCCGTCCTGCCCAGCCAGGGCCGGTGTCTGACCTTCAGAGCGACCGAGACGGTCGGGATCTTGGTCGAGGCACAGCTGCCAATCGCGGCTCTGGCCTGTTGGAACGGCCGGCGCGCGGTCGAGCAATTTGGGATGAACCGGAGTGACTGTACGCCGGCCGACACCCAGCTGGCCACCGTCCAGACGATCTCCTGTCGGCGCACCGTGTCTGCAGGCGGAACGCTGCGCTTCCTGTACGCCACCAGAGTCCGCTCGCCGTTCCTGCCCTTCATGACGAGGGTTGTGAGGCTCCGACTGACTCTCACCCGTACTGGCAGGGTGCTGCAGTTCCCGTGAACATTGCTGGACCGGTCGGGATCCGGACAAGGCCTTGGCAGAGGCACCTGCGGAGGGCCGCCGTGGCGCTGGCGGGGGCCCTTTGGCTCCTGCTCGCCTCCCCCGTGCCGGAGTCGCTGAACGGCTGGGGGATCGCCGTGGTGCTCGCGATTGTAGCCCTCGTCGTCGCCGTCGGAGCAGGCACTGGATGGGTTGCATTCAGGAGAGCGCATCGACTCGACGAGTTCAGTCTGGGGCTGAGGGATCGCGCTTACCGGCTCGCCTTCAGGATGTTCGTGTTAGGGGTCGTCCTACTGGGCGTCGGGCTGGCCGTGAGCCAAGGGCTCCGGGGTGAGATCACCTGGGCGGTGCCCGACCCGGTAGGAGCCAGGGGCATGGCGGCCGTGCTCCTTCTGGTGGCATGTCTCCCCACATCGGTGGCGGCATGGATCGGTGGCGCAGATGAGGCTGACCCCCTGGCTGACGGCGGTCGAGTTCGTGCCGGCAGACGCAGAGGGCGTTGGCTGCCTTTGCTTTCCGTTCCAGTCTTGTTCACCGCGTGGCTGATGGGAGGGGCCCTCCTACCGGTTAGTGGGGCGTCCGAGGTCACGCTGCCGGATCCCGGATTCGCCATGAGCAATGGACACTGCGGAGCGTTCGCGGCCACCGAGCAGGTGGCTCGCGGCTTCGGCCCGACCGTCCGACTCCTAGCCCAGGTGTGCTGGAATGGTCGGGAGGCGTGGGTGATCAACGACCCCGGAGCACCGACACCTCGCTACTTCGGACCTGTCTCCTCGCGAATGGAGCCGGCGCTCTGTACGCCTGCCAACGACGGAACCGATTTCGGACTGGTCAGCCGAGTGGGCTGCCAAGTGTGGATCGACAGGGCGGGAACTGTAAACGTGCGGCTAACGGCCCATGCGGGGTCTGGTCTATTAGGCATCGGGCGGAAATGGATTCAGATCACGTTGGCGGTGACCAGGACCGGTCGAGTTCTGACCTTTACGTGAGAGGATCATCGGCTCAGCACACCGCAACGCCGCCAAGCTGGCGGATGCGCCCCATCTCCCGCCACCTGAGCCGACCGTGGTGTCACCGGAGCAGGTTTGGGGCCTGCTCGACGCCCGCACAGATCCGAGCCTGCGACGGCTCGCAGTGGTGGCTATCACCACGGGCCTGCGGATGGGGGAGCAGCTCGGACTACGCTGGGTCGATATCGACTTCGAGCGCCGCTGTCTCCACGTCCGTAGCGCCATCCAGCGGGCCAGTAGGGTCTACTCGCCAGTTGAGCCGAAGAGCGCCTCCAGCAGGCGCGTGGCGGCCTTCCCCGATGCTGCCCTGGCGGCGCTACGCGAAGAGCACCAAGCCCCAATTGAAGCTCAGCTCGCAGCCGGTCGGCGCTGGCACCAGCCGATCCCCGATCTGGTTTTCACCACGGCCGCAGGACAGCCTAGAAACGGCACCAGCGTCATCCACCTATTCCAGGACGCTCTACAGCGGGCGGGCCTGCCTCGGCTCCGCTGGCATGATCTTCGAGCCTCCCACGGTGCGCTGCTGCTCGCGGGCGGAGCAGATATCTCGGTGGTCAGCCGGAAGCTGGGACACTCCAGCGTGGCGCTCACCAGCCGCCACTATGGCGGGGTCGTCGATGCTCTCCAGCTGGACGCCGCCGACAGGCTCGGACGGCTGCTGCAGCGGCCGGGCTAAGGGCCGCATAGCGTGAAGGTCCGAGAGGTGATCAAGGCGCTGGGCCGCGATGGCTGGGCGGAAGTGCTGCCCAGGACGCCGGGAGACCATCGGCAGTTCACGCACCCCATGAAGCCTGGGCGGGTGACCATCGCCGGAGCGCCGGGAGACGATCTGGCTCCGGGAACGTTGGCGAGCATACGGAAACAAGCCGGACTGCCTAGACTGGGGAGGTAGTGAGTATGGAAGAGCCCGAGACACGGCTCAGCTATGCGGTGGTGATCGAGCCCACCGCAACCGGGTACAGCGCCTTCGTCCCGGACCTTCCGGGATGCGTCGCCACGGGCCGGACAGTGGCCGAGGTCACTCACAGCATCGAGGGCGCTATCACCCTGCACCTGGCCGGGATGGCGGAGGATGGGGAGCCGATCCCCCGTCCCGGCAGCCGAGCCCTCCAGATCGCCTGAGAGCTGCCGGGCTGTGGATCCTGTGGATAACCGGGCCGTTGGCGTCAAGGTTGGCGTCAGCGCAATTCGCGCCTCAGCAAAGTTGCTCTCAATACCAACGGCTTCGTAAACCGCGGGTCCGGGGTTCAAATCCCCGCGTCGGCTCCATATTTGATCGCAAAGTTGGGTCGCCAGCAGTCGCCAGAGACCGTGAAAGGTCGTTCCGTGAGTGGTCAACTAAGTGGTCCAACCCCACTTCGGGCTCTGGGCCAAGCAGCCTCCCGAGCCGGTCGGCGGCGTCCC
>DAHWNZ010000096.1:0-6431 GCA_027339635.1 Candidatus Dormiibacterota bacterium
GGTGAAGGTGATCCTCCCGTCGATGCCCCGGTCAGCTCCCTTCCGCTCCACGCCGCCGACCGGCTGGGCGTCGATGAGGCCGAGGGCCCACCACTGGAACTGGTAGCGCCCGTCCAGTGCCTGGGCGAGCTGGCGAGCGCCCTCCACCTCTGTTGGCTGGCCGATGACCTCCACGTCGGCCAGCCCGAAGGTGTCCTTGAGGCGGGCCCGCATGACGGCGATGGCCAGATAGGTCACGTCGATGCCGATCCACTTCCTGTCGAGCTTCTGGGCTGCCACCACGGCGGTGCCACAGCCGCAGAAGGGATCAAGGATCACGTCCCCGGGGTTGGACGAGAGACTGACAATCCGCTCAAGCAGCTCCGGTGGCTTTTCGGTCGGGTAGCCAAGGCGGGCTCCCTTTGTCACGCCGCGCAGCATCCCTATGTCTGTCCACACGTCTTGGAGAGAGACTCCCTTGCTCTCGTCCAGATAGCGCTTCTGGGCGGGGACAACTCCTGGCCGACTTTGGACAATAGCCCCCGCGTCGTACAACTGCTGCATCCGTTCGCGGCTGTACCGCCAGAACCGCGTCACGCCCAGAAACTCATATTCGGGGTTGCCCTTGGCTGCCCCTCCTGGCCCGGTGATGTCCGCGAGGTTGTAGCGCCGGCCCGTACCGGGTTCCACGTGCTTGTACCACTTGTCGATAGTGCTCTGCGGCAGCGGAGTGTACTGGGGGTTGAACGTTGATGAGACGGCTAGACGGTAGAAGAGCAACACGTCGTGGATGCGACCGAGGTGCTTGGCACCTTGGCCGAAGTCGTTGTGCGCGTCCGACCGCTTCCAGATGATTTCGTTGACAAGGTTTGTAGGCCCGAAGATGCCGTCAAGCAACACTTTCAGGTAGTGGCTCGCGGTCGGGTCGCAGTGGAGGTAGAGGGAGCCCGTGGGCTTGAGCACCCTGCGCAGCTCAACCAGCCTCACGGCCATCTCCACCAGATAGGCCATCATCTGGTTCTCGCCGATCCCAGACCGGAGCGCGGCCATGATCGTGCTCACGGTGTCGGGGACGCGCCCTTGGTGCCGAGCGGTCTCCGTCAGGTAGGCGTAGGTCGCCTCGGCGCTGGGCCCCCAGTGCCAGGTGTCCTCGAAGGCCAAGAGCTGGGCGTCCGACTTCCTCCCCGACTCGTCCTTGAAGATGACGTTGTAGTTCCGGTCCGAGTTGAAGGGCGGGTCGAGGTACACCAGGTCAACGCTCTCGTCGGGGATGTACCGGCGGAGGATGTCGAGGTTGTCGCCGTAGTAGAGGACGTTGGTCTTGATCTCAGGTCGCCTCCGGAGGGCCGAGCTACTCTCGGTGAGAGTATGGGAGGGTCGCCGGTCACGTGCCTACTGTCCCCTGTGAGGTGAGGATGCGGCTGCGGACGGTCGGCCCTGGCGTCGCTCTCGCCGCTCCCTGCTGCCGGTCGCGGTCCGAAGGTCGGAAGCCTACACTCCGGCGTATGCCCACGATGGACGACGCATACCGCCAGATTGACCCTGGTCCCTTTGAGCCGGACCGTCCGGGGCGGCCGGAGCTTTGGTCCGGCCCGATTTGGGTGATCGGGTCATTGAGCCTCACGTTCCTGGCGGCCCTCTCCGCATTGGCAGCGCTTCCGCCTGTAGTGGTCGCACTCCTGGCGGCACTGGGCGTTCTGATCGCGCTTGTCCATTACCTCAAGCGCAAGTCGTGGTACTGCCAGGCTTGGCACCTGTACGAGCTGAAGATGGTGTCGTTTCGAACTACTCACGCCCCGCTCGCGGCCACATCGCCACCCACGCCAGACTTCCAGCAGCTTGACGCGCACTTCCCCAATGCCGCCGCCGCGCACCACTCCGCCTGGGGGCTCAGAAACCAGCCGACGGCCGGTCCTGACCGCCCGGCTCCAACCGATGAGGACAGGGCGCTGTGGGGAAAGGCGGGCCCGGCCTTGGCCAGCGTCCGAAGTGCTGAGGTGCTCCCCGGAACCTGCTATCGGTGCCGTCGGTGGATCTGGCTCTACAGAGCCTTGGCGATACTGCCGCACTGGGCTTGACGAGGGCGCGGCCGGGTCTCATGTGACCACCCCCGTATCCTCAGCAGCCTCGTGCGTGATCTCCAGCCCCGGCAGGTCGAGGATCAGCCAGCTCTTCCGGGTCCCGTCGTAGGAGAGCCCGATCACCTCGGTCTCCTGGCCGGGCAGGGTGGGGAAGCGGTCGCGACAGGGGAGAGGTCAGAACAGCGGCATGGAGCGCCTGGGCGCGACCCGTTGCCATCCCACGTGATGGGTCTCCAGCCCAGGGGCGGCTTCGTCGTCCACGGCATCGCTGAGGACCACGGCCCGAGAGATGACGCCCGTCTTGGCAAGCAGGTTGGCCCGAGCGACGGCCCTGTCCACGTCGCCGCTCTTGGCCGTGACCGACACCTCCACCACCACGTAGACGGGGGGCCGTCCATTGCCTGGTTCCCAGACGAAGATGCCGTTCGCCAGGGCCAGATCGTCGGCGGCATCGGGTGCGAGCCCGCCAGCATCCTCTGCCGCAGTTAGCAGTGCCTCCAGCGCGCTCGCCGAGATGGGATGGACCTGCGCCGGAGGCGCTCCGAGAGCCCGAGCGACCGGCCGGGCCGTGCGCAGCGCCCACGCCTCGTATTCGGCTCCCACGAGACGGCTCACCTCGCCACCCATCCGCTGCTGTGCTTTGGCCAGGGTCCCCACTTGAGCCACCAACGCGGCCATCTGACCCGCAAGCTGGTCTACCCGCTCGGTCAGGTGGTCCATTCGGCTCGCAAGCTGGTCTACCCGCTCGGTCAGGTGGTCCACCCGCTCGGTGAGCTGCGACAGTGCGCCTCCCAGCTCCGCGAAGCGAGCGTCGGTCCGCACCGCCATTCTCTCCATCAGGCCGGGAAGAGCCAGAAGGTCCTCGGTCAGCACCTCCCGCCGGATGGCGTCTCGTGCTGCCGGATCAGACTTCAGCGCCGCGAGCAGGGCGTCGAGATCGACGGTCATGGGGAGAGCATACCCCCAATTCAGTCAGCCTCGTGCGCGGTCTCCAGCCCCGGCAGGTCGAGGACCACCCAGCTCTTGCGGGTGCCGTCGCAGGAGAGCCCGATCACCTCGGTCCCCTGGCCAGGGAGCGGGACCTGCTGGAACTTGTGCCAGTGGCCGTGGAGCAGGAGCTTGGGCTTGGTGGCCGAGGCCACCTCTTGGACGTGACGGGCGCTCTGGAGGGTGTAGGGGTCGTGCCGCATGGGCAGCGCCCCGGCCAGGCGTCATCGAGGGGAGCGGGGCCGCCGAAGGGCGCGGGGCGGAACCCAAGGGAGTTCGCTGATCGGAGGGGCCAGGTGCTACGGCGGCGGGGGCAGGTGACGGTACAAGAAAGTGCTCCCGCGCTCATCGAATCCCACGTCGAACTGCGTGAAGAAATCCCCGCGTCCCAAGAGGCCAAATGGGAGGGTCCACCCCTTGCAGAAGAAGACGGCCGCTTGGAAGCGTGCCCCACACGTAGCCAGGACCACTGGAAGCCGGTAGCCTGACACGGCGCCACCAACTCCCTCCGACGTGACTGGGACTTCTCGCGACAGGTCGAAGCCCAGCGCCTCGGCGAGGTCAGCGCTGAAGAACGAGGTGTCCAGGACTCCTGATGTGGGTCCAGAATTCATGGTGCCTGGGGTGGTTGGTGGACGGAGTAGCGGAGGACCAGGCCGGTACCCGGATAGCGGGTCTCGGTCTGGTTGAGCTGGTCGCAGAGGGCGGCCAGGGCGCGGGTGCGGCGGGGGGCTGACAGGGGGTTGAGGCGGACCTCTAGGCGGTCGTCCACAATCTCCAGGGTGCCGCTGGTCCGGAAGGCCTCACGCAGCAGGGCTCGGCCTTCGTCCTCGGCACGGCAGTAGGAGGGTGCGAGCAGCCGGGCCAGTGCCGATTCGCCGTTGTAGGCGCACATGCGCACCCCATGGGTGACCAGCTTGGACTCGGCGTCTAGCAGCTGGGTGCCGGGGGCCACCTCCTTCAGGGGGAGGCGGGAGGGGGTGCTGGCCAGCTTTGCCTCCAGCTCCTGCACCTTCAAGCGGACGGCCTGGAGCTGCTGGCCGAGGTTGGAGTTGGCGATCTTGAAGCCGCGCATGGTGGGGCGCTGGGACTCCTGGTTGCCCTGGGCCGCCTTGCCGTAGGTGGCCTCGGCCTCTATGAGCTGCCGGCGGGCTCGCAGCAGCTGGCGGCGCAGGCCGGCTCGGACGGGGTTGGGCACCAAGCGTTCCGGGTCGTCAGCGTGGGCCAGGTAGGAGTCGAGGGCATCCAGGGCGAAGTGGGTCCGGCCGTAGCGGAAAAAGTTCTCCTGGCGCCAGCGGGAGAACATCTGGTAGGCGACCTCAACCGCCTCCAGGTCAAAGCGGCTGGTCAGGATCTGGATCTGGTGGTCGTCCTTGTGGACGGCGACCTGGCGGACCAGGAAGGTCTGGGGCCGCCCCTTGGCCCTTGGCAGCTTGAGCCGGACCCGGCGGTCGGCCACCTGGTACTCCTTGTGCGCCTGGCGATGGCCGACCCGGACAAAGGCGCGAGCCGGTTCCTGGCGGGTCCTGCCCTTGCGGTAGGTGAGGAAGTGGAAGCCGGCCTGCTGGAGCTCCCAGAACAGCTCCGGCGACCAGCCCCCGCGGTCAAAACAGATGGTGACCTTCCGCTCCCCCACCAGCTCGCGCAGCTCCGGGAGCAGCGCCTTCAACTCCTTGACCAGCGACCGCCCCGGCTTCTGCAGCACCACCAGCAGCGGCTCCCCGGTGCCATCGCAGACCCAGTTCTCCTCGGTGGCCGGCCCGGCGGTGCGCAGCCGGGTGATGTGGGTCTTGGCCAGCCGGCGTTGGCCGGAGTAGACCCGGGTGTGCCCGTCGACATAGAGGATGCCCATGGCCTCGCTGCGCGCTCGGGCATGGTGCCGGGCCAGCGCCTTGACGAACTCGCTGCCCAGCCCCCGCTCAGCCAGCTCCCGCAGCTTCCGGCGGAGCGTCTTCACCTCCGGGGCCCGGTCCAGGGCCAGCACCCGGCCCAGGTCCTGGGGCACGATCCGGGTCGCGCCCTCCGCCCGCGGGTCCCGCAGCAAGGCCAGGAAGACCAGCATCAGCAGCACCGAGCGCATCCCGTAGAAGCCGTTGCGCAGCTTGCCGTACACGGTCTCGGCCGCCTCCAGCAGCCCGGCCTCCGCCAGCGCCGGCAGGGCCAGCAGCAGCCCCAGGAGCGGCAGCTCACGTCCCTCGGTGAACACCGGGGGCGCCTCCTCCAGAGCTCCGATCCGCGCCAGTTCTCGCTCCTCCTGCCTCGGCTCTGGCGCCGGGATCACCGGCAGCTCAGGCTGAGGCTTGGCGGGCGCTGGAACCGCAGGGTGCTGTCCCAACACCCGCCGCACCGTGGCCCGGCTGAGTTGGACCCGCTCTGCGATCTGGTCCTGGCTGAGCCGCTGTCCCCGGAGGTCACAGATCTCCTGGGCCCGCTCGGTGGTCAGCTTGGATGGGCCCTTGGGGCCGGTGCGCTCCCGCAGCAGCCCGGCCAGCCCCTCCTTCTCGTAGTCCTTGCTCCAGCGCCGCACGGTGTTGGGAGTGGTGCCGAAGCCAGCCGCCACCTCCCGTTGGGTGGCGGCTTTCAGTTCGATCAGCTGCAGCGCGGAGAATCGGCGGGCAGCATCCTCTCCCGCCGCCCAGCGCCCGCTGGCCCAGCCATACAGGAAACAGACGCCGCCCTGCTCATCCTCCTGGATGCCAGCGGAGGCACCAATCGGGCGTGCCCCAGGGGGCAGCAAGGCGGTCTGCGGGAAGCTGGGGCGGCGCAGTGACGCTGGCATGGCGCAGGCTCCCATGGTGCCAGATAAGCACCCTTAATTATAGCCTCTCCTGAGTACAAATGCAACCCCCCGTCACTTCAACTCAGCCGGGCCTACGCCAGCGTGTCAGGAGTCCTGGACACGGGAGGGCGGTCAGTGGCGGGGGCTGGCCCCAAGCCGAGCGTAATCATGCCGGGACTGGTCGCTTAGCTTGCTCGGGCTGCTGCCTGCTCGCACGGCAGCGCCAGAGATTGAAGTTGACCAGTGACTAGTCCGCGCGGCGATCAGCTTGTCTTGGGCCAGCTCCCTTCGATGGACAGGCCCTTCACCTGCCCTTGCCCACCAACCTCACGGTTGATCGACGTTGCCACTCACCCTGCGCCCGACGGGTGACGTCTCTCGAGCTGGGTCCATTGTTGCTAACCTACGCATATGCCGATACGCTCCGAGAAGCAGATTACGAAGATCCCTTCGATAGACGCGTGCGCCGTACGCGTGGTCGACCCTGACCGGGTCGCGGCCGTGCGCGTCGAATTGCCTCCTGAGGCAGACATCGCCGAACTGGCAGCGATGTTCGAGTTGCTCGCCGACTTCGGTCGGCTGCGGCTGCTAGCCGCGCTGCGTAG
>DAHWNZ010000097.1:0-6005 GCA_027339635.1 Candidatus Dormiibacterota bacterium
TCGGGCACTGAATGACGGCATGCGTTTCGGCCTCATCGGCCACAACGTGGCGGCCTTGGTCCGCCCTCCGAGGGGCCCCCGCTACGAGGTCCGACCGCTCGACCCCGATGAGGTCCGGCATCTCTTGAGAGCCGTCCGGAACGACCGCCTGGAGGCCCTGTACGTCGTGGCTGTCACTTTGGGCCTGCGCCAGGGAGAGATCCTGGGGCTGAGCTGGGCCGACGTCGACCTCGGCGCGGGGCGGCTGCAGGTCAGGCACGCGCTGCAGCGGTTTGACCACGCGTATCACCTGGTCGAGCCGAAGTCGGCCCGCAGCCGGCGGACCCTCCTGCTGCCTCTGGCGGCGAGGTCCGCTCTGGAGAGGCACCGCCGCCGACAAGAGGAGGAGCAAAGCCAGGCCGGGGAGCTGTGGCAGGACCACGGCCTGGTCTTCACGACCGCCATCGGCGGGCCGCTCGACTCGACCGGCGTGACTGCGGCTTTGCAGCGGCACCTGGCGCGGGCGGGCCTGCGGCGGCAGCGCTTCCACGACCTCAGGCACGCCTGCGCGTCCCTGTTGCTGTCACGCGGGGTCAGTCCCAGGGTGGTCATGGAGATGCTGGGCCACTCCCAGATCAGCCTGACGCTGGACACCTACAGCCACGTCCTGCCAAGCCTCCTGTCGGACGCGGCGGCGCAGATGGACGACCTGCTGCGGGACGATGAGCTTGTCCCGGGTTTGGCGCCAGAGGCGGCCCAGCCAGCTCAGTCTGGACCGGAGGCGAGCGGTGCGGAGACGGCCTCCTATCTTGGGCAGCCCTAGATCCGCCAGCAATTCGGTGGAGTGCGGCCCGCTCGTCCGGGAGCAGCCCCGCACGAATGAAGGCGGTCCACCCTGGGTACGGCACCAGAGCGGTCAATCGAGTTGATGCCCAGGATATGGGTTGAAGTTGGCTGACTTCTACCTGACCTTGTTGCGATCCCGGCCCTCGGTATTTTGAGACCACGGTGTTACAGGGTCTCGTGGTCTCGCCGAGACCTTCACGAAGAGTCGGTGCAATACCCACGGCCGACCGGGGCCATCGAAGCTGTCGTGCGCTCACAGGTGCCGGTGGACTCATCCGCCGGGATTCGACAACTGGTCGCCGAGGGGACAGGCCGGGGCCCCCAGCGGCAGTGGACCGGGACCGGTGATCGGCGCAAGCGCTTCTGCCCGGGGGGCAGCCGCATGGGTGCGTTCCATCCGTGGCTCCGTCCGTGGCTCGCCCTCTTCGTCTCGGGACGCCTCCCGACGCCGACGAGCTGCGGGACGGCTGCCGCCAACGCAGGGCTGTCCGGGCCGGACGCCCGCGGGGCGCCATGGGGCGCCGCGAGCGTCCCGACCCGCGCCCGTGTTGGGCCCCGTCGGGACGGGCACCTCGTCGGCAGGGACCCGTCGTCCGCCTCCAACCCCGCCGCGGGTTGATCGTTCACGCTGCGGCCAGCTCCAGGCCCGTCCTGGGGGCCCATGGGCAAGCCCCCCAGGCGCCATCCGGCGCGAAGGCGGTTGGTCGGCGACCGCCAAGGTCGGCAGGTACTCAGGTGTAAGGTTTCCCGCCGCCGATCGTCTTCTCAATCATGGACGCGCCCCGACCTTCTGGTGGTGAGCGGCGCGTGAGCGTTCACGGCGCCGATGGCGACGCGCCTCTAGACCTACTGTACCGGGAGCACGGGCCTGTGATCCACCGCTACTGTCTGCTCCGCATCGCGGACCCCAGCGACGCTGAAGACGTGGCCGCGACGGTGATCGAGCGAGCCGCACGCGCCTACCAGCGAGACCAGCCCGATCCGGCCCTGGTGCGAGCTTGGCTCCTGCGGATCGCCCACAACGCCGTGGTGGACCACCTGCGAGCCCGGGGAAGAGGATTCCGAATGCTCCAATCATTGGTTCGGGCCGGCCTCCCTGGTCGGGATCCGGAGTCAGAGGCCATGGCGCACCTCGAACTCGCCGAGGTGCTGGCAGCCGCCCGTCGGCTGTCCCGCCGCGACCGGGAACTGATAGCACTTAGGGTCGGTGCCGGGCTCCCGTACTCCGAAGTTGCGGAGCAGATGCGTATGACCGAAAACGCGGCGACCGTGGCCACCGGGCGGGCGCTCCGGAGGTTGCGGACGGCGGTGGGAGTGCGAACATGAGCACGAACTTCAACGCTGATGAGCGATGGCTGGACGATCTGCTTGCCCCAGTTGGCCCCCCCGCCCGGAGAGGACCTCGCCCGGAAGGCGGGGAGGGACACGGATGGAGGCCGGCGCTGTCCGGTGGGGTGGCGCTACTGCTGGTGGCAGGGGTGACGGCGGCCGCGATCGTGGCCCCGAGGTACTTCGATCACGCGTCTTCGCCCCGGAGCCGCCCCAAGGTCGGTTCCGCGACGCTGCTCCCCTACTCGCGGGCCTGCCAGGTGCCACTTCCAGCGGACTGGTCTTCGGCACTGTCTCGAGCCCCAGTCAGCGTCATCGCCGCCAATCCTTCGTTCACGGACGTGTACGGGCCCCCGCCCTTTGCGGTGTCGGCAAGCAGCGGGGAGTACTTCGCATCGGAATACTCCGCGGGCTGGTCAGGCGTCATCGCGTACAGCCCAGCGACCGGGGCCACCCAGCGCATCTTCCAGTTCCCTCAGGGGACCTCTGACGTGGTGAGCGGCGGCTTCTTCACTGGCCGCGACTTGGTCTGGACAGAGGCGGAAGCGGATAGCCAGGGGGTCCTTCGAGTTTGGAATGAGGCGACAGGTAGAGTCCGCACCTTGGCAGCCACCCCCGCCAGCGCCAAGGGGGGCACCATCTCGGTGACGGCCGACCCAGCACCGGGCGCCCAGTATTTCGCCTGGGAGGAGCAGGTGTACGGCGCCTACGGCCCGTCGCCAGCACTTCACCTCTACGACCTCGCTACCGGGGTTGATCGCACGGTCTTCCAGGGGATCTTCTCCAACCCGGTCTTCTGGCGTGGACGCCTGCTTTACGCGGTCGGCAACAGCAACCCGCTCCGACTCCAGGCGGTCTCACTTCCGGACGCCAGGCGTGTCTCGCCTCCCCGGGGTATCCCACCGATGAGCAGCCAGTCGGTGGCAAGTGCTGGAACCGGATTCCTCGTGGTGAGCGGTCGGATGTCGACTTGGGTCCTGAAGGCGGGCACCACCCGCCCGGTACGGGCCTTCAGTGGCCAAGGCGGGCCGAGTCCCCTCGGGACGGAGACGGCAGGGACCGTGAGCGGCGATCTCATCTTGTGGGGAAGTGGCTTCGGCCCAGCGTACCTGGGCTCGGCGAACCTCTACGTCGGGAATCTGAGATCCGGTGCGTATGCCCGGCTCCCCTTGGCCAACGTGGCCGCCGTCGCCTCCGGGGATAAGCTGGTTCTCAGCTGGGTGTCCAACCCGCCCGCGGGCAAGTCAGCTCCGACCTGGAACGTGATCGAGATCGATGTCGCCCACCTCACTCCGCTCGTCGGCTGCCCCCGCAGCTGACCCGCCTGCCCTCCCGCGACATCGTCCCCGTGAACGCTCCCGCCCCATCGTTCAGCCAGGAACCGCCACCTCGAGGCCCAGCAGCTCGCACGCTTCTTGGAAGTCAGGGTCGTCGATCTCAAGCGGCTCGGTGCCCACTACCGCGACCGGACTTCCGACGGCGGGTGGCGTCGGCTCGAAGATCGCCCAGTTGGTCAAGTCGTCGCCGAGTCTGGAGAGGTATGTGATGCCGGCGAATCGCGGCCGCCCGCCTGCCCTCGACATTTCGTACACGTGGCGCGAGATTCGCTGGGTGATCTGTCTGGGCACGGCCAGGCGGATCGCGGCTGCGTCGAGCTCCTTCACCCCTGCCGCGGCCAGCGCTGGAGCGACCTCGTAGGCCAACTCCAGGTTGAGGTGAGCCAACGATTCGTGCTGCCCCACGTCCGCGTACTCGCCGGCCAGGAAGGCCCGTGAAACCATCCGGCCTAGGCACCAGCTCGCCGGCACCTTCCCCGGCGGGATCGCGTCCACCTCGCCCTCGATAGCGGCCAGCTCGCGGGCCACCTGAGGTGACGCCCGGAACCGGGCGAGCGTCTCCAGGAACGCGCCAAGCTTCTGGGAGGACGCGTACAGGACGCGGTACTGACCCAAAGGATCGTCCCATCGGTTGCCAAAGGTGCCTCCCCGGCCCGCAAGGCGCCAATCCGGCCACTCCCAGGGATCTGGCCGACGGCCAATACGGAACACCGGCTGCTCCGGTCTGGCCCCTACCAGCGTCAACCTCCTCAGCCCCCGATCAGAAAGGCACGCGCTGCCTCGAGCAGCGCCGGCCCAACCTCACTCAGCTCACCCTCGCGAAGCAGTTGGGCCGGGACCCGGTCATCCAACTGCGGGTTCACCCCCTGGAACCAAGCCTGCACTACGTCGGGTGGGTCTCCCCAATCGCTGAGCATCGCCGCCAGCTGCAGGCCCAGCCGGAGCCGGGGCGGAACCCGGGGATCGCGGATAGCCCTCTCCCCGGACCCCCACTCTCGCACTGCCCGAGCCTCGGTCACTCCGCCGATGTACGCCACCAGCCGCTCCCCCAGGACCGCGCTCAGCTGGGCGACCACCTGCTCGAGCGGGGACCGGACCGCCTTCTCATGTGCCGCCAGGTCGGGGCGCGCTCCCGCCACGTTCACGGCAGACCCTCCATGTGTAGCTCTTCCGGGTCGGGCAGGCCCCGACCAATCCCATGCCAAAGCCAAGGCTACACCTTTTCTTGGCAAAAGCACTGCCGGGACAGTGCCGGTGAAGCGCCGTCGTGAGACCATTGCGGCTCCTCGCTGCGGCTGGATTCCGGCAACCAGCCCACCGAGCTCGTCCGTCGGCGTCCCCACCCGCGGCCGTCCACGTGTACCGCGCGCCGCGCCCAGGGCCAGACCCGCAGCCCTCACACTCCACGCGACCGCCAACCTACCGGCCGTGTCGCGGAGTGGCGGACTGACAGCAATTATGACAGCAACGGGCGCGGACGCGCCCGGCTGCGGGCGGACACTAGTACCGGTCGAGAGCTACGTCTTGAAGTCGGATACGGACCCTGGTGAACCCCGGCGGACGTCAGCTGGTCGGCCTCTTAATCCCAAGGTTCCAGGTTCGAGTCCTGGTGCGGGCACGACGCCAATTGCAGCGAGAGTTGCAAAGTTGCTCCTGAACTCAGTTCTGAGGGGCAAAACCGGGGCCTGAAGTCAGGTCCGAACCCGTCCAGCGGGGTCTTGAACGCCCCGAGCGAGCCCACGAACCACTCCAAGGAGGTCCTTAGCCCGAATTCGGGCATGCTGAAGCCTCCCGCTGGGGGAGGCTTGAATCAGCCGGCTTCTCTCAGACCGCTGGGGGTGGGGAGAGGGCTACCGGCGGCGAGGCGCCCGCCACCGGTGGGGGCGTCCGGAGCGCCCGGCGGGCGGCCGCGATCCTCCCAGGCATGCCCTTGGGGCTGGTGGTCTTGGTCGCGTAGTTGCGACGACCAAACCGCCCCACGGTGGTCATGAGCCGCACCCACTCAATGAAGAGCGCCGCCGCCGCCCGAAGGCGATGGACCCCGATCCCTATGCGCTTGGGCCGAATCGCCAGAGAGTTCGGGCTGACTAGGTAGCGGGTGCGGAGGTCGTTGTGCACGTGCTCGTAGTTCTGGTGGGAGGTCCGCATCGCCGCGTAGGCCTCTTCAGTACGCCACAAAGGCAGGAGATAGCGATAGTTCCGTCGGCAAGAAATCGTCTGAATTCGGTCACAGCCCGCCGTCGTCGGCAGCCGGCAACGGAACCACAGGCGTCCATGGCCAACTTCGACCCTGAAGCGCACGAAGTCCGAATCGCCACCGCAATGGCGACACTTTGGTACTCCGTGCTCGTCGTACTCTGCCGACCCCGTACGCTTCTTGGGCTCGCTCCCGTTCTGCCGCCGATAGGGCAACGCTGATGCGATTCCGCGATCAGTGTTGAACTCGAATACTCGCTTCACAGATAGGCCTCGGTCGCCGGCGACCACCAGCGGTTGGGCGCCGCCAAGGTTCAC
>DAHWNZ010000098.1:0-6003 GCA_027339635.1 Candidatus Dormiibacterota bacterium
GGCCTTCAGCTGCAGCGGCGCCTCGTAGAAGCCCAGGCTCCGGTCGAAGGCCAGCTCCAGCTCATTGCCTCGCAGCTCTCCCCCGGCATGGATCACCGGCCGGTATACCAGCACCCACCTCTGGTCGTGGGTCAGGGGCGGGCCGGAGACCGGGCGGTGGTGTACCGGGTCGAACAGCCGGATCACCTCCCCATGCACGTAGAGGGCGTGGGGGATGAAGATCGGATCCCCGAGGACACCGGCGCAGGCCTCCGCGATCGAGCTCTTCCCGTTGCCGGGCGGCCCGTAAAGGAATAGTGCCTGCCGGCTGGTCAGGGCGGTTCCCAGGATGTCGACCAGCTCGGCAGGCACCACCAGGTGGCTGAGGGCCCGCCGCAGCTGGTCACGCCCCACCGTGGGTGCCTCGTCGACCAGGGAGCGGGCGCTCTCGAGGTAGTCATCGAGATGGACGGGCGCGGGGCCGGCGTACTGGTTCAGCTCCAACAGCTCGCGGGCCCGCTCGCGACCGAGACTGGTCACCAGGTACTGAAGGCTCTCGGCGAAGTCGGCGCCCGGGCCGGCGGTGCCTCGGATGCCGGTGGTGCCGCAGTAGCCCTCGGAAGCCAGGAAGTTGAGGGCGTCGGAGGTGATCGACCAGGGCAGGCAGGCCCGGGCGGCGATGTCCCGACCCAGGATGTTGCCGTTGAAGTACATGATCTTGAGCACCAGTTCGGCGACGAAGGAGAATGGGAGTGCCAGCTCCTCAAGCGACCGAGGTGGCTCGGGGCGGAACCCGGGGATCCTAGCCGAGGCGTCGACCGCGAGGGCGTGTTCGGTCCTGTAGCCCCCGGGCCTGGGAACCCCCCGCTGGCGCTCGCTAGATCTCGGTTCCATGTAGTTCCTTCCGTTGAGGGTACCTGGCCAATGCTCAGCGGCGATGGCGGCCCCGTGACGGCTGTGTCCACTGATAGGAACGCGCCCATGAACCGGATCACCCGAATCGGACCTGGCCCCGGTCCGAGCATGGTAGCGACTGGCCGGGCGGACTTAGGGGACCGTGTCCGCCGTAGGGGCACCCGATGGGGAGTGACTGGAACTGGGGGAGGGGGAGTGCCCGGGGATGCTGATGGAGTGCTCGGAGCTGGCACCTGAGCCGGGGGAGGGGGAGTGCCCGGGGGCGCTGCTGGAATGCCCGTGGCCGGCACCTGAGCCGGGGGACGGGGAGTGCCCGGGGGCGCTGCTGGAGCGACCGTGGCCGGCACCCGGGTTGGTGGTTCGAGAGGGTGGGGAACCTCCGTGGACCCCACTCGGAGTCGCTCGCGGTGGCGCCGAGGGTCCCCCGCCAAATAGAGGTATCGACGCAGTCGGGTCGACGGCGTGGAAGCCGGCCGCGAGGGAACCGGCTAGCATCGCCGATCCCAGGACTAGGGCGCCCAACGCCGCCCGAGAGGTGGGCCACCAGATACTCAGAAAGCGCCGGCGCCGGGAGCCTGCCGAGCGGTAGCGAGCCGGGGGAGGCGCTGCGCCCGACGGGCCCAGCTCTTCGGCGAGCGACCGGCTGAGCCAGTAGTCGAAGTCGTCAGGCATGTGAAGTCCCCTGCCGTTGAACCTGGGTGCGGTGCGGTGGTGAGTCCCGGTACCCCTCCGGCTCGGGGCTGGTCCAAGGCGTGCGACTGCCTGGTTCGGCCAGCTTCTCTGCCAGCTTGCGCTTGGCAGCGGCCAGCCGGGATGCCACCGTCCGTTCCGGGACTCCGATGGCCGAGGCGATCTCGCGGTTGGTGTACCCGTGGAGGTGGCGGAGCACCAGGGCCGCCGCCTGGCGGGGCGGGAGATCTCTCAGAGCTGAGATCAGGTCCATCTGGTCAGTGGACCTGGTGGCGTCCGCCACTAGTTCCGGTCGGCCCAATCGGCGCAGGGTCTCGCCCACCTGCCGGAGCGCGTGGCGCCGGCGGTAGGTGAGAGCCACGTTGATCGCGATCCGGTGGATCCAGACCGATGCCGGAGCGTCTGGGCGGTACCGGGGCCAGGCGCTATATGCGCGTTCGAAGGCCTCCTGGACGCAGTCCTCGGCCGCCGCAGGTTCCCGCACGATGGCCGTGACCGTCTGGAGGACCTTGGAGTAGGTGTCACGGTAGAGGCGATCGAAGTCGGCGGCCGATCCGGCGCGGTAGAGAGGTGCGCTCACGGGGACTCAGTTTGCGCCATTGCGTCTCGGTTGCGTCCTCGCGCCGCCGTCGCCGAAGCACTGCCGCGCGTGACGCCACGGTGAAGGCCTTCATCCCTTCAAGCGCCCCCGGGAGCATCGGGTAAGTCCTTCGTTGCCGGGCCCGCCAGGTCCAACCCGAATTCGTCCAAGGGCTTGAGATCGGCCGACCGGAGACCTACCCCTTGCGCGCCCATCGCTAGGCGAGTTCCTTGACCGTTACCGGTAGTAGGCTGAGGATGAACTGGTTATGGTCGACGGGCCGATGGGGACCAGGGAAGTGATCGCTGTATAGGGAACGGTCAGGGTCACGGTGCAAGTTCCAGAAGTATTGGAGACGTTGGTGATCGTCCCCGAGTTGGCAATTGCCCCGGAGAAGGGCCCCCCGGTCGCCGCCGCCGCCGCCCGCAGGGCGCTGGGCACGGTCGACCCAGCGTCAAGGCAGTAGGGCTCCGGGGCCCCGTTTACCGAGACCCAGTTCTCAGCGGCCATCTCCCAGCTGACGGCCTCTCGTGCCGCGTTGGTCACCGCTGACACCTCAAGTACGTACCAGGCTCCAGCGATGATCCCCCAGACCAGCAGCAGGAAGACCGGCACGGTCAGCGCGAACTCCACCATCGTTGCCCCGGCGCGGCGTCCACTGGGCGATCGGGGCTCCCGCCGCGGGGTCCGCGAGCGGCGCATTCTAGTTTGCCTCCACCACGTAGTCGGAGCTGGTGGCGCGCAACGAGAAGTCGATCGGGAACAGGGGGGTGAGGGGCGCGAAACGGCAGGTCACCGTCACGTACTCGTAGAAGGGCCCGGAAGTCGGATAGGTGTCGCTGTTGACTGAGCTTGGGCCGGTCGCGGTGCCGCTCTGGTTCTGAACGACCGAGACGTCCGGACACGCCAGCACTGAGCCCCCGTACGACGCGGCCACGATCGTCTTCAGCTCAGTTGAGCTGAACGACGTTGGGGGACTGCCGGTGTTCGAGGAGTTGTCGGCTACGTAGAGAGCGGCCTGGGCAGCTCCGTTGCTGGTCTCGATTCCGAGGAAGTACGCTCGCCCAAGGTCGACCGCCCCGCCCAGAAGCAGGAGCACGATCGGCAGCAACAGCGCAAGTTCCACAAACGCCTGGCCACGCTGGCGGTGGGGCTGCCCTTCGCTCATGTCTTGAAGAGTTCCACCACCAGCGACTCGGCTCCGGAGGTGCCACTGCTGTTCGTGCAGGGCGGGGATGGAGTCCCCAGAGGATCGCAGAGGAACCCCCCTGCGGGCACGTTGGGGTTGTGGATTATCTGAGCGACGCAGGGCGTCGAGGTGCCGCCGCTACCAGTGTTGCAATCGTTGATCGCCTTCACATAGGCGTAGCCGACGACGCACAGGTCCCACTTCCCCGCCGGGGACGGGATCGTGGTGTTGAAAGCGGTGTCTAGCGCGCACTGGGAGGGGAGGCCGGTGCACGTTAGTGGCCAGGTATTGTTGGGCCCCAGGCAGTCGACGAAGGGAAGCAGGAAGGTGCTGTCGTGGGTCACCGGCTGGAGCGTGGTCGCGGCCGTTCCCCCCGCAGCGTTCAGCCAGCCCGGTACGCGAGGCGGAACCGGGAACATGGGGGCGTGCAGGTCGCCCTTGAAGCTGGCGTCGGAGTCGTTGCTGTCTCCACATGCGGCCTGCGCCTGGTACCCGCCCTTGCCCCCTGCGTTGTTGTAGTACATGACGTAGTCGCCGATCGCCGGCGGTCCCACCTGCGGCGCCCACGGTGTGAGCGTAGGTGAGGTGCTAAAGCAGTCGTACCAGACCGCGTATGGCGGCGAGGGCACCCCTGGCAGTCCGAAGATTGATGTCGCCGTGGCTCCTTGGCTGGCGCTGTGGATCCCGAGGAGTCCAAGCAGCGGAGTTGGGTTGGAGTTTGTGTCCACCACGTCGACTCCGTCTGCAGGGATGACCCCGGCCAGGTCAGACAGGGCCACGGTGCAGTTCGGCACCCCGGGCGTGGCCGCACTGCTCGGGTAGAACTGGCAGACGATGCACTGCCCCGTTCCCGGCTGGGGCACGACACCAGGGTTGCTCGCGACGCAGAGGGTTCCGGAGTCCACGCTCGTGCCGGTGACAAGATAGCCGCTGAACGCACTGGCGGCAGTCGGTCCCGCACTGCTCCCGTCCAGCACGCTCTGAACGGTGGCCGTGATCTGAGCCATGGTGAACGGCGACGTCGACGAGCCCTGCCCGTAGTCTGCAGCCAGCATTCGAGCCCCGGTCTGGCTCGCGGTGTCCGCGGCGCCCTGCAGGGTGGTTCGGTTCATGTAGCTGAGGCCGGAGTCGAGGGCGAGACCAGCGATCCCCACCAGGACCACGGCCATGATCACAAACAGCACCATCACCTGGCCAGCTTGGACCGACACCTGCGGATTCTCCCGGCCCCGAAGAGTCGCTGGGCGGCCTTTTCCTCCGCTCATCCCCAACCACCACCGTGGCGATCCCGAGGGGGCGGGCCCGGAGCGTAGGCGACTCGGTCGTCTCGCAAGCCTCCACACTGGACGCATGTCACCAGCCCCCGATTCTGGGCCAGGGAGGTGGACCTGAACGTCGCGCGTTGTCATGAAGCGGACGCCGAAGGCCACCCGGACCTGCGTGCCACGGGCCGTAGCCAGACCGGCCAAGCGAATGGAGGGTCATCTCTGCGCCTCCTGACTGGTGGCCCGGCGTCCCGGGGTAAGACAGGGGACTCCGGCATTGGCCGTCCCGGTGCCCGCCGGCCGGAAGGGGCTGGTACGGGAAAGGTCGGTTCGGCCGTATGACCCTGCTGGCATCACCACCACCGGCCACCAGGATCAGGAGGCCAGGTGGTCCAGCCGACAATCCCTATGAGCCCGCTCATGGCGCGGGAAGGGGCGGTCGAGGGTAGAGGGGGTTCGAGCCGCTCCAGGGCGCTGGTCCCTGCGGGGTTGCGGATCGAGATGGCGCGCGGGAGGTGCGCAGGGCGCGGGTGAACTTTCACATACACCAAAACCGCCGGGCGGGCGGAACTACCCGGGGAAGCGGGCAACGAAGTCGTCATGCCTCTGAACGGAGCGGTGACGGCACCCGGTCGACCGGGGCACCTCCGGGACGGGCCTCGATACCATCCCGAGCGTCGGCCCGATTTGACCCTCCCGAGGTTAGAGTCTATACTGCGATCTGAAGCCTGGCTCGGCCAGGCGTTTTTGTGTGGAGAGATCGGAAGGTGCCGGCAACCATCATCACCCTGCAGTGCGGCGAGTGCCGGGAGCGCAACTACACCACCCAGAAGAACAAGCGCAACGACCCCGATCGCCTGGAGCTGCGCAAGTACTGCCGGCGCTGCCGGCAGCACACCTCCCATCGCGAGACCAAGTAGGGGGCGGGGCCGGATCTTCGAAGGGGCGTAGCTCAGTTGGTAGAGCAGCGGTCTCCAAAACCGCAGGTCGCGCGTTCGAATCGTGCCGCCCCTGCACCAGAACCGCCCGGCTGAGAGGAGATGCAGGTGGCCAACTCGGTGGGGGAGTCGTCCCCCGAGGCGCGGGAGCGCGGCGGATACCTGAGAGAGGTATGGTCCGAGCTTCGGAAGACGGTCTGGCCCACGTGGCCGGAGCTGCGCCAGATGACGGGAGTGGTGATCGTCACAGTGGTACTCTTGGGTGTCTTCCTCGGGCTCCTCGACTTTGGACTGGCAGCCACGCTGGCCCCCCTGTACACCACCACCCCCGCGCCCACGGCGGCGGCCACGCCGTCGACCGGCGCCACCCCCGCCGTCACCCCCAAGCCGTCGGCGAGCGCCGCGCCTTCGGCCAGCCCGTTACCATCCGCCTCACCCACCAAGTGA
>DAHWNZ010000099.1:0-5986 GCA_027339635.1 Candidatus Dormiibacterota bacterium
ACCTGGAGCTGGTCCCCGAGGGGCTGCAGCTCCGCCTCCGCCGCTCCAAGACCGACCAGGAGGGAAGGGGCCGCCTCCTCGGCATCCCTTACGGCCTCCACCCCGAGACCTGCCCGGTGCGGGCCGTCCAGGCGTGGAGGGAGGTGGCCGGGATCCGCTCCGGGCCCCTCTTCCGCACCGTGGACCGGGCCGGGCGCATCCTCCCCCGGCGCTGCTCCGACCGGTCCGTGGCCCGCGCCGTCCAGCGGGCGGTCCGGAGCTCCGGCGGGGACCCCAGGAGGGTGGGCGCCCACAGCCTCCGCTCCGGCTTCGTGACCTCTGCCGCCCGGGCCGGAGCCCCCACCTGGGCCATCCAGCTCCAGACCGGCCACCGCTCCCTCGCCCAGCTCCACCAGTACGTGCGACCCGCCACCCTCTTCCAGGAAAATGCGGCCCGGTACGTGGGGCTGTGAGGGCACGCGATGCTCAAGGTTGGCAAATGGGGCTGGCGCCGGAAGGTGGCAGCAGGCTACGCCGCTTTCGCACTTCTACTGGTCGCGCTGAGCGCGATTTCACCACCCGGACCGTACGGGAGCCAGGGATCCCAGGTCGCCTGGGCTGTTGCCCTGACCGTACTCATCCCCATACTTGTCGGGATCCTCGCAGCCATGGCCCTGGCCAATCCTGTGGCGCGGCCCATGGCAGCCCGGATCCTCGGCCTGCGGCCTGCTGCGGCACCTTATCCTGCTGGGACAGCCCCGTCCCGGCGTGGCCCAATCCCACGCGAGCTGCGGCGGCAGGTGTGGGAACGCGACGGGGGCCGGTGCGTGCAGTGCGGGGCAACCTTTGACCTCCAGTACGACCACATCATCCCCGTTGCCCGAGGCGGTGCCACCTCCCTGGACAACCTGCAGCTCCTCTGCGGCAGATGCAACCAGCGCAAGGGTGCCGGCTGGTGATAGCACAGGGTGAGGTGAGAAGGCTCGCTTCTGCGACGCTCTTCGCCAAGGGCGTCTGGCCGTGATGGCGTTCGAGCGTCCGGACTGGGCACCCTCCTCGACTAGGGAGCTGTTCGTTCAGGAGGCTCGGTGGCTACGTCGGGCGCGACCTTCCCAAGACGTGACCTTCGCCTTCTCTCGGTCGGGTATCCTCGGCCCACATGATCTCCTACCGAGTCCGTCAGGTCCGTACCATCCCGCAACCGGTCGGGGTCTACACCCTCTGCGACCTGGACGAGGTCCCTATATACGTCGGTCAGTCGCAGGACGGCATTAGAGCCAGGGTCCAGAGGCACCTCACGAGTGCCCGCAGCGATGTGATCGCCAATCGGCAGATCGATGTTTGGGAGATCGCCTATGTCTGGGCGTGGCCTATAGCCCCCGCCCACATCACCGCCCTCGAGGCCCACTTGTTCCATGAGTTCAACGCCCAGAGCCCGCTAATGAACGGAACTCTGCCGCCTCATCCGGGGCCGCTGACCTTTGAGGTACCCGAAAAGGTTCGGGTGCAGGTGCTCTCCGACGACGAGATCGAGCTGCGCCGGCGACCCACCCAGCGGCTGCCCCGGCAAGCCCAGCACTACGAGAGGCTGCTAGATCAGATTCTCCAAGTCAAAGACAGCCCGGAGTTGCGCCGGTCGCTGGCCGCCCACTTCGAACGCCTCACCCGTTATCACCACAGGTTTCTCGAGCCGCCTGGGAACTGACCCATGTGGCACTACAACCGCCTTTCCGGACCGTTGCCTCGATGAGATCGGCGGCCTCGGTCACTGGTTCGTGCTCCCAGACGACCACGAGCGTCCAGCCTCCTTCCGCCAACAGGCGTTCAGTGGCCGCGTCGCGCTCGATGTTCTTCGCCACCTTCGCCTCCCAGTAGTCGCGATGCGCGGCTGGCAATCGGCAATGATCCGGACAGCCATGCCAAAAGCACCCGCGGACTTCGACGGCGACCCGAGCCCTCGGGAAGAGAAGGTCCACGGTTCGGCGAAGTGCGGGGAAGGGGCGCGCCGCCACGCGATACCGCAGCCCCCGCCGATGAAGCTCGCGACGAACCGCCATCTCCGGGCTAGTACCCGTTGAGCGGTTTGCCTGCATGGACCTGCGCGTCGCCGGAGTCGTCGCCCAGGAGTGAGCTCCGCTAGCAGCGGCCATCTCCCGCCTCGTTTTCCGGCGTCACCTCCCCACCCCCATGGCCGCCCGATCACGGACGGCCGCGCGCCTATCCGGCCGCCTGAAGCGGCCGAGCGCAAGCGGCCGAAGATAGTGGACGGCCAGCCACTTGACTGCGGGCACGCAGACAGCGTCTCCGAAGCCGGTCCGTAGCTGATTGTCAGAGGACCCTTCAAGCCTGTAGTCCCCCGCCCCCATGAGACGGGCGTACTCCCGCGGAGTCATCCAACGGACCCGTAGGGAACCGTGGCTGATCTCCAGAACCGCCTGGCGGGAAGAACCGCCGCGCGCGGTGCGAAGGCATCCGGCCACGTCCTCCGGCCGGATCTCCCAAACCGCTACCCCCCGCCTTGTTCGGCGATACGCTGTTCGCCATACCGGGCTGGGCGAGTCTCGCAATTCCTCGAGCCGTCGCCTCTGGACTGTCGATAGGGAGCCCACAAACGCCTCCACCAGTCGGGGCGGCCACCATGAGGGATCGGCTTGCGGCAGCCGGTCGGCCAGCGAGCTCAGGCCGTCGTCCAGCGGCTCCGGCGGCTCAGGAAGCAGCGCTCGGTGGGTGCGCAGCCCTGGATCGGAGAAGAATCCGCGCAGCCATCCTGGCCGTAGCTGGTCGAACATCCGAGGAGTGTCCGGCGGCGGCGCCGCCGCCCCGATCACGAAGAGGCGCGGCCTTGACTGGGGGACCCACCTCCTGGCGTCCAGGACGAGAGCGTCGACAGAGTATCCGAGGTCGTTCAAGGCGCGGCCGATCGCCACCAGGTCCCGCCCGCCCATTGAGTTCCCGAGACCCACCACGTTCTCGAGTGCGACAGCAGGCGGTCTAGCGTCACCCATCTCGCGGAGGACGCGCACAAACTCCCAGAACGTGCCCGACTCGCGGCCCCCCAGGCCGTCTCTCCCTCCAGCCAAGCTCAGATCGGTGCAAGGGAACGACGCCCACGCGAGAGCCAGCCCTGCTGGGAGGTCGCTCCCAGACACCGCCTTGACGTCGCGGGGGTCTAGTCGAACGGCACCCTCCTGGCCGAACTGCCCCGCGTACATCGCTCGCTTCTTGGCATCGATGTCATTCGCCCAGACCACCGAGAAGCCGGCCGCCTCCAGGCCCATTCTGGCCAAGCCGATGCCGGAGAAGAACTCCGCGGCGGCCGGTGCGGAGCGCGGCCGCTTGACCACTCGGCCAGCCACCTCCCCGACGGCGGCCTTCGCCGGTGCCCCAGTCATTCCCCGCGGCCTGGAGCCGCCGCAGAGCACATTACAAGCACTGTAGTCCGGCGGCGGCCGAGCACCGGGCGAAGAGCCGGGGCGGTTGGACTTGCAATAGGCCTCACCCATCCCCCACTCATGGAGTATGTGGGCAGGGCAAGCCGTCGCATAGAGCGGCCAGTAAGGGCGGGAGATCGGGGCACTGCGCCCGACGGTCCAAGGGCCCGACACGACACCTCAGCCACCCCGCAAGCATAACACGGACCGTCCACGTTGACCGTTGACGGTTGATAGTGTACCCTGCTCTCATCGTGCTCCGTCTAGTCGTAGCCGCCCAGAAAGGAGGCGCCGGTAAGACCACCGTCGCGGTCAACCTAGCAGGAGCCATGGCCTCCCTGGGTAGGCGCCTCCTAGTCATCGACTCGGACCCGCAGGGGGCAGCCGCCAGCGCCCTGGGCATTTCCCCGAGGAAGCCCACGCTCTACGAAGTGCTCACAGGGGGAGCTGAACTCCGGGAAGCCATAGTCTCCTCCGCCTTCCCAGGGCTCGCCCTCCTCCCGGCCGATCTCGATCTGGCAGGCGCGGAGGTGGAGCTGCCGGCAACCCCCGGCTGGCAGCATGCGCTTGCGAGGCGGCTCACCTCACTGGAGCCCTACTGCGACGTCGCCGTGATCGATACCCCTCCCGGGCTGGGTGTCTTGAGCTACACGGCGATGCAGGCGGCCACCGGGGCCATCGTCGTGTGCCCACTGGAGTTCCTGGCGGTCCGCTCGCTTCCCTATCTGGAGGAGACCACTGCGCGCGCTGGTGTGCGCCTCTTAGGGATCGTCCCGACCTTCACCAGCTCCTCGACCCGCCATGCCCGCGACGCGGCGGATTCGCTCCGGGAAACCTATGGGGATGCGCTGCTGCCCTCAATCCCCCGGCGGGTGGCCCTGCAGGACGCCGCCCTCTCGGGCCAGCCGATCACGCAGTTCCAGCCCGGAGGGGACGCTGCCGCAGCGTTTCTCTCCCTGGCCAGGGAGGTACTCAGCCGTGCCTAGACCAAGCTTCCGGGAGCGGGTGGCCCGCGAGACCGCACCCCGCGGGAGGGAGGCTCTCTACTCCGCCCCCACCATAGATCCCGGCCGTCCCGGCGACCAGCTACCGTTGACGGTGGACGATCAACCGTTGGTGTCCGGGCCAGAGATCCCGGCCCGGCGGGTCCCCGGGGAGAGGAGGTGGGAAGCGGCCCACCAGCGGGTCACCTTCTACTGCCCACGTGACCTGCTCCGGGCGGTGGAGCTGGAGACGGCCCGGTCCCAGCGCAGCAAGTCCCAGGTGATTGTCGATGCTCTCCGGGAGCACCTAGCTAGCTATGCCTAGCCCGCGATGAGCGCTTCAACCCAGGGTCAGCTGCTGGCGGCCAGCCTGGTCACCCTCGGCCACGAGACCAACCTGGCCAGGGCTCCTCTCTGGGACATACGGGCCCGCCCCGTACAGCTCGAGCTCATCGCTCCAGCGATCCTCTACGGGCGGAAGTTCGTGCAGGTAGCTGGTCAACCGTTGACGGTCACAGACCAGCGCCTGTTCGCCGAGCTCACGACCCTATACGTGAGGGCGCAGTGCCCGGAGCACCGGAGGATCCCGTTCACCCTCGGGTGGGCCGCCAGAGTCATCGGTCACGACACCCTGGGAGGGGAGACCAGGCGCCTGGTGCGGGCATCGCTGAGCCGCCTGCGGAGCGTGACCGTAGAGTCCGCACTCCGGGAACCGGATGGCCATGAGACGGTCCTTGGCTGGGGGCTGGTGGACCGGTACCTGACAACCTCCAGGGGAGGCGGTACCGGGTCCGTGACCCTCTCTGAGGAGATCGCCCACCTGCTCCGGGCGGGGAGCGTGACCTACCTCCACGCACCGACGTGGGACGCCATCGCCCGCGAGGACACGGTGGCCGGGAGGCTCTGGACGTTCCTCGAAGCCGAGGACCTGAGGGGAGTGCGCCGCTACAGCCTCTTCGCCGGGCCTCCCGGAGGTCTGGATGAGGAGCGGAACATGCCCGCGATCGCGGACCTGCTGCGCCTCGACTGGAGCAAGAGACGCAACGTGGCTGGCCGGGTGACGCTCGCGTGCGAGGTGATCTGCCGCCACGACCCGAGGTACTCACTAGAGCTGGTCAAGAGCCGCGGCACGGGAATGTGGCGCCTCGAGGCCGCCCGCAGCCTGCGGGTGGGCGCGCCCAACTCAGCTGGCATCCCGGCCGCAGTCCTGAGGGCCTGGCGCCACGCCCACCGGGGCCGCCGACCCTCGGCCAGGCAGCTAGCCGCTCTGAGCGAGATCCTGTCCCGCCGGCCTGCCTCGTGGGTTGCGGCTCAGATAGAGGAAGGTGGGAGCGACCCCTTCCGCCACTTACTCGTGGCCGACTCCGAGCTGAGCCGGAGCCGCCTTGCCCAGGCGAGCGCTGAAGAGGCGGCGTGGGGTGCAGAGAAGCAATCGCTGGAGGCCGGGATGGAGGCGGTGGGGGCCATCATGAAGCGGATCGCCATGCAGTCCGGAGCGGCCCAGGAAATAGCCACCTGCCCTCCGGGGCCAGAGGGCAGGTAGGGAGTTTCCGGGGCGCAGGTAGGGAGTTTCCGGGGCGCAGGTAGGGAGTT
>DAHWNZ010000009.1:0-65159 GCA_027339635.1 Candidatus Dormiibacterota bacterium
TCGTGGGCACTCGAAGCCTCCCTGGAACTCCGGCAGAGCGCTTCTTCACTTACAGCTGATTGCTGGAAAAGCCGCTGCTAAGCAGCTCTTCACATGCCGGATTTTCGGTCAGTTTACAGCTCTTCTTCATTTGGGTAAAGCCAGGTAGAAGAGCTGCTAATGAACTCAAAAGTTGGTTGCCGGAGCCCAGGGCGGGGATTGAACCCGCGACCTCTTCCTTACCAAGGAAGCGCTCTACCACTGAGCTACCTGGGCGTGGGCGGGAGAGGATTCGAACCTCTGAAGGCGTAGCCAGCTGATTTACAGTCAGCCCCGTTTGACCACTTCGGTACCCGCCCGCTGGCGAGTATACCGAGCTTGCTACGCTGAAACGATTCCGATCCCCTCACCCAGATTGATAGCCGGAGGAGGCACCGTTGGCAGATTTGGAAGCTGTGGCCCCCGCAACCTTTGAAGCCTTCTCCACACTCGACATCAGGGCGGGACGAGTGGTCGCGGCCACCGACTTCCGAGAAGCGCGCAAGCCGGCCATCAAGCTCCAGATCGACTTCGGCCCCCAGATCGGGATCCTTCAGTCGAGTGCCCAACTCACCCGCCACTACGATCCGGCGGCCCTGGTCGGGACCGAGGTGCTAGCTGTGGTCAACCTTCCGCCCCGCAGGATTGCGGGCTTCAAGAGCCAGGTGCTGGTCCTGGGCGTGGTGAACCCGTCAGATCCGGAAGAGGTCGTGCTCGTCAGGCCGGACCGCACTGGTACCGCGGGGTGGCGGCTCGGGTGAGAGCAGGCGAACTCCGCCCCTCGCTGGGCCGCCCGAACAGGATTCGAAATCCAAAGACGGTAAGATCCCCTTTGTGGAACAAGCGAAGTTCCCCCCAGCGCGAAGGAGATGGCAATGAGCATCATGCGACGGATGTCGGACTTGGTCCAGCAGAAGGCCAACAAGGTCCTCGACAAGGCTGAGAACCCGGTGGAGGCGCTAGACCTCTCCTATCAGAAGCAGATGGAGGGGCTGCAGCAGGTGAAGCGCAGCGTCGCCGACGTCCTCACCTCGGAGAAGCGCCTTGAGATGCAACAGGCTCAACTGCGCCAGAGCCAGGAGAAGCTCCAGGGGCAGGCCAAGCTCGCCCTCCAACAGGGGCGCGAGGATCTGGCCAGACTGGCCCTGACCAGGGCTCAGGACGCCCAGACTCAGGCCGACAACCTTCAGGCGCAGATCGTCCAGTTGAAGGACCAGGAGCAGAAGCTGGAGATCACCGCTCAGAAGCTGCAGGCCAAGGTGGAGGCCTTCCGGACCCAGCGCGAGACCATGAAGGCTCAGTACTCCGCCGCCAAGGCCTCCACCCAGGTCGGCGAGGCCGTCACCGGGCTCAGCGAGCACATGGCCGATGTGAACATGATGATGGAGCGGGCCCAGGACAAGACCCAGCAGATGCAAGCCAGAGCGGCCGCCGTCGACAGCCTGGTGGACAGCGGGACCCTCGACACTATCGGCATCAGCTCAGGTGATGACATCGAGCGCCAGTTGCAAAGTGGCCTGACCGAATCCCAGGTGGATGCGCAACTGGCGGCGATGAAGCAGGAGATGCTGCCGGCCGCCGCGCCCGCACCCCGAATCGAAGCCCCCGCTCAACCAGCAGCCCAGCCGGCGCCTCAGGCGCCGCCGAGTGGCAATCCCGGGCCGGTAGGAGACAGCATCGTGGTTAGGATCCAGGGAGAGGATCAGTACCGCCTCAGCGTCAGCGAACGGCCCCAGCTGGAACCACTGGACAAGGCTCTGTCTCAAGCCATAGCCGGTCAGGACCAGGAGGGCTACACGACCGCCCTGGCCAATCTTCTGAGCTTCGTGAGATCGCACGGCACCAAGGTGGCCGACGATCAGCTGGAGAGCTCGGACGTCATGCTTCCGTCGCAGGACATGACTCTCGAGGAGGCGACGGCACTCATGTCCGAGGACGGCGACGTGGTCGAGGCCGGTAACCAGCAGGCCTGATCCCAAGGTCGCAAGCTTCGGGGAAATCCCCGCTCGGAGCCCAGAGGCTCAGACCGGCACGCCCCACAAGGCGTACCAGCGCTCAAGATTCGGTTCGACTGGCAGCTCGTTCTTGGCCACGGCGGCCAGCCGCATCTCGGCGGCGTTGTCGCGCCGGTGGTCCCCGCTCGGGATGAACGGATAGAAGGTGGCCTCCTTGTACCCGTAAATCCAGTACACCGACCTCCCGCCGTCGCGGAAGGGGAAGACCGCCGCCAGAAGGCAGTCGCCAAGTCCCTCGTCGAGCAGCCCCATGGCGACCGCGTGAATGCCGGCGAGGACGGCCTCAAAGTCGGCACCATCCACCACCAACCATTCGAAGCCCAGATCGTCCTTGACCTCTCTCACCTTCAGCGCGTCATCCGGGGCGGTCGAGTCCTGAAGTTTGAGCATGGACACTGTGTCCGTAGTCAGCTGTTGGAACCGGCCTGAGGGCAGCGACCGGAAGACGATGCCGACCCGGTTGGCCGGCTCCAACCCCCCCTCGGTCTGGAGCGAGAGTAGAGCGGTGCTCATGGCAAAGATCTTGTCCTCGTTGGACTTCGGGAGTTTGGTGCGACCGATGAGCGAGTCGAGGAACCCCACGACCTGGGGCCTCTACCCGGAGAGGCGAGACTGCAGCTCCTGCAGCTTCGCCAGCCGGTGCTCCAGGGATGGATGGGTCGAGAACATCTCGGCCAACGTGTTCTTCCCGACCCTGACCGCTGGGAAGATCATGAGAGCGTTGGCGGCCTGCACCTGCCTCAGATCACGGTCCGGGATCCTGGTCATGGTCCCACTGATCTTCTGCAACGCCGACGCCAGCTGGGACGGGTCCTGGGTGATGATCGCGGAGCCCCGGTCGGCGGCGTACTCGCGGTAGCGAGAGAGAGCGCGGATGAGGACGAAGCTGATGGCCCAGACCACCGCGGCCACCAGGATTATCAGAATCATCCCCTCCCCCTCATCACCCCCTCGGCCGCGGCCGTAGCCACCGCCGCCATACCCGCCGAAGCCGCCGAACATGCCGAACCACAGCCCCGACTGAACAATAAGGGAGGCTACGGTCGCAAAGAAACCGGCCATCGCCATCACCTTGACATCCCGGTGGATCACGTGGCTCAGCTCATGGGCCAGCACCGCCTCCAGCTCCTTTGGCTCAAGCTGGTTGAGGATCCCGGTCGTAACCGCGATGACCGAGTTCTTGGGATTGCGGCCGGTGGCGAGGGCGTTGGGAACACGGGACTGGATGACCGCCACCTTCGGCATCGGAACACCGGTCATCTGGGCCAGCCGCCCCACGATGTCATAGAGCTGCGGATACTGCTGCGGGGTGACCATCTGCGCCTTGAGCGCCGTCAGCACCATTCGATCGGAGAAGTAGTACTGGGCCACCAGCAGCACGACCACCACGACCAGAATCGTGGCCAGCTCCACCCGGAGCAGAAGCAGGACGCCGACGAATATGAGGTAGACGACGGCCAGGAGGAACAGGGTCAAGACCATGCGGAACGTCAGCCCGCGGTCGGCACCCAATTTGCGCTGCATAGCACCTCTTATATACCCGCTAGCTTAGAGTTCGCGCAGAGTCGAACCCGCGGTCCGAATCGATCTCGGGGCCGGCGCCGCTTTATGTTGCTTGACGTTAACATGACCGCAGGGATCCTGGAGCGTCCCATGGGAGCGCCACAACTCAATGCCGGAACTAGAACTCGCGCTGGAAGCTGCGGTCGCCTGCGCCGCCTTGGTGGTCGGCTGGAGGTCACGCGTGGGTCGGCGGCTGCGCCAAATCGTGGAGCAGAAGGTCGGGCACCGCCTGGACCGAGCTGAGAATCCAGTGGAGGCCCTTGACCTCTCGTACCGCAAGCAGCGAGAGGCCCTGCAGTCGGTGAGGAGGGGGATCGCGGAGGTGGTGACCTCCCAGAAGAGGCTCGAGATTCAGGTGGCCCAGCTGCGCCAGGCAGACACTCGCCTCCGGGATCAGGCCAGGAGAGCACTTCAAGAGGGGCGTGAGGATCTCGCCCGCCTGGCCCTGACCCGCGCCGCCGACACCGCGGGACAGATCGCGTCGATTCAACAACAGATCGCCCAGATCAACCAGCAAGAGCTGGCCCTCGAGGCCACCTCGCAGAAGCTTGAGTCGAGGGTTATGGCCTTCAAGACCAGAAGGGACACCATCAGTGCCCAGTATTCCGCTGCCCGGGCTTCGGCCAAGATCGGGGAGACGGTGACGGGCCTCTCGGCCGACCTGGGCGGGGTCGGCCGGAGCCTGGAGAGGATTCAGGAGAAGACCAGCCAGATGCAGGCCAGAGCAGCCGCCCTGGAGCAGCTCATGGACCAGAGCACACTTGGTACCCTAGGGCCCTATTCCGAGGACGACATCGACCGGGAGCTTCGGCTCGGTGCGGCCAACGCATCAGTCGAAGCTGAACTCTCAAGGCTGCGCCGGGAGGCCCTCGCCTCCTCACCAGAACACGCCCGCATCGCTGGAGCACCGACCGCCGACGTCAATTCCGAGAAGGGAGGATAGGATCAATGCTGCACGTCATCGCTTTCATCGTCATCGGTGTGGTAATCGGCGCCCTGTTCATACGGCAGTCGCGCGGAGCCGCCGCCACCATCAGGGTCATCGGCGGCCTGGTCGGAAGCCTGCTCGGCGGGTTTGTGTCCCTCGCCATCCTTGGTTCTGGCACCACCAAGGGCAAGTACGGCAGCCTCCTGATCGCGATCGTCGTCGCGCTCATCCTTTCCGCCCTGGCTGCTCGGGGGAGCCAGCCCTCCTCCTCGCGGCGCTGAGCCGGCGCGCAGGGAGCCGACGCCGCGGCTAAGGCATAGGGTCAGCCTCTGCCGCCGCGGCGTCGGCACGCATCTGCTCGACTAAGGCAGCCTCCGAGGGGAACGTCTCCTGTGCGCGCAGCCGCGTTCCCACCTCCACCTCCAGAGCGGACCCGTAGAGGTCCCCGACCGGGCGCAGGCAGTGAACCTCGAACTTCAACTCCCCCGCCCCGTACTGGGGGCGAGTGCCGATGCTGCCCACGGCGGGACAGTGGGCTCCATCCGGCAAGCGCACTCGCATCGTGTAAACCCCATCCGGGGGCAAGGCCTGGAGCGGGTCCAGGCGCAGGTTGGCGGTCGGGAAGCCGAGCTTACGCCCCCGCCCGTCGCCATGCTCGACCACCCCCTCCACCACGAACCGGTGGCCCAGCATGGCGGCCACGGCCCGCATGTCCCCAGCCTGCAGCAGGGCGCGGATGGCGCTGCTGCTGACGACCGCGCCCAAGGCCTCGATCGGCGGCACAACCACAAGCCGGAGGCCCTCCCTGGTGCAGTACTCCTGCAAAAAGGGGAGCCGGCCCGCTCCTCCCCGCCCGATGGAGACCCTGGGCCCGGCCACCACGGCCACGATCCGGTACCGAGCCCGCAGGCGGGCCAAAAACTCCTCGGGCAGAAGCTGGCGGAGCCGCTCCGCGAACGGCATGGTCAGGATGAGGTCGGCGCCCACTGCGTGCAACAGCCGGCGACGCACCTCGGGTGGGGTCAGCAGACTAAGCTCTGGTCGAGGGCTCAGGACCATCCTGGGATGAGGAACGAACGTAGCCGCGAGAACCTTCCCCCCATCAGCGTGCGCGACCTCGACGGCGGCCGAGATCAGCCGTTGGTGCCCGAGGTGAACCCCGTCAAAGTTGCCGACCACGAGCACCACGGACCGAGTGGAGGGGGTCGCCTCCGGTGAGGGCAAGCCGAAGTCCACAGAGTGTTCCATCCCGACCAAGTTCTGACCCGCTCAGCCTCCTAGGGGCAGCAGGACCTTGGTGGGGCGAAATCTCATTCCGGTCAGCTCGCCGACTGCCAGCAACCGGCCGTCGTGGGCATGTGCCCTGACCTCAACCGAACCGCCATCGGAGTCTTGCTGCCATCCCTCTGGCAGGCGCTGGATCCACACCCCCTGCCCCCGCTGGACCGCCATGGCGGAGCTCGCCAGCAGATCCAGGCGGGGAAGGTCCTGGAGCACGACCTCAGCTGGAAGCAGGAGCTCCCGGGGCTCGGCTGCGCCCGTGAGCTGGTCAAGGGTGACCGCATCCTCCAATTTGAAGGGGCCGTACTCGGTTCGCTCCAGCCAAGCCAGCACACCGCCGACCTCAAGGCGCTCCCCGAGGTCGGTCGCGAGGACACGCAAGTAGGTGCCCTTGCCGCAGACGACCTCCACCTCGGCGTCGGCCACCTCGCCAGGGGTGAAGCGGGTCAGCCGAATCGCTCGAATCTCGGCCGTGCGCGGCTTGCGCTCCACCGTCACGCCCTGCCGCGCCAGCTCATAGAGGTGCTTGCCCTGGTGGCGAACCGCTGAATGCATCGGCGGGATCTGCTGCACCAGCCCGACGAAACCCTCAAGGGCGGCGGCGACCGTCGCCTCGTTCAGGTGAGCCGCTGACGCCACAGTCCTGACCGCGCCCTCCAGGTCGCCCGTGTCGCTGACCTGCCCCAGCCTGAGTCTGGCATGGTATGTCTTGGGCTGGCGCAGAATGTTCTCCACCAGTCTCGTCGCCCGCCCCACGCAGAGCGGAAGCACGCCTGAGGCAGCCGGGTCCAGGGTGCCGGCGTGGCCCACATGGCGCTCCCGAAGCGCCTGCCGCGCCACCCTTATGGCGGCGAAGGAGGTTATCCCCTCAGGCTTGGCGAGGTTCAGAACCCCGGTCACCTGGGGCCCAACCTGGGCTCTGCGCACGGGGTTGGCAACAATCCCGGATCGGGTGCTCATTCGGCCCCTCCTTCATCTATCGCCGCCCGGGCCCTGGCGAGCACAATTTCCTCCAACTCCCCAATGGTCATCCGGACCTCCGCGCCCGCGGCCCGGAAGTGGCCGCCCCCTCCCACGTCGGCCACCAGGGAATATGCCGCCAGCGCGCCCCGCGTGCGCACGCTGACCTTGCACAGTCGCTCCTCCTCCTCCTTGAAGAGAAGGGCGCACTCCATGCTGTCGAGCGACTGCAACACGTCGATGATTCCTTCGGTCTCCTCCATCTGGGCGCCCGCCTGATCCAGCATCTCCTGGGTCACCTCGCTCCAGATGAGCCGCCCATTCAGCTCGTAACGTGCCGCGGCGGATGAGATCGCCTGGAGGCGGAGGGTCGTCATGGGTCTGGACTTGTAGCTCTTGAGTGCGACCCAGGCCACATCGGCGCCTAGATCCGCCAATTCGGCTCCCACGTGCAGCACGGCAGCCGTCGTGTTGTCGTGCCTAAATCCGCCGGTGTCGGTGAAGATGGCCGCGTACAAGTTGGTGGCGGCAGCGGGGCTGATCGTCGCCCCCCAAAGTCTCAGCACCTGATAGATGATCATGCCAGTGGCCGCGGACTCCTTCTCCACCACGCTCAGGTCCCCGAAGCCGTCGTTACTGGCGTGGTGGTCGAACAGGATCGTGAGAGGTGCCTGGCTGACGCGCTGCGCCAGATGACCGAAGCGCCCGGGGCTGCCGGCGTCGAACGCGACCGCCACCGCCTCAGGGGGAGGCTCCTCTTGGTTAACCATGTCATACCCCGGCAGATACGAGAGGTTTACGGGAACTGGCCTCGGAGCCCATACGCACGGATGCTTGCCAAGCTGTCTCAGGTAATCCGCGAACGCCAGAGCCGAGCCCAACGAGTCCGCATCAGCGTCCTTGTGAGCCACACAAAGGAAAGCGTCGTTGGTGTCGACCGCGCTCCGAATCCGCCCCAGCACCTCAGCGTCCATTGGAGTCCGCAAGCCCGCCGTCGCGGGCCAGTTCGTTGAGGATCACCCCGACCCGAACCCCATGTGCGATCGAGTCGTCCAAGCGGAAGACGAGGTGGGGCACCCGGCGCAGGTTCTCCAGGCGCTCACCCAGCAGGTGCCTCAGGTATCCCTCCATCCCGCGCAGCGTCTTGAGCGCCAGCTCTCGCTGGTTGTCATCGCCCAGAGGGCTCACCCGCACCTTGGCCTCGGAGAGGTCGCGGGTGCACTCGACCGCTATCACGGTGACCAAGTCCAGCCTGGGATCCTTGACATCTCTTGCCAGCGCCATGGCGAGCTCCTGCTGCAGCTGGGCGTTGAGCCTGTCCATGCGGTACGGGCTTGTGCCCTCACGCGCCACGCGCCGCCCCCCCCACCCCGGCGATCGCGTCCGCGGGCAGCGGCCTGCCTCCTGCGGCAAGTGCCCTAGCCCCTACTGGCAAGCAGCCTTCCAACATCGATCCAGCCCTCCAGGCTCAGCGGTTCCGCTGCTGCACCACATAGCTCTCCAGAATGTCCCCCTCCAGAAAGTCCTGATAGCTGCCGAGATCGATGCCGCACTCATAGCCCTGCGCAACCTCTCGGACGTCGTCCTTGAAGCGCCGCAGGGATTCCACCTTCGCCCGCTGCACCTCCCGGCCATCCCTGAGCACCACGATCGCCGATCCCCTGGTTATCTTGCCGTCGGAGACCTGGCACCCCGCGATGATCCCGCTGCGGGGAACCCGGATGCGGGCCTTGACCTCAGCTCGACCTTCGAATACCTCCTCAAAAGTCGGCTCGTGGAGTCCTCGGATGGCCTTCTCGATGTCCTCTGTGATCTGATAGACCACGTCGTAGGTGCGGACGTCGATGCCCTGGTTATCCGCCGCAGCCCTGGCGTTGGCGTCAGGGCGGATGTTGAACCCGATCACGATGGCGTTGGCGGCCGCCGCCAGGTCGACGTCGGCCACGGTGATGGGGCCGACCCCCTCGTAGACGAGTCGCAGGCGGACGAGCGGGTCCGCGAACCGCAGCAGGGCCCCCCTCAGGGCCTCGAGAGCACCCTGGGTGTCGGCCTTGACAACCAAGTCGAGGTCGCGAACGCCCTGATCACTCTGACGGCTCAGCTCCGCGAGGCTGACCTTGGGCACCTCTCCCCGCCCCGCCCTCTGGGCCAGCTGCACTGCCTGCGCTCGCGTTCTGGCCTCCTTCTCGGAGGCGACCACCTCAAGTCGATCGCCGGCGGTGACCACCTCAGGAAGGCCCACCACCTGCACTGGAAGGCCCGGTCCGCAGCTGTCAACCCGGGCCCCACGGTCATCGACCAGGGCCCTGACCCTTCCCGCTACGGGACCCACCACAAAGTGGTCCTGCAGCCGTAACGTGCCCTCCTGCACGAGGACGGCGGCAACCGGCCCTCTCCCGCGATCGACCCGGGAATCGATGATCGTGGCCTCAGCCGGACGGTTGGGGTTGGCCCGGGGCTCATGCAGGTCCGTGACCAGCAGGATCATCTCCAGCAGGTGGTCGATGCCCTCCCCGGTCTTGGCTGACACCGGCACCGCCACCACGTCGCCTCCGAAGTCCTCCACAACCACGCCGCGCTCGGCCAGCTGTTGCTTGACCCGGTCCGGATTGGCGTCCTCCACGTCGACCTTGTTGATCGCGACAAGGATCGGCACTCTGGCGTTCTGCACATGCTGGATCGCCTCAACCGTCTGGGGCATCACCCCATCGTTGGCCGCCACTACCAGCACCGCCAGGTCGGTGATGTTGGCACCTCTCGCCCGCATCGCTGTGAATGCTTCATGGCCAGGGGTGTCGATGAAGGTGATCCGACGACCATCCCTGGTCACCACGGAGGCGCCGATGCTCTGAGTAATCCCGCCCGCCTCGCCACTCGCCACACTGGTGTGGCGGATGGAGTCAAGCAGACTCGTCTTGCCGTGGTCGACATGCCCCAGGACGGTGACCACCGGCGGCCGCGGCTGGAGCTGCCCAGCCGCCGAGTCTGCCCTGAACTGGTCACGGTCTGAGAACCGCTCCACCAAGGGTTGGGCGGCCTCCTCCGGTGCCAAGATGTCTACTTCCAGCTGCTGCGCCACCAGTCTGGCCGTGCCCAAATCCAGCGATTGATTGATGGTCGCCAGAATCCGGTGCTGCAGCAGGATCTTGGAAACCTCGGCCGGCGACACCCCCAGCGCGTCGGCGAAGGACTTCACGGTCAGGTTCTGGGGCAGTTCGATCTGCTTGGTCTTGGCTATCTGGGTTCCTCCTCAGCGCAATCGTCGCGCGTCCTGCCCCTTGGTGAATTGGCAATCATACCGACCAGGGCCGCGGGTGGGGAGCCCTGATCGGGTGCTGCGTTGTCGGAGCGCAGTGAGCGCTGAAACGAGCGCCGCCTCACGGCGAGCTCCCAGCACTCAATGTTGGCACACAAGTAGGCGCCGCGTCCTAGCGACCTCGGCCCTGGCAGGTCGCAATCAATCCCGTGGTCAGTCCCATGAAAGCGGATCAGGGCAGCCTGCGGCCGCCTCTGCCGGCAGCCGACACAGGTTCGCCAGGGCGCATGTCCGCCCCCCACTTCAGGGGGCAACCGCCAGCCCCATCCGCTCAGCTGGGCGGATGTCTATCCTCCACCCGGTGAGACGGGCGGCGAGCCTGGCGTTCTGGCCCTCCTTCCCAATCGCGAGCGAGAGCACATCGGGATCGACCATGACGGTCGCCCGGTGAGCCTCCTCGTCGATCGTCACCGCCTTGACCGGGGCCGGAGCGAGGGCCCGCGCCACCAGGGTCGCCGGATCCCCGGACCACTCCAGGACGTCGACCTTCTCCCCCCCCAGCTGGCCCACGACCGCCCTGATCCGCACCCCCCGGAGTCCTATGCACGCTCCCTTAGCGTCAATCTCAGGGCGCTGCGACTCGACTGCGACCTTGGCCCGATCGCCGGGCTCCCGCGCCACCGCCCGGACGACCAGGGTGCCGTCAGTGAGCTCTGGAACCTCCGCTTCCATCAGCCGCCGCAGGAGCAGCGGGCTGGTTCGCGAGGCCCTCACCTGGACGTACTCCCCATGCCCCGCCCGCCGCGACTCCATCAGCACCACCTTAAGATGCTGGCCGCGCCGAAGCCGCTCCCCCGGAATCTGTTCGAGAGGAGCCAGGACAGCCAGCAGGGACCCACTTCTGAGATACCAGGTGCCCTGGTCCAGGCGCTCAACTATGGCGTCCGCCAGCTGCCCCCGGTGCTCCTCAGCCTGCCCCTGCAGCTGCCGCTCCCGCACCTCCCTGATCCACTTTCCCAGGCGAGCTCTGGCGAGCCGGGCGGCCCGCCGGGAGACCTCCTGCGGAAGCTCTGTGAGGGTGGGCTCGAGGGGGTCCGCCCTCGGCCCGGCGTCGGCGGGAGCCAAGTCCGGCACGGTGTCGAGGTCCCGCCCACTCTCCGGATCTGTCACGGCCAGCATCAACCTGCCGGTGAGCTGGTCCAGCTCGACCCTCACCTGGGTCTGCAGACCCTCCTCCTCCATCCACGCCTGCCGGATGGAGTCGGCCACGACCTCAAGCAGGATGTCCTGGGACAGGCCCACCTCATCCTGAACCTGCTGGAGAGCGTCAGCCCACGGTATCTCCACGCCCCCCTCGGGACTGCGCCGGATCAAAGGTCCACCACAACCCTGGCGCGGAGCACCTGCGCCCGCTCAACGGCGGATTCCACGAGCCGTCCGGAGCGGCCCCTCCTTGTCTCCAGGCCCAACTCCTCTTCCGAAACAAAGACCAGGCGCCCTTCCAGCACCTGCTCGCTGTCAACTGCTGTCAGGTGCAGGCGGACCCGCCGTCCCAGCGCCGCCCGGTAGTCGTCGTCGGTCGCCAGGTCCCGTTCGGCGCCGGGTGAGGAAACCTCCAGGCTGTAGGCGGGCGGGAACAGCTCCTCATGCTGGTCCAGGATCGAAGACACCACCTGGCTGGCCAGCCCGCACTCTTCGATCGAGATCCCACCGGGCCGGTCCACCGTTATCCGGAGCACCGCGCCGCGCTTGTCTTGGTGCCAGGAAACCCGAATAAGGGAAATCCCCTTCGCCTCCAGGGCGAAGGCCACCAAATCCCGCACCAACACTTCCGGAGCCTGCTTGGGCATGCTATATCAACCTCGGACCGGGAGCGGGGTCGCGTTTCCCTCTTCAGGCGAGATACTCTGGCCCCCTGCAGGCCGGAATTCTAGCCCCCAGGACGACTTCAGCGGCGTGCCGGGGCGGCGGCGACCGACCCAGCGCCTCCGCCTCGTCTCACCGCGGGGCGAGGGTCCATGTGCCGCCAGGCGGTGAGCAAAGCCGCTGCGTTGAATATCGAGGAATACGTTCCTGAGGCGATCCCCAGCAGCAGCGCCAGGGCGAACCCCTGGATGGACGCGCCGCCCAACAGCACCAGGGTCAGCAACACGAAGATGACCGTCAGCGACGTGTTCAGGGATCTGGTCATCGTCTGGGCGATGGAGAGGTTGACCACCTGGTCGAAACTCATCCGAGACCCCTGGAGGCGCAGATTCTCCCTGATCCTGTCGAAGACCACGATGGTGTCGTGGACGGAGAAGCCGACCACCGTGAGCACGGCGCTCACGAATAGGGAGTTCACCTGACCAAGTTGGCTGAAGTGGCCGAGGATCGCCCACAGCCCCACCAGGACGAACACATCGTGGAGCAACGCCACCATGGCCGCGATGGCGAACCGGCGGGCGCTGATCAGGGTCTTGGAGAACCGGAACCCAAGATACAGAGATATCAAGAGGGCCGAGACGATCACCAGGAACACCGAGCTCACGACCAGGCTGCTGGCGATCGTGGGGCCGACCGTGCTCTCGTTGAGATTCAGCCCTCCCGACTTGCTCTTGGTGATCCCGAAGTGGGTGTCCAAACTCTGGTTGATGGTCGACAGCTGGCCCGCCGTAATCGGCTCCGTCTGCACGTCGTAGTAGTGGTCAGCCTCAGCCAGAACCTGTGCGTGCGCCTTGGGAGCCACGTCGTTGACCACCTTCAGGACCTGGGCCGCGGTGGTGGGTTGGCGCAGCTGCACCGCCACGGTGTCGCCGCCCGTGAAGTCGATGCCCAGGTTGAAACCGGCGACCATGATGGTGATGATCCCCGGCACGATGACGATCAAGGACGCCGCGAAGTACCAGTTGCGGTGGCTGATCACATCGAAGCGGCGCCCTGATCGGAATTCCTGGGCCAGCCGCTCCCCCGGCAGGATCCTGGTGTACAGCGTGGGCCGGCGCGCGAATTCGAACCAGCGCCCCACGTAGTGCAGCAGCGAGTGGGTGATCACGATCGCCGAGAACATGCTGACCGCCACCCCGATGAACAGGGTGAGGGCGAATCCCTGCACATCGGAGGCACCGAAGAAGAACAAGATGGTGCAGGTGATCATGGTCGCGATGTTGGAGTCCCGAATGGCGGGCCAGGCGCGCCGGAATCCGTACTCCACGGCAAGCTCCTGGGGCCTTCCCGCGCGCAGCTCCTCCTTGGTTCTTTCGAAGATGAGCACGTTGGCATCGACGGCCATGCCCACCGACAGGATGAAGCCGGCCAGCCCTGGCAGCGTGATCACCACCGGGATCAGCTGGTAGATCGCGAGCACGATCAGGGCGTAGAAGATGAGGGCGATGCTGGCCAGCACGCCCGGGAAACGGTAGTACAGCAGCATGAACAGGATGACCAGGATCAACCCCAGGGCCCCCGCCTGCAGGCTCTGGGTCACCGACTGCTTGCCCAGACTGGAGGAGACGGTCGTAGACTGCAGCACCCCGATCTGGGCCGGCAGGGAACCAGCGTTGATGTCGTCCACCAGCTGCTGTGCGGAGTTGTAGGTGAAGTTCCCCGTGATCTCCGTCTGATTGCTGCTGGGCCCGTCCACCACCGGCGCCGTCAGCACCTGGTTGTCCAAGAAGATCGCCACCTGGGCGGTCGGGGGGGCGCCTGAGCTGGTGCCCCCGGAGCCAGAGGTGCTGCAGCCCGGGTTCTGCTCACAGGCCTTGGTGGTCACCTGGCTCCAAACCGCGCTGCCCTGGGAGTTGAAGGTTATGTCCACCGCGTAGCCACCCCCGGGGTTCTCGCCCACGGAGGCATTGGTCACATCCGAAGAGGGGAGGTTCTTGATGATCTTCCAGTGGTAATAGGTGCCAGTCGAGGAGACCGGGTAGTAGGTCGGGTTGTTGAACTGGCAACTGGCCTTCGCGTGCCCGGCCGGGAAGCAGTCGCTGGGCACCAGCTGATCCTGGTCGATGCAGGTCTGGGTCGTGCACGTCCCCGGCGACCCATTGACGGTCGGTTTGCCCGCCACTGCCACCGCGAAGTGAAGCTGGGCGGTCTGCCCGATGGTCTTCAGCGCCTGGCTGATTCCGACCCCGGGCAGGGTGACCAGGATCTCATTGTCACCCTGAGCCTGGACCTGAGTGTCGGCAACCCCCAGGGCGTTCACCCTCTTGCCGAGGATGGTGAGGCTCGCGGACTGCGCCTCCGCCATGGTCTTACCCTTGGGAAGGCCGGTGCGACAGCCTATGCCCGGTGGGTTGTCCGGGCCCTGGCAGATCGCCAGCAGCAGGGAGGTTCCCCCGGAGAGGTCGAGCCCCTTGTGGATGTAGATCGGCGTCCCGAACAGGGTCGGCTCCTTGCCGCTCGGGTAGCTTGCCGTGATGCTCTTGTGGCGAACCGCCACGTTGTAGATCTGAGCGTAACCGTCGACCACGATCGCCCCCAGGACCAGCACCACGACCAGGGCCAGCCACCACCGGTTGATCCGGATCATCTGTCAGCCGCCTCCGGGGAAATCAATGAGAGCATCAAGGAGCCCTGATTTTAGGGCTCCTGGGCCCGAGACCCAAAATTTGCCTCCGGCGCACGGTCCCGCACGGCCATTTTCTGGCGCCGGCTGATGATCAGAGCCCGAAGTGAACCGACCTCAATCGCGCGGCGCACGTCCGCCATCAGCTGGCCCAGGTGGTGGAGGTTGTGCAGGCTCACCAGGCGGTGCCCCAGGATCTCCCCGGCCTGGTGCAGGTGCCGCAGATAGGCCCTTGAGAACCTCCGACAGCATGGACAGTCACAGCCGGGCTCCAGGGGCCGCGGGTCGTCGCGGTAGGCGCTGCGGCGGAGGACCAGGCGGCCCTCGCGCACCATCGCCGTCCCAGTGCGGGCCAACCGGGTCGGGAGCACGCAGTCGAATAGGTCGATCCCCTGCTCCACGGCGTCGAGGATCTCCAGGTCGCTGCCCAAGCCCATCAGGTACCGCGGCAAGTCCGCAGGGAGCACCTCGACGCAGGCGTCGATGGCCCGGCGCCGGACCGGTGCGGGCTCGCCGAGGACAAGCCCGCCCAGGGCAATCCCGTCAAAACCCATGCCCGAGATGGTGGCCGCGGCCTCATGGCGGGACATAGCCGCGAACCCTCCCTGGACTATCCCGAAGACCAGCGTCGATCCGGCCTCCACCTGACGGCACCGCGCGGCCCAGAGATTGGTGCGTCGGGTGGCCTGCGTGATTTGCGCCTCCGAGGCTCCGAACGCGCTCGGGTGGTCCAGCGCCATGGCAACGTCCACGCCGATGCGAACCTGTCCCTGGACCACTAGCTCAGGCGTCATCCGCACCCTGCGGCCGTCGTACGGCGACCGGAAATCGACGCCTTCGTCATCGAACTCAAGGAGCCGCGCCAAGCTCACGGTCTGATATCCACCACTGTCGGTCAGGATCGAATGCGGCCAGCCCATGAAGCGGTGCAGACCCCCAAGCTCCTCGATCAGGTCCAACCCCGGGCGCAGGCTCAGGTGGTAGAAGTTGGCCAGCAACATGTCCGCGCCACTGGCGGCGACCTCGTCAGGGTCACAGGCCTTGACCGTGCCGTGGGTGCCGACCGGCATGAAGGCCGGCGTCTCCACTCGCCCGCTGGCGGTGATCAGGAAGCCCCGCCGGGCACCGCCGTCCCGGGCTGTCACTGTGAAGTGGGAACTCACGTCGATCGCCAGCCGAACATGCAGTCGCCGAAGCTGAGAAAGCGGTAGCCACGCTCAAGCGCGTGTTGGTAGGCGTCCACCACCGTCTGGTGCCCGAAGAAGGCGCTGACCATCACCAGCAGCGACGAGCGCGGCTGGTGGAAATTGGTGAGCAGGCCGTCGACCGCCTGGAACTGGAAACCGGGCTTGATGTAGAGGTCGGTCTCCCCCTGGCCGGCCAGGACGTCCCCGTTCGAGCCGACGGCGGACTCCAGGCACCTCACCACGGTCGTCCCGACCGCGACCACACGCCCTCCCGCAGCGCGGGTCCCAGATATCGCCAGCGCCGTCTCCTCGGGCACCTCGAACAACTCCCTGTGCATCACATGGTCCTCGATGTCGGGAACGCGAATAGGGACGAAAGTGGCCAGCCCGATCTCCAGCTGAATCCTGAGGACGCGAACACCGCCACCCTCGAGCTGGGCCAGGAGACGCTCGGTCAGGTGCAGCCCGGCCGTGGGAGCGGCGGCGGATCGTGGCGCCCCGGTCGAATAGACGGTCTGGTAGCGATCGCGATCCGCAAGCGGCTCCCGAACATAAGGAGGGATGGGCATCTCGGCAAGCTCCTCGAGCTCCAGGCCCGGGTCGGTCTCTACCTCCACGACCCTGCCTCCAGGGTGCTCTTCCCACAGCCCGACCACCCTGGCCCTCCAGCCCGACCCGCTGGCCTCCCGGCCGATTCGCAGAGAGCGCCCCGGGCGCACCAGTGCCAGGTGGCGACCGTCCTGTAGATCGCGCACCAGCAGCACTTCGGCTTCACGTCCACCCGCCCGACCCCGCAGCCTGGCCGCCCTGACTCTGGTGTCATTGACGACCAGGCAGTCCCCCTCGCAGAGAAGGCTCGGAAAGGCTCCCACACCCTGGTCAACAAGGGTCCCGCCCTCTCCCAGCACCAGCAGCCGACTTGCATCCCGTCTTGGTAGGGGCCGCTGGGCGACGGCTGAGTCGGGGAGCTCGTAGTCGTAGTTCTCCAGAGAGGAGGGGCCCGTGCTACTCGACTCCGCCAAAGAGCTCCCCCATCACCTCCAGGGACGTCTCTCCAACTTCCTCCGGTGGATCGATCCCCAAGTGGCGATACGCCCCCAGGGTTGCGACCCTCCCACGAGGGGTGCGCTTCAGCATCCCCAGCTGGATGAGATACGGCTCCACAACCTCCTCCAAGGTGTGGGGCTCCTCAGCAAGAGCGGCCCCCAGCGTGCTGAGTCCAACCGGCCCGCCCTGGAACTGGTCGCAGATCAGGGAGAGAAGCCGGCGATCGGCGGTCCCGAGCCCGATCTCATCCACCTCCAACAGGTTCAGGGCGTCCCTGGCGATTCCCTCGGAGATCCGCCCATCGCCCTTGACCATGCAGTAGTCCCTGACCCTGCGCAACAGCCGGTTGGCAACCCGTGGGGTTCCACGGGATCGTGAAGAGATAAGGTCCAACGACCCTTGGTCAAGTTCGACGTCCAGCAACCGAGCCGATCTGGCGACGATCGTCCGCAACTCATCCGGATGGTAGAACTCGAGGCGGAAGGTGGCCCCGAAGCGGTCCCGCAACGGCGCCGACAGCATCCCCTCCCTGGTCGTCGCTCCGATGACGGTGAAGCGCTGGAGCGCCAACCTTATGGTCTGGGCCCCGGCTCCCTTGCCCGAGACGAAGTCGAAGGCAAACTCCTCCATGGCGGGGTAGAGGCTCTCCTCCACCGCTCGCTGCAGCCGGTGCACCTCGTCGATGAACAGGATGTCGCCGTCGGAGAGGCTGGTCAGCAAACTGGCGAGAGCCCCCTGAAACTCGATCGCAGGGCCGCTGGTGACGCGCAGGTTGACGCCCATCTCCAAGGCGACGATGTTGGCCAAGGTCGTCTTGCCAAGCCCGGGGGGCCCGCAGAGCAGCAGATGTTCCACCGGCTCCTGGCGCATGCGGGCCGCCTGCATGAGGATCTCCAGCTGATCCTTCACCTGGGCCTGGCCCACGAACTCTCCAAGCCGCCGCGGCCGCAGCTGACGGTCCAGCTCGGGCTCATCGCGAGCAGCCCGTGGCAGCAGGACCTCCTCCGAGTCGATCAAACCCTGGCCCCTCCCGCGGAACGTCCGAGCCGCCGAAGGGCGTCCCTGACCACCGCCTCGACCGTCCGCTCCGGGGCCTGTTCAGGGTCGGCCTCCCCCACCGATTCGGCCACGGCCCGCCTGGCTTCGCCCTGGCCGAAGCCCAGAGCCACCAGCGCCTCGACCCCGCGCTCCGCCACGGCTCCAGCGGGCGCGGGAGCTGAACGCGGCGTCGCTCCCGCCAGTGGCTCCAGCTTGCCCTTCAACTCCAAGACGATCCGGCGCGCGGTCTTGGGCCCGATCCCGGGTGCGGCTGCCAGCAGGTCGAAGTCCTCGTTGGTGATGGCCTCCACCAGTGCCCTCCATTCCGACCGCGACAGTATCGCCAGTGCGGCCTTGGGGCCGATCCGCTCCACTGCCAGCAGGTGCCGGAACAAGGCCAGCTCCTCCAAGGAGAGGAATCCGTACAAGGAGATGTCGTCCTCGCGCACGGTGGTGTGGACCTGCAGCAGGACCTCATCCCGTTCCGCCTGCAGCATGGCCAGATTGCGCTGGTGGACATGGACTTGGTAGCCGACGCCGAGCACCTCCACGACCACGGAGTCCTCCTCGACGCGGGTCACCCTGCCCTTTAGGGAGGCGATCAAGCCCGGGCCCCGGCGACCGCCTGGCGCAGGCTGGCGGCGTGCTGGTGGCAGATGCCCACGGCGCAGGCGTCGGTCAGGTCGTCCGGGCCCTGGGGCACCGCGGTGCCGAGGATCATCCGAACCATTCTCGCGATCTGGCGTTTGTCAGCGGAGCCGCTGCCGGTGACCGCCTGCTTCACCTCCGCCGGTGTGTACTCCGCGAGTGGCACTCCGGCCTTGGCGACCGCACATACCAAGACCCCGCGCGCCTGACTCACGGCCATGGCCGTGGATGTGTTGCGACTGAAGAACAACCGCTCCATGGAGACGGCGGTGGGGGACCGGGCCGCCAGCAGCTCACCCATCCTGTCCCAAAGCTGGACCAATCTCGCCCCCTGCTCTGCGCCGGCCGGTGTGCGCCAGTACCCCGCCTCGGTCAGGCGCAGCCGTCCCCGGTCGCCTTCGACCAGTGCCCAGCCGGTGAGCGCGAGGCCGGGGTCCACCCCCAAGACGAGCAAGCCTAACCCCCTTCAGAGTCCAAGTCGCGGTCCGGCCGTCAGACCTCTGCCAACACCTCGTCAGGCAGCACCGCGTTGCAGTGCACCTCCCTGACGTCGTCATGCTCCTCAAGCGCCTCCAGAAGTCTCACCACCGCGGACGCATGCTTCTCGTCGACCTCAACCTGATTGGTGGGGACCATGGTCACGTCCGCGCGTTCGACGTCATAGCCGGCATCGATCAGCCCCTGCCGCAACCCCTCGAGCCGCTCCGGGGCGACATAGACCTCCACCCCTGTCTCCTCCACCTGAACATCGTCCGCACCGAGCTCTATCGCCTCCAGGGCCAGCGCCTCGGCGTCCTTGCCGGCCGGGTTGATCATGATGAGGCCGGTGCGGTTGAACATCCAACCGACCGAGTTGGCCTCCCCCAGGCTACCGCCCGAACGAGCGAACAGATTGCGAATGCCAGCGACCGTGCGGTTGCGATTGTCAGTCAGGGCGTCGACCAGGATCGCGACGCCACCCGGGCCGTAGCCCTCATAGCGGATCTCCTCGATCGCGGCTCCCTGGAGCTCGCCCGTGCCCCGTTTGATCGCCCGCTCGATGTTGTCGGCGGGCATGTTGACCTCGCGCGCCTTCTGAATGGCGAGGCGGAGCCGGAAGTTGCCATTGGGGTCGGCCCCCCCGCCCTCCCTGGCCGCCACCGTGATCTCGCTGGCGACCTTGGTGAAGGTCTGCCCCTTGCGCGCGTCGACAACCGCCTTCTTGTGCTTTATCCCCGCCCACTTGGAGTGCCCAGACACCGTCTACCTCCGCTTCCAAAATGCCGGTGGGAGATGCCCATCTGCTAAGAACATATATTCCCACCTAGTCTAGCGCCGCCGCCAAGAGCGTAGCACCAGCGCTCCCGGGTCCCAGGCGTGGGTATGGTCCCGCTCAGGACGCCCGCAGCCGCTTCATCCGCCTCGGTCCGACGCGGATCACGGCTCCGTCGGATACGGCCACCGGGTCCTGCCAGCCCGAAACTCGGACCCCGTCAAGGCGCACTCCACCCTGGGTGACAAGCCGCGCTGCCTCACTTCGCGAGGTGGCAAGCCCTGCCTTGAGCAGCAGGTCGCGCACATCCTGGGGCCCCTCCCCAACCGCCACCTCCTCCATCTCCGCGGGGAGCTGATGGTCTCGAAATATCCGGTCGAACTCAAGCGAGGCCGCGCGGGCCGCCGCCTTCCCGTGGAACTGAGCCACGACCGTCTCAGCCATTTCGGCCTTGAGCGCCCTCGGGTGTATCGTCCCATCCTGAAGTCCCTGGCGAACTCGGGCCAGCTCCTCCTTGGTGACGTCGGTGAGCAGCTCAAGGTAGGGCAGCACGAGCCTGTCTGGCAGCGACATCAGCTGGCCGAACTGCTGCCCCGGAGGGTCCGCCACGGCCACCGCGTTGCCCAGCGACTTGCTCATCTTCCGCTCCCCGTCCAGTCCGACCAGCAGCGGCACAGTGATGATGTCCTGGGCGGGCTGGTTGTAGGCGACCTGGACCTCCCTCCCACACAGGAGGTTGAACAGCTGATCTGTCCCGCCCAGCTCCACATCCGCCCGGACCGCCACCGAGTCGTACCCCTGGAGTAGGGGGTAGAAGAGCTCGTGCACCCCTATGGGCTGCTCGGCTCGCATGCGCTGCTCGAAGTCGGCCCGCTGCAGCAGCTGGGCCACGGTGGCGGTCCGGGCCAGGGATAGCATCCGGTCGAGGGAGAACGAGTCAAACCACTCGCTCTGGTGCCTGACCTCGACCCTGCTACTGTCGACAACCTTGAAGAGCTGGTCCAGATACGTCTTGGCATTGCTCTCCACCTGCTCCTGGCCCAGCTGAGGGCGGGTGTCAGAGCGACCGGTGGGGTCTCCGATCCGGGCTGTGTAGTCGCCGATGACCAGGACCGGCAGGTGGCCCATTCTCTGCCAGCGCCGCAGCAGCCGCATCGGCACCGTGTGTCCCAGGTGAATGTCGGGCGCACTGGGATCCACGCCGAACTTGATCCGCAGCGGACTGCCGGTGTTCAGGCGTGCCTCCAGCCGCACCCGATTCACGCAGTCAACCACCCCCAGCAGAAGCTCCGAGGCGGCGGTGGGAGATTCGACTTCGCTCATCTTGGCTGAGAGCGTATCGCACCATGGCTCCTGCCCGGTCCGAAGCTCCTATGCGGTGGTCTGGCCGTCCTCGCGACCGCCGACCCGGTAGGCGGACCGAGTGGGCTTGACCGGGCGCATGAGGAACTCGGGCCTGCGCTGGCCCTGTGGCCCAAGCCGGGGCTTGGCCAGTGCTAGCCACTCCCGGTACACCTGACGGCTCCTCTGCGTGTCCACGAAGACATCCCCATATTGGTCTCCGGGCCTGGCCCTCTCGAGGCGGACCTTCTGCAACCAGCAGTGCATCCCCGACCAGGGGTCAGGTTGCACGGGAAAGGCCAGATTCTGATGCACGCCCGGGTCATCCCACCAGATGCGCTGGCTGTCCGGGTCGGACGACCTGAACGGGGCTATGCCACCGCGGTAGCGCAAGAGCCATCCGCTCTTGCTCGGCCTCAAGAGCTCCACCGGCCCCGACACCCACCTGCTGCCCTCGCCGTCGTGGAGGCGCCACCGGCCCATGTGGTGGGAGAGGGCGCAGACGCCGGGCCGGATCGCCTCCGTGGCCCAGACCCGACAGACGAAGTGCCCGATCGCAGTCGAGATCCGCACCATGTCGCCGGTCTTCACCTGGTGCCTCTCGGCGTCGAGGGAGTTCAGCCACAGAGGATGGCTGTTGGAGATCTCGTTGAGGTACTTGGCGTTGCCGGAGCGGGTGTGGATCAGAGTCGGCAAGCGGAATGTCGGCACCAGCACCAGCTCCCCAGCCCGCTCATCGATCCGGCGCCGGGACACGTGCGACTCGATGTAGCCCGGGACCGCCTGAGTGCCGAACCCAAAGTCCTTCATCGCGGTCGAGTAGATCTCCAGCTTGCGGGACGGGGTGAGCCAACCCTGGGTCACCGAGCCGTCGTCATGGACCACCCCCAGGGACCCCGCCTCGCCGACCAGCGGGGCCGCCTCGCTGTCGCTGACCGGCCGCCGCAAAACCCCCATCTCATCCGGGGCGAACCCCACCCGCTCGGAATCCTCGATCCGCCGCTCGTCGAGGCGATACTGCTCAGTCGCCAGCTCGACCGCTCCGTATTTGCGCATGTAGGCAAGCGGGGTCAGCCCCTCCCGGGCCGCCTTCTCGGGCAGGCCCGGGACCTCGTTCTCGAAGACCCAGCGGTAGTAGTCGTCGACCGTGATCTTCTCGCCTTCTCGGTAGGGGGACTCGAAGTACCTGCGGATCCCCAGCGCCCCGTCCGGATCGATGCGCCAGGAGAGCTCGAACCAGAACTCGTTCTCCTCCCACACCTCTCCGGGGTTGGCGTCCCTGGAGTCGTTGACGGCATCTCCCCGCCGTTCCATGGCGACCCTTCGCACCGGCTGCCGAAACGACAGCCACCTCCCGGCGTGGGTCTCGTAGGACTGGGTGTCGTGGCGCTCCGCGGAATGGCCCATGGGCAGGACGTAGTCCGCGAACTGGGCCGTCTCCGACCAGGTGGGGGTGAGGGCCACATGGCATCCGACCAGGCTCTCGTCGGTCAGCGCCTCCATCCAGCTGAATCCGTCCGGGTTGGTCCAGACCGGGTTGTACACCCGGCTGAAGTAGACCTCCAGACGGCCCCGGCCGTCCTTCAGCAGGTGTGGCAGCAGGAAGGACATCTCGTTGGTGGAGACCGGGTACTCCCGAGGCCAGGTCAGCTCGTTCCACTCCTGGACCGGGGGAGGCATATTGGGTCCGTGGGGTATGAACTTGTCCCATCCGTTGGGGCTAGTCCCTCCCTTGGTGCCGACGGAGCCGGTCAACACCAGCACCAGCCAGAGGCAGCGCGCCACCTGCCAGCCGCCGTAGTTGCCGGCGCAGGCGGAGCGCCACACATGGGCGGCCAGGCGGTGTTCGCAGTTGGCGACCAGCTCCGCCAGCCGTTCCACCTCCTCGACCGGGATCTGCGCCTCCTCGGCCGCAAACTCGAACGTGAAGCTGGAGTAGTCGGCCTCTAGGGCTTCCAAGAAAGCCTCGAACGTCGCTGGCAGATCCGGGTGGAGCTCCTTCAGGTAGGTCTCCCAGTTGAGCCACCGGCGCATGAAGGCGCGGTCCACCCGGCCCGTGCGCAATAGGTAAGAGGCCACGGCCAGCAGGATCGCGGCTTCGCTGCCCGGCCAAGGCGACATCCACAAGTCGGCCTTGGCGGCGGTGTTGGACAGTCTCGGATCGATCACGGCCAGCCTGGCGCCCGCCTGGCGAGCCTCCATGATCCGCTGCGCGTGAGGATTGAAGTAGTGGCCGGTCTCCAGGTGGCTGGAGAGCAGCAGGATCACCTTGGCATTGGCGTAGTCCGGCGAGGGACGGTCGTATCCGGCCCAGAGAGTCATACCGAGCCGAGCGCCTGCGGAGCAGATGTTGGTGTGGCTGTTGTGCCCGTCGACCCCCCAGGCCATCAGGAAGCGCTCCGCAAACCCATCCTCTCCCGGGCGGCCCACGTGGTACATCACCTCCCGCCGGCGGTCCTCCACAATGGCCCGGCGTATCCGCTGCGCGATGTCGTCCAGGGCGTCATCCCAGGACACCTGCTCCCACTGCCCACCCCCGCGCGGCCCCACCCTGCGCTGGGGATGCAGGATCCGCTCCGGGTCATCCAGCTGGTTCACGGTGGCGGGGCCCTTGGCGCAGTTCCTCCCCCGCGACCCGGGGTGCGCGGGATTCCCCTCCAGCTTCCTGATCGATAGGTCCTCCTGGTCCACATAGGCCAGCAGGCCACACCCGCTCTCGCAGTTGAAGCAGGTGGTCGGGACCAGCGTGTAGTGGTGCTCGACCCGCCGGGGATGGGCCCTGGCGTCAAGCTCCATGTGATCGTCCCAGGTGTCGGGGGGCGGGAAGTTGCTCAGATGCTCATGGCTGCGCTGCCCGGGGAGGTCGACCCTGCCGCTCGGGGCTTCCAAGTTGCTGTTAGAGGTCATGCACCCTCCAGTACCTATGAGAGCGGAACATCCTGCCCGGCTCTGACGAAAGCTGTCTCGTAGGCGATCAGGCCGGGCTGGACGAGTAGGCCTGCCAGAGCCGCCAGCCCGGCAACCGCCCCCGGCAGAGCGCCGCTCGCCAGGGCTATCACCAGGATCGGGACGGCGACCGCGCCCAGCCAGAACTCCCTGGCATACGGGCCGAGGATCATCAGCTTGGCGGCCACCGCCGCCTGGCGGCTGGGGTGGTGGCCCACATGCTCCAGGGTCAAGAGCAACAGGTGTACGGCCGCCGAGACCACAAGGACAACCAGAAGGAACCTCACCTCGCGGCTCGCCTGCGAGGCCAGAAGCCCAACCAGGAGCAGCGCCCCGGACCCGGCCAGCAGGGCCTGATCGAGCAGATGCCAGAAGAAGATCGGCGATTGCCACAGGTCGCGACCCTCAGCCTGATTGAACAGCAGGGCGGAGTAGCCGGCCGTCACCACGGCCAGGGGAAGGGCCACCCAGCGCAGGATCCCAAAGGCGAGCCCCGCCCCGGATGCTCCGAGGACCCCAAGCGACGAGAGGACGCCCATCAGGAGCCATATTCCACAGAAGCCCGAATAGACGGTGAACGCCAAAGTGCCCCAGACCAGCCAGGATGTCGGGTTCGCCTTCAAGAAGATGTAGAGGAACCGCTCCGGCCGCTTCAGATCCCACAAGAGGAGCACTCCGGTCACCACGGAGAAGAAGAGCGCCAGGGCCGGAGCGGCCAGGAGGATCTCCGGGCCCCGCATCCCGTTCGCCACCAGGGCCAGGGCGGCGACCATCAAAGCGCCGGCGGCGACTGACTTGGTCCAGAGGTAGCCAGATACCCGCCAGCCCCAGGGCCTCGCGTGCGCCGTGTTCAAGGTGGTCCTGGCGGCCTCTGCCGGCCGCTGGTCCTGACTCGCGGCGAAGGCCCGCCGCGAGGCGTCTGGGGTCGAGTAGATGTAGGTGTCCGCGACCGGCGCCTCCAGGGGATCCAGCGCCACCCGGTCGGCTCCCAGGTAGAAGACGTTGGGGTGGGTGTTCTGCTCGGGAGACCTGACCGTGGTCGGCCTCTCCGCGATCAAACGGCTGATCCCGCTCTTGGGATCGTCGAGGTCGCCCACCCAGATGGAGTGCGTTGGGCAGACCACCACGCAGGCCGGCTCCATCCCCTGGTCCACCCGATGGGCGCAGAAGTTGCACTTGGCCGCCGTGTGGGTGTCCTCATCGATGTAGATGGCGTCGTAGGGACAGGCCTGCAGGCAGCTCTTGCATCCAATGCAGCGGTCACTGTCGAAGTCCACGACGCCGTCCGGGCGCTTGAAGAGGGCTTGGGTCGGGCATATGCGCACGCAGGGGGCGTCCGTGCAGTGGTTGCAGCGCATCACCGAGAACTCCCGGCGGGTCGCGGGGAAGGCGCCCTTCTCGACGTACTTCACCCAGGTCCGGAACTGCCCCACCGGCACCTGGTGCTCGGTCTTGCAGGCCACCGTGCAGGCATGGCAGCCGATGCAGGTGCCCTGGTCTATCGCAAACCCGTATCTCATAAGTCCCTTCGCATTTGACCGGTTGTCCGGAGTTTAGCGGCTATGGGCATCCTCCGCCCGGATCGTTCCTGGAGATGTCCCCCCGGTCCCTTTCAGTCCCTTCCCGGGCTCCTCAAGGCGGACCCTCGAGCCTCAACGGTCAGCCCCGCCTGCCCAAGCCAGTCCACGGCGAAGCTGTAGCGGTCGGCACGAATCAGGGTGCTGCGCCACTCGACCGGGGCCAGACTGGCGTATCCGATACGTTCGATGTGGAAGGCTCCGGTCCCCGCCCTGAGTTGCAATAGGCCTCTCTCCGCGGCGGTCGGCACCACCGCCCGGATCTCCTCCCGGCCGCTGTCCGGGCGGGTGCCACAGAGTGCCGCCATCTCGTCATAGAGCGCGGAGTGGGAGAAGTCGGCCCGCAGCAAGGGCCAGCCGATCCCGGCAGGCACCCACGCCCTGTCCAGGGCCAGGGGGTCGGAGTCTGCAAGGCGCAGCCTCTCCAGATAGATCAGAGGGGCCCTGGGGGGCAGCCCGAGATAGGTCGCCACCAGCGGATTGGTGACCTGTTCCAGGGCGCGCACCCTGCTGCGCTGCTGGGCCCCCTGGGACTCCACAAAGCGGAACAGACTGTAGAGAGCCCCCAGAGGCTGGTGGAACTGCGGTTCCACAACCCGGGAGCCGCGTCCCCGGCGGGAGTCCACAAGCCCGTCCGCCCGCAGGCGGCGCAGCGCCTCCCGCACGGTGTGCCGGCTCACCTGATAGGACAGGGCCAGGTCCAGCTCGGTGGGAAAGCTGGAGGCGAACTCCTGGCGCTCTATCCTGCGCCGGAGGTCGGCCGTCAGCTGAGCCCACAGCGGCAGCGGATGACCTCGGTCCAGGCGCCGGGCGTCCTCCGGGCTGGGAGCCGGAAGGCCGTTCACGCCCGGGGTCCAGATGGGATCACGGTCCGCATTGTCCCAATGTCCCGACCAATCGACAAGCGCCTCACCCCTTTGCGCCGCGCCGCAACCGTCCACTCAGCCCGCGGAAGTCACCGTGGGGAACAGATTCGCGGGATCCTCGAGCTCCCTCTTGAAATATCTTGGCACCCGCACTAACATGTGCGCAAGTCCGGACAACATCGACGTCTGGCGCCATTCCTTCGAGCCATCCGAGGAGGAGCTGCGCGGTGCAAATTGTGGTATTGGAAACCCCTGAACTCGGCGATCGCAGCTATCTGATCCACGACGGAGTCAAGGGCCTGGTGGTGGACCCCCAGCGGGACATCGACAGGATGTTGGCCGAGATCAAGCGGGCGGCGGTCACGATCACGCACGTGTTCGAGACCCACATCCACAACGACTACGTCACCGGTGGCCTGGCCCTCTCCCGGGCGGTGGGGGCAGAGTACGGAGTCGCGGCCAGCGACGCGGTCGACTTTCCGAGGCTAGCCATCTTGGACTCCGACGAGTTCGAGATCGGGACGATGGTGGTGCGCGCTGTGCACACCCCCGGACACACCCCCAACCACATGTCGTATGTCGTCTCGGAGGGGGGCCAGCCGCGGGCGGTCCTCAGCGGTGGCTCACTTCTCTACGGAACCGTGGGCCGCACGGACCTCATCTCACCGGACCTGACGGACCGCCTCACCCGAGATCAGTTTCACTCCGCACGCCGACTGATGAGCGACCTCCCGGAGGAGACCAGGGTGCTCCCCACCCACGGGTTCGGCAGCTTCTGCGCATCCTCGGGGACCTCGACCAGTGGCAACGGCGACATCGCCAGCGAGCGGCGCGCCAATCTCGCCGCTCAGATTCCAGATGAGAGTGAGTTCGTGTCCAGGGTCGTCTCCGGCCTGGGGCCCTATCCCGCCTACTACGAGCGCATGGCACCGCTCAATCGGGTCGGCCCGAAGGCCTTCGATCCCACCCAGACCGCGCCCACGCCGGACCCCGAGGAGATCCGCCAGAGGATCGCCGCGGGAGCGTGGGTGATAGACACCAGGCCCCGGCGCAGCTTCGCCACAAGCCACCTGGCCGGCACTCTGGGATTCGAACTGGATTCGGCCTACTTCTCGACGTACGTGGGCTGGTTGGCGCCATCCAACGAGCCGCTGACCATCCTCACGGAGGGGACGGACGAACAGCAGCGGGCGGTGAGAGACCTGTCCCGCATCGGGGTGGATAGAGTCGAGGTCAGCCCGGCCGGGTTCTCGTCCCACGCGGCCGCAGCGGAGGTCAGGGGGTACCCCGTGACCGACTTTGCCGGCCTGGCCAGACAGCTCAACGGGACGACCGCGGTCCTGGATGTTCGCCAGCGCGCCGAATGGTCCTCCGGACACATCCGAGGATCCCACAACATTCCTGTCCAGGAGATCCCCGGGCGACTTGACGAGGTGCCCCGCGGGGACATCTTCGTCCACTGCGGTATCGGCTACCGGGCCAGTGTGGCGGCTAGCCTTCTCGATCGGGCCGGCCATTCGGTGACCCTTGTCGACGATGACTTCAACAACGCCGAGCGCGTCGGTCTGCCATTGGAAAGCTGACGCCAACTCGGCTCACGGACGGCCTGCGGAGGGAAACAAATGGCCCCGGAAAGACTGCACCACAAGATTGTGGTGGTCGGCGGAGGCACCGCCGGGATCTCGGTCGCGGCCCGAATGCGAAGGGCAGGGGAGGCGGATGTGGCGGTCATCGAGCCCTCCGACACCCACTATTACCAACCGCTGTGGACCCTGGTGGGCGGGGGAAGAGCTCCGGTCAGGGCCAGCGCCAGACCGGAAGCGTCGGTCATGCCCAAAGGAGCGGCCTGGATCAAGGCCCACGTGGACGGATTCGACCCGGACAACAATTCCCTAACCCTGGCCACCGGGTCGGAGGTGGAATACGACTATCTGGTGGTGTGCCCGGGAATCCAGCTCGATTGGAACAAGATCCCCGGAGCCAACGACGCCGTGCATGGCCCCTTCGCCTCCAGCAACTACACCTATGACCTGGCCCCCAAGACGTGGCAGCTGATCCGCCCCCTGCGCCGGGGCACCGCGCTGTTCACCATGCCCGCGGGGCCGATAAAGTGTGCCGGCGCGCCCCAGAAGATCGCCTACCTGGCCTGTGACTACTGGCGCCAGCAGGGGGTTTTAGGGGACATCAGAGTGGTCCTGGTCCTGCCCACTCCGGGCATGTTCGGGGTCAAGGTCTTCTCTGACGTTCTCGAGACCGTGGCCGCCCGCTACGGCATCGAGGTTCACAAGTCCAGCGAGGTCGTCGAGGTGGACGGGGAGAGCCGCCGCGCGGTGATTGTCAACCACTCCGACGAGAGCAGGGAGGAGGTCACCTACGACCTCATGCATTTCGTGCCCCCGCAGAGCGCTCCCGATTGGGTCAAGGCCTCTCCCCTGGCGGACAAGGCGAGTCCGTTCGGCTACGTCGAGATCGACAAGAATACGATGCGGCATGTGCGCTACCCAAATGTCTTCTCGCTGGGCGATTGTGGTAGCTCCCCCAACTCCAAGACGGGGGCCGCGGTCCGCAAGCAGGCCCCGGTCGTGGCCGCCAACCTGCGGGCGGTTATGAACGGAGGCCAGGCGGCGCCCAAGTACGACGGCTACGCCTCCTGTCCTCTCACCACCTCCAGGAACCACCTGCTGCTGGCGGAGTTCGACTACACCATGGAGCCGCATCCGACCCTCCCCTTCATCAACACCAAGAAGGAGCGGTACGACAGGAACATGTTCAAGCGCTACGCCCTACCGACCATGTACTGGAACATGATGTTGAAGGGAACTGCCTGACCAGAGTCGCCCAGGGTGGGCCGGCTCTGCCCGGGGAACACTCCCAGGGGCAGGGCCGAGCCACCTCGGTCGCACGCCACCCTGGGCGCAGGGCGTCCCCAGACAGCGGCATGGAGCCAATTCAGATTTCATCCACGGCCGGCCGGGGCGGGATAGAGCGTTTCGCCGAGAGCCGGCTGGGCCTGGCGACGACAGAGAGTTTCACCAGCCCCCTTGACAGGCTGAACTGGGCCGGTGTTATGGTGGGGGCAGGTTACCGGATGCAGACGGAGGTGATCGAATTGCGGACCGTCTGGAGACTTCTGAGGCACACTAGGGCGGAGTGAGCGGCCCCCCGGGACCGCTTCTCGACGGTCGCCTTGAAGGGCGCCGCCTCAATGGTTGGGTCCCGGTGAAGGGCACCTCGACAGTTCGAATTTAACCCGGCTTATCCGCTGGGTTCGGTGCAAAGCACCGGCACTTATTTGGGAGCGGGTCCCTTCGGGGTCCGCTCCCTTCGCGTCTGTTTAGTAGCGGGCCAGGAAGCGCATCGGACTGAGGTCCCTGACCCCAACCCGGGGGCCGACATCTACCCCCCTTATGCGGCTGGGCTCTCGACGTTCGATCCAAATCTCGCAACCGGGCTGTGCGCACAGGTCAAGCCGGTTGTGACGGAGGTCTATCTCCAGTGCGCGACACAACAGCCCCGGCCCATTGAGCCGTGGACCCTGGTCGCCCAAAGAGCGCGCCGCGCGAAGCAGGACAGCCTGCGCGTCGCCCCGGGGCCCGGTGACAATGTTGAAGCAGTGGTGCATGCCATAGATGAGGTAGACGTATGCGTGGCCCGGACTGCCATACATCGGTTGATTGCGCGCGGTCGGCCCCATCCGCGCGTGCGAGGCAGGATCATCCTCTCCGAGATAGGCTTCAGTCTCTGTGATCTCGACCTTGATGAGACCTGAGACAGTCCGCCTCACCAGCAGGCAGCCGATCAGTTGGGCAGCGACTTCCGGGCTCGGCCGGGCGAAGAACGAGCGTCCGAGCCGCGCTGCTTGGGCCATCTTGGGAGGGGCCTGGAGGTTGTGCCCAGCTTCAGCGCACGACCGCTTCAGCCGCCGTGTGCAGCACCTGCAGCACCTGGTCCCGCAGCTTCTCTCCCTCCCGGCTCGTGAGGGTGCGGGAAGGATCGCGCAGGGTCAAGCGGAAAGTCCAGCCCTTCATTCCGCTGGGCAGGCCAGGCCCGAGGTACTCGTCTAGGACGGCAACCGATTCCAGCTCCGGCGGCCCCTGATCCGCGATCCGCTCCAGCGCCGGACCCAGCGCGGCAGTAGATGGCACCGCCACAGCCAGGTCTAGGGCCAGCGCCGGGGTCCGGGCCAGTCGAGGAGCCACTGGCCGCCTGCCCGCGAATTGAAGCCAGCCGTCGAGCCTGAGCTCGGCCACCACCACCCGGCCGCGGAGCTCCAGATCTCGAACCGACCCGGAGTCGAGCTCCCCCACAACCCCTATCACCACTCCGCCGCAGCTGATTTCCGCAGTGCGCCCGGGATGCAATCCAGGCCTCTTCGCGGCGGTGAATCGGAGGTGCTTGGTGGCAAGCGCTCCTTCCAGTCCCTGGCAGATGGCGATCAGGCGGCGCAACCTGTTGCCGCTCTCTGTCGAATCCGACTCGACCCTGTGATCAACCATCGCCAGGAGATCCGGCTCCTCTGGGCGCTGGCCCTCGGCCCCCGCCCAGAACACCGTGCCCCGCTCGAACAGGCGAATTCGCTCCCGGCCCCGGGACTGATTCAGGCGGCAGGCCGCCAGCAGCCCGGGAAGGACCGAATACCGCAGCCCACCAAGGCTGGCGGAGAGGGGGTTGCCGATGAGAAGCGGCGGCCTGCCGTCCCCCAGGCCGGCTACGGGGGCGGGCGCCGTGGGGTCCATCAGGCTCAAGGTCACGCACTCCGTGAAGCCGGCGCCCATCATCAGGTCTGCGACGGGCCTGGCGAAGGTGGCCACTCGCGGCTGCTCCTGAGGCCGCCGCAGCGGCGGAAGGGTGGCCGGGAGGCTGTCGTATCCGAGGATGCGTCCAACCTCCTCCGTCACATCTACCGGCGCCGTCACATCGGTGCGCGCTGCGGGGGGCGTGGCTGAGATCTCGTCGTTGGCCCCGTCCACTTTGAAGTCAAGAAGACGGAGCGCTCTGGCAGCCGCTTCCGAGGACACGTCCACCCCCAGGAGCCGCGATATGGCTGTGGCCGAGGTGCGGATGGGCGCGGCCTTACCGGGCAGCGCCCCCGCCGTAACTGGAGAGGGACGCGGGCTAACCCCCATGGTGTCGTGCAGCAACCGGGCGAAGCGCGCCGCCCCGGGAGGGGCCAAGTTGGGGGACAGGAAACGCTCGAAGCGGGCCGACGCTTCGGTCCTGAGCCCTGCCCGTCTTGACGTTGAACGAATGGATGTCCACTGGAAACTGGCCGCCTCGAGCAGCAGATTGCGGGTGTCCGTGTGCACGGCGGACTCCAGGGAGCCGATCAGGCCAGCGATGGCCGCCGGACGCCCGTTCACGGCTATGACCAAGGATCCAGAATCGAGCGGGCGATCCTGGCCATCGAGGGCCAGGATGCGCTCGCCACCGCGGGCCCGCCTGACAGCCACCCTGGTCAGCCCGTCGCCACCTCTGACACGGTCAAGGTCGAAGGTGTGCAGCGGCTGCCCGACCTCCAACATCACGTAGTTGGCGAGGTCAACCACCGCCCCCAAGGATCGCTGCCCCACCGCCATCAGGCGCCTTCGGACGTACAGAGGAGCGGGCCCGGCCGGGATCTCCGAGAAGCCCTCTGCGAGGTAGAAGGAGCAGAGGTCATCGGCCTCTATGGCTACGCTGACCGATGCCGCCAGGGGCTCACCCACCCGCTCCACCGCTGCAGTATCCGGCTCAGTAAGGGTCCGGCCCAGGGCCGCCGCCAACTCCCGGGCCACCCCGAGGTGGCACAGACAGTCTGCCCGGTTGCTGAGGATCTCCAGCTCGTAGATGGTGTCACCTGGAAAGAGCTCACTCAGAGGCTGGCCGGCGACCGCCTCTCCCGGAGCCAGGGTTAGCACCCCTTCGTGGTCCGCACCCAGACCCAATTCGTCTAGGGCGCAGAGCATGCCGGCGCTCTCCGTGCCGCGGATGCGGCGCCGGCCAATCTTCATCCCGCCAGGCAACCTGGTCCCGGGACGGGCCCAGGGCACCAGCGCTCCCAAAAAGAGGTTGGGGGCGCCACAGACCACCTCCTCCGGCTCGGAGGCGCCATCCCTCACCAGGGCCAGGTTGAGGTGGTCGCTGTCCCTGAGGGGGTGCAGGTCGACCACCTCCCCCATCACGATCGGCTCCAAACCGTGGGCAAACTCGAAAGTGCGCTCCACCTCCGTGCCCGTCAGGGTCAGGCGCCGCTCCACCTCCTTCGGGGATACCCCGTCCAGGTCCACCATTGAGCCTAGCCACTCGTGACTGACACGCACCTCAAAAGCACTCCAGCAGGCGCAGGTCGTTGTCGTAGAGGTCACGGACATCGGCGATGCCGTAACGCAGCGCGGCAATTCGGTCCGGCCCCATGCCGAAGGCGAACCCGCTGTATCTCTCCGGGTCGATGGCGGCGTTGGCGAGCACCGTGGGGTGGACCATCCCTGACCCCAGGATCTCTATCCAGCCCTTGCCCATGCAACTCCGACAGCCCTTGCCCAGGCATATCCCACAGGCGACGTCGGCCTCGATCGAAGGCTCCGTGTAGGGAAAGAAGCTGGCCCTGAGGCGCACTCCCCGGTCCTTGCCGAAGAGGGCTTGGATCACGTGTTCCAGGGTGCCCTTGAGATCTGCGACCGTCACCCCTTGGTCGACCAGGAGCCCCTCGACCTGGTGAAAGACGGGATTGTGAGTGGGGTCGGGGTTGTCACGACGGGCCACCTTGCCGGGTACGATGATCCGAAAGGGAGGTTCGCCGGCCAGCATGGTGCGCATCTGCATTGGCGACGTGTGGGTGCGATACAGCCAGTCCTTCCAGCCGCCCGCAAGATAGAAGGTGTCGTGGCTGTCCCGGGCTGGGTGCTCCGGGGGCATGTTGAGAAGCTGGAAGTTATGGAGGTCGTCCTCAATCTCGGGACCGCTCACAGATGCGTAGCCGAGCCTCAGGAAGACGTCCTCGATCTCCCGCAGCGTCCGCTGCACCGGATGCTGGTGTCCCCGCTCCAGGGGCCAGATGGGATGCGAAACGTCCATCTGCTCGGCCGCCACCTCGCGCATCCTGAGCTCCGAGTCGAGCTCCGTCTGGCGCTTGGCCAGGGCATCCGCAACCGCGGTCTTGGCGGCGTTGAAAGCCCGCCCGAGCGCCGCTCGATCAGTTCCAATCGACTTCGTCAGCTCGGAGGCGGCGGCTGTGATCAGGCCGCCGTGGCGGGCCAGATAGCGCAGCCTGAGCTCATCTAGGCGGGAGCGGTCCCTTGCCCCGGCGATCTCCTCAAGGGCTTGCCCGGCGAGGACCCGGAGGTCGTCGCTGGTCACTTCGGGGCGACTTTCTCCCGCGCCACGGACACCAGCGCGGCGAAGGCATTGGGATCCCGAGCAGCCATCTCCGCTAGCTGCTTGCGCGAGATCTCCACCCCCGCTTGGTCCAGAGCGGCGATGAACCGGCTGTAGGGGATCCCCTGCTGGCGCGTTGCCGCGTTGATGCGTGCGATCCAGAGGCGACGAAAGTCGCCCTTGCGCTTGCGACGGTCGCGGTACTGATAGGCCAGCGAGTGCATGACCGCCTCGTTGGCGGGCCTGAACAGCCGGTTATGAGTTCCGGTTAGCCCAGAGGCGAGCTCCAACACCCGCTTGTGACGCTTCCTGGCTGTGACTCCGCGCTTGACTCTTGCCACCGGTCAGTGGCCCAGATACGGCGCGTTGCGCCTGATCGACTTGGCGTCTCCCGAGGTGACACTCTGGACCTTGGCGTAGCCACGCTTGCGCTTAGCCGACTTGTGCTCAAGCAGGTGGGACTGGAAGGCGCTGCGACGCAACAGCTTGCCCGTCCCGGACAGGCGGAACCGCTTCTGGGTTCCCTTATGACTTCGGATCTTCGGCATCTTCCTTCGGTTCTCCCCTGACCTGCTTTCGCGGAAGCGGGTTCAGAATCATGATCATATTGCGCCCCTCCAACAGGGGCTGACGCTCTACGGTGGCCACTTCCTTGACGTTCTCGGCCAACCGCTGCAGAAGCGCTCGACCTATCTCCTGGTGCACCAACTCGCGGCCACGGAACATGATAGTGAGTTTGACCTTGTCACCCTCTTCCAGGAAGTGGCGGACGTACCCGTACTTGGTTTGGAAGTCATGCTCGCTGATCTTGGGCCGGAGCTTCATCTCCTTGAGCCGCACCGCATTGTGCTCCCGCCGAGCCTCCTTCTCCCGCTTGAGCGCCTCAAACTTGAAGCGTCCATAGTCCATCAGACGGCAGACAGGGGGTTGGGCCTGGGGGGCAACTTCGACCAGATCCAGCCCTCGCTCTTGGGCCAGCCGCTGCGCCTCCGCCAAGGTCACGATGCCGATTGCCTCGTCGGTTGTGTCGTCGAAGAGCCGGAGTGTCGGAACCCGGATCTGGTCATTGATACGTAGCTCGCGAAACGCTATGGACGCGCCCTCCTCATCGGTGAGTTTGAGTTGCCGATGCTATCACGTAAGGGGCTGGGCGAAGCGCAGCCATCGGCGCGGCTCAGAATCCCGCCACCTCCTCGCGCAACCGCTCAATCAGCTGCGCTGGGGTGATCACCGCCTGGCCCTTGCCCTTCTCCTTGCTTCGGGTGTCCCTGAGCGCGACGGTGCCCGCCTCCACCTCACGCCTCCCCACAACCGCCAGGTAGGGGATCTTGGCCAGCTGGCCCTCACGCACCATGGCAGAGAGTGTACGGCCGGGCCGGTCGTAGACATCGGCGCGGAATCCCTCGGCCGAAAGTTGTTCCGCCAAGCTGCGGCAGAACCCTTGCTGGTCGTCGGTGATGGGCAGAAGGCGCACCTGGACCGGGCTGAGCCAGATCGGCAGAGCGCCGGCGTAGTGCTCCAGCAGGACTCCGAAGAAGCGCTCCATCGAGCCCAGGATCGTGCGATGGACCATGATCGGCCGGTGAGCCGCGCCATCGACGCCGATGTACTCCAGCTCAAAGCGCTCCGGCTCGTTGAAATCGAACTGCACGGTGGCGCACTGCCAGCGCCGACCCATGGCGTCGCGGATGTGCACATCGACCTTGGGGCCGTAGAAGGCTCCCTCCCCCGGGCTCACCTTGAAGGGCAGCCCCTTGGCACCAAGTGCCCGCTCAAGTGCCGCCTCCGCCATCTGCCACATCTGATCGCTGCCGGCAGCTCGGGCGGGCTTGGTGCTGAGATCCACCTCCAGATCGGAGAAGCCAAACCGACCCATCATCTCAGCCGCCAGGTCGAGTACCCCCAGCACCTCGGACTCTGCCTGCTCCTCCGTGCAGAAGATATGGGCGTCGTCCTGAGTGAACCCCCTCACCCGCAGCAACCCGTGCAGGGTGCCGCTCCTCTGGAATCGGTACACCGACGCCAGCTCGGCCATCCGTAGAGGTAGTTCCCGGTAGCTCCTTTGCCGCGACTTGTAGATCAGGATATGAAAGGGGCAGCTCATCGGCTTCACCCGATATCGGTCCCCCTCGACCTCCATCGGCCCGTACATCTCCTCGGCGAAGAATCCAAGGTGGCCACTCTGCTCCCACAGGTGCTCCCGGGCCAGGTGGGGGGTGTAGACCAGCTGGTAGCCGTGCCTCCTGTGCTCCGCCCGCCAGTAGTCCTCGATCACGGTTCGCACGGTGGCACCGTTGGGATGCCACAGGATGAGCCCCTGGCCCAGCTCGTCCGAGAGGGAGAAGAGGTCGAGCTCGCGGCCAAGCTTGCGATGGTCACGCTGCCTTGCCAGCTCCAGGTTCTCCAGGTAGCGGTCCAGGTCCGCCTGGCTGCCCCAGGCGGTGCCGTATATGCGCTGGAGCATCGGCTGGGTCTCATCCCCGTGCCAATACGCTCCTGCCGGATGCAGCAGCGCGAAGGCCGGGATCTCCCCGGCCTCGGCGACATGAGGGCCGCGGCAGAGGTCGAAAAATGACCCCGTGCGATAGCAGCTGATCACCTCACCCTCGGGAATCCTCTCGATCAGCTCCACCTTGAACCGCTGGTGCAGGTCGCGAAACGCCTGGAGCGCCTCGTCGCGAGACAGTTCCGAGCGCTGATAGGCGGGGTGGCGCGCTTGAATCTCGCGCATCTTGCCCTCGATTCGAGGCAGGTCCTCATCGCTGAACCGCTGCCCACCGGGGAGCAGGAAGTCGTAGTAGAACCCGTCTTCGATCGACGGCCCGATCGCGTACTCCGCGCCCGGATACAGCTCCACCACGGCGGCAGCCATGAGATGGGCGGCGCTGTGCCTCAAAATTTCCAGATCCACGTCAGAACCTACCATCAGGTTGAGATTGTAGAGGCGCGGGTAGCCAACGCCGGGGCGGCCCGAGCCCGGTGGCTATAATCCGACCACTGAAGCGGGCGCATAGCTCAGGTGGTTAGAGCGCTACCCTGACACGGTAGAGGCCCCAGGTTCGACTCCTGGTGCGCCCACCATCCTTCGGCCCCTTGCATCTCCTGACGGGTCTTCCGCGACTGGCCCGGCTCACCAGCGGCGAATGAACCTCTCCTCGCCGCTACCCGGGTACCACTCCCGCCCAGCACCTCTGAATCGGTACACGTTGTGGATGGTGGCGCCTGTGGAGCTGCCCCGCGCACCCTCTTGACCGTGGGGAGCCGAACCAACCCAGATGGCCTGTACCACCGTCTAGGCAAGATTGGCGGCTCCACGCCCAGGCCTCCGCCAGAGCCCGCCTCACGCCCCGGGGGTGTCGCGGCGGCCGACCGGCTCCATCGAGCCAGGGCGGGCCGGCCCGAACAGGGCCAACGGACTGGCGCTCCGACTTGTGCGACCTGAAGGGCTCGGAGGGTCGGCCGGGGGACGCCCCTGCTGCTCCCGCACCATAGTGGTCAGCCCACGCGATGGCAAGCAGCCGGCAGGTTCCTGGGCCAGTGCGCAATCACTCACCGGGAGCGCTGTGCCCTGCACCCCAGGGGTCCTACGAGGCGCCATCCGCGCCCTGCGCACCGGGCTTTTCCACACCCCGAGATGGGGAAAAAGGGGACAACTTAAATGCCAACTTCAGCGCACGAAACCCAAGAATTTTTGGTGGATTACTGGCATTGACGGCCACCCCCGGGGGGGCCTACCATGGCTCCCGTGGCATCGTCTCGCAGGTCTTCTCCAGCGCTCCGTGTCTGCGCCCGCTCGGGCTGTCCCAACCTGGTCAACAAGCAGACCGCAAAGTACTGCAGCGTGCGCTGTTCCGCAGAGGACCCGGACCGCCGGGCCCGTCTCAGCGAACGCGCTAGGTCGGGCCGCCTGCTGCCCCTGGCACGACAGCTTCCCCTTGACTTCGACAGCGAGGAGGTGCGGCTGGCCACGCTCGCCTCCGAGCGTGAGGAGGTTCCCCAGGGACTGTCCCGGTGGGCGGTTTGAGGCCGACGGTCAGCTGATCGGCGCCCGAGGGCGCAGCATCGCCTCGGCGGTGCGGATGTCGGCCTGGGTCACGCTGACCACGAGGCTCTGCTCGCAGCGGTGGCAGATGATGTGGAAGTTGGTCGGCTGCGGGATGTCCCGGGCCACCTCCTGCCGGAACCCGCAACCCTCGCAAGTGACTACCGCTCGCATGGGCCCATTCAAGCGGGCCCTGGCACCACCTGGACCCTTCGCCAGAGGATCTTTATCGAATCGCTACGGATTCGTAACCGGTCCCGACGCCCCCCGTCCCGGGCCTCTGCCCCAGGCCCGAGTTCCCGCCACCAGCCCGGTGACCGCCAGGCACAGTCCCATGAAGGCGATCACGTCGCTGGCTCCGATGACGTCCGCGATCGCTCCTGCCACCAGCAGTGGCAGGGCGATGGCGAGGTTGATCACCAGGAAGGCCCCCCCGAAGATCCGCCCTCTGGTCGACTCCTCCGTCCCCTCCTGGATCAGCACCAGGCACGGGATCAGCACCGCCCCCAACCCGGCTCCGAACAGGACCGCCAGCAAAACCGCGAGCGGAACCAGCGTCCCGTCCAGGTGCAGGCTGTGGAGCAGGGGAGGCAGAAGCCCGAGGATCAGCATCGCGACGCCGGCCAGCACCAACCCGCCCACCACCGAGCGCACCCCGTGGGCCGAGGTGCCGCGGCGGCTCACCACCATGCCCGTGAGCACCATGCCGAAGGTGGCTGGAATGAGCAGGATGTAGCTGTTCTGGGGTGCCTGCAGGAGCACGTGCTGCATGTAGCCGGCGGACAGGGCGAAGATGGTGAAGACGACCACCAGCGCCAGGGTCAGCATGCCGAATGCGAAGGGCAGGACCCCGCTGTCACGGATGACCACCAGCACCTCCCGGACCTCTCTGATGGAGTTGGCGCCCTGGTCCTGGGAACCCTGGGTCCTTGCCGCGGCCAGGCGGGAGCGGATGAGCCAGATGGCTCCCGATGCACCCATGAAGAGTGCGGCTCCGAAGTAGTACGGGCCCTCCATGCCCAGCAGGCGCTGCGCGATCGAGGCCAGCGGCACCGAGACCACGATGGTCATCACGATGGTTACCGTGAACAGGGACGTGGCTGCCGACAGTTGACTTCGCTTTACCAAGCTCGGGATGCTGGCCGCCTCGGCGGGGGCGAACAGCTGGCCGACACCCGCGAAGACCAGGGTGATCGCGTAGAGGGGCAGGACCTGGTGTTGGGCCACCCCCGTGAGCTCCAGCGCCGGGACCCCTAGCACCATCACCCCCCGGCTCAGGTTGGTCCAGATCATGAGCGTCTTCTTGTCGTAGCGGTCGGCAAAGATACCGGCCGGGACCGACAAGAAGACGGCGGGGATGGTGTATGCGAGCAGCAGCGCGGCGTCGCTGAGGTACAGGTGGGTCAAGGAGTAGATCGACAGGAGCAGCGAGAAGGCGAAGAACTTGTCCCCCAGCTGGGCCGCGACCTGCGCCCCCCAGAGGAGTCGAAAGTCACGGTTCTTCAGCGTCTCGCGGAAGCCCGCAGGACCCGGGGATGACGCCGTCTGGGCCGCACCGACCCGCTGGCCCACAGCCGTCATGGGGGCGAATATATCATCCGGTGGAGCTGCGGCTCACCTCGGAGGCGAGTCGCACCCACTCGTCGGTCCCGAGCGCTCCGGGACGGCTGGCTGGGTCTATCCTGGCGGCCATCAGAACCTTCGACGCCTCCCTTGAGTCAATCCCAAGCGCTCCCGCCAACCCGTGGTGAAGCTGCTTGCGCCGCTGCTGAAAGATCGGCCTGGCCAGCGCCATGATCTGCGACGGGGTCCCCCCGGGGTCATCTCGACGGGGCCGGATGATGAGCAGGGAGCTGGTTACCTTGGGGCGCGGCCAAAAGCTCTCAGGCCCCACGTCGAACGCGATCTCCACCTCCGCCACAAGGCGAAGGGCCAGGGTGGAAAGGGACCAGTCGCCAAGGTCCGCGGCGAGGCGGCGGGCCACCTCCCGCTGGACCAGGAGGTGACACGCCGCTGGTTGCGGCCTCCACTCCGTCAGCCGCTGCAGCACGGCCCCGGTCAGCTGGTAGGGGAGGTTCGCCGCCACTCGGAAGATGGGTGCCAGGTTGAGATCGCCAGGCGCAACCCGGAGCACATCCGCCTCCATTACCTGAAACTCGGGATGGCTGGCCCTGAGCAACCCCAGGGCCGCCACGCAGCGGGGATCCACCTCGATCCCGAGGACGGAGTACCCTGCCGCCAGCAGGCCCTGGCTCAGCGCCCCCAGACCACTTCCAATCTCAACGATCTGGCCCCGGCTGGGGCCTTCCCCATCCAGGGTGGCGACGATGGCGTCCCGGGCTGCCTGGTCGACCAAGAAGTTCTGGCCCATGCCGTGTTGGGGCACGACCCGGAACCTGCGGGCCACCGCCCTAGCCGTCTCCTCCCGGCAGAGGTCGGGAGCGGTCATGGCACGGGTATCTGAAAGAAGCCTCGAGCGTTCTCGCTGGTCACCGCGGCCAGCGTCTCCAGGCACTCTCCGCGTTCCAGCGCCACCCGGCTGGCTGTGGAACGGACCATGGCCGGCTCACACACCGTCCCCCTGGTGGGATGGGGCGCCAGAAAGGGGGCGTCGGTCTCCAACATCAGAAGCTCGGCCGGCACCGCCCTCAGCGCGGACCGCAGATCTTGAGCTGAACTGAAGGTCACGTTGCCCGCGAACGAACACATGAGGCCCCGCTCGGCTGCTTCGGCGGCGAACGGGGCGTCGCCGCTGAAGCAGTGCAACATCACCGCCCCGCCGGGGCCTTGGTCCAGCGCTTGAAGCACGTCCGCGTGGGCAAGGCGCTGGTGCACCACGACCGGAAGCCCGACCTCCGCGGCGAGAGCCAACATGGTCCTGAACATCTCCCGCTGCACCGACCTCGGGGTGGGATCGCACCCGGGCCTGGCTAGGTAGTCGAGGCCTATCTCGCCCACCGCCACCGCTCTAGGGTGGCGAAGCAGCTGGCGGAGCTCGTCCAGCTCATGATCCGTGGGGGGCCGTGGATTGGAGGGATGCCAGCCGGCGGTGAAGTAGACCTCAGAGTGGAGGTCGGCCAGGGCACAGGCGTCACGGCTGTCGGCCAGGCCGTCCCCGCTGGTGACCACCTGGTGCACGGAGGCCCGGTGGGCGCTCTCCAGCGCCCGCCCGACGTCGAGCCCACGACGCGCCATCTCGTCGAGATGGCAGTGGGCATCGACGAGCGACAGCTCAGGCATTCCGCAAGGCCCGCACGCCGCTCCTCGGACTGGCTTCGACGACCACTGTGCACTCCCCTCTCGGGGGGTGCTCACGAAAGGTCAGTGCCAGTTCGGAACCGGTGCCGCGATACCAGCTCTCATGGAGCTTGGAGATCTCGCGGCCCACCGCGACCCGGCGCTCCCCCAGCGCTTCCGCGATCCATTCAAGCGTCTTCGCCAGCCGGCGAGGAGACTCGTAAAACACCACGGCGACCGTCGGGTCCTCGGGCAGAAGGCGAAGCAGACGGCCCCTGGCCCGGGGCAGAAATCCGAGGAAGAGAAAGCGGTCGGCCCGAAGCCCACTGGCGGCGACCGCCGCCACCACCGCGGAAGGGCCGGGGACACAGAGGACGGTAAATCCGCTGGTCCTGGCGGCATCCACCACCCTGCGCCCCGGGTCGGAGATCGCCGGCATCCCCGCGTCGGAGATCAATGCGACATCACCCACCTGCAGGGCTTGGAGCACCAGCTCGATGCGCTCGACCTCGTGCTCTCCAGGCAAGGAGATGTACCTTGGACGGCCGCCGATTCCAGTCAGCAGCCGACCGCTATGCCTGGAGTCCTCGGCGACCACGACCGGCGACTCCAGCAGGACTCGCCTTGCCCTTGGGGAGAGGTCCTCCAGGTTTCCGATCGGGGTGGCCACGACGTGCAGCGTCCCCACCTCGATCAGTGGCCCCAGTCGCGGGGGTAGCGAAAGTCGATCTCAACCGTACGGGCGGACAGTTTGGCTATCAAGGGTGGGCGCCGCTTGAACTGGTTCCTCCTGACCCGCGCCAACACCGCACCGACCACCGTGGGGGCGAAACCCAGCCTGGCCAACTCGTCCAGCGGGTCGCGCAGGTCCACCAGATGGAAGAGGATCCGATCTGCCTGAGCGTAGGTGAACCCCAGGTCGTCCTCATCCAGCTGCCCCTCGAACAGGTCGGCAGACGGCCGCTTGCTGACCAGTGCCTCGGGCAGCCGGAGATGCCTGGCCAACTGGTAGACCTGGGTCTTGTAGAGGTCGCCCAGTGGGTTTAGAGCATGCGCCATGTCCCCGTGCAGGGTGCCGTACCCCAAAAGAAGCTCCGACTTGTTTGAGGTCCCCAGCACCAGCATCGAACGCTCCTGGGAGATGTCGTAGACGACCGACATCCGCTCCCGGGCCATCTTGTTTCCCCTCCGATTCTGATCCTCGCTGGGGTGGGCCTCGAAGTAGGCGTCGATCTGAGGGGTTATGTCGATCTCCAGCAGCTCGGCCTTGAGGGTCCGCGCCAGTGCCCTGGCGTCCAACAGGCTGTCCTTGGAACTCTGCCGGTATGGAAGCGCCACCCCCACCACGGACTGGGGACCGAGGGCCTCGACCGCCAGCCAGAACGCCAGAGCCGAATCTATGCCCCCGGACACCGCGACCACCACCCCGACCGCACCCACCTTGAGCACCTCGTCGCGTATGAACAGCCGCAGGATGTGGCAGGCCAGCTCCGCGTTGATCTCCAGCTCAGAGTCCACCGCTCGGCTCCCTCAGCCCCTGGCGCAAGAGCTCTGTGCGTTCGTCCCTGAGCAGTGGGTATGAGATCCGCGCCCGTCGCAGCCAGCGGCGGTCCAGCTCCCGGCGCCCCACCCCTGGCGCGTCTCCCAACGGGTCCCCGAGAGCCTCTCCAGTCGGCCCGTGGACTCGGCTGCCTCCCCAGAAGTAGTGCCCATCCTCGAAGCCAACCCGGTTGCAGTACGCAACGAAGGTCGTGAACAGGGCGGAATAGGTCCTGACCAGAGCCCCCCAGAGGGCGGCCGTGCCGAGCTCGCCGTTGGGTTCGGCGACTCCCCTGCCCGGGCTGGCCGAGGGGCAGACCAGCAGGTCCACCCCTTGCCTGCTGAGAAGGTAAGGGGCGCTCGGGTGCCAGAGGTCCTCGCAGATGAGCGCGCCGAGGCGCCAGCTGCCGGCCTGGCCGAAGTCGAGCTCAACCGACTCCACTGCGGAGCCGGCCCCCACGTAGCGCTGCTCATCGAACATGCCATAGGTCGGCAGGTACAGCTTGCGGTGGACGTGGGCGACACCGTGGGCCCGCAGCACCACCGCCGCATTGAAGAAGAGGTGGTCTCGCGACTCGAGGACGCAGCCGACGACCACGGTCGAATTCCCGGCCGCCTTCGCCAGTTCAGCGAGCTCGGGGCCGTCCAGGCGCACGGCGGTCTCCGGCACCAGATCCTTCAGGAAGTAGCCGCAGAGGTTAAGCTCCGGGAAGATGACCAGGTCCTGACCGGCGCGATCCTCTTCGGCGACCACCTCAGCCGCCTTCTCCAGGTTGGCTCTCAGATCGCCCAGGCGGGGCTCCACCTGCACCAGGGATAGCCGCAGCGGCCTGGGGTCACCCATCCGCAGCCGCTCCCCCCTGGGAACCTAGGAATGCGCTCACGGCCGCTCCGACCTCATCCACCGGATCGTAATTGAAGGTGGCCCTCGGAAGCGCTCGCACAAAGCTGTCCCCATAGCTCTTCTCCAAGATCCTGGGGTCGCATATGACCACCGCCCCTCGATCCCCGTGGCCGCGCACCAGGCGCCCGAACCCCTGCTTCAGCCGCAGCACGGCCTCGGGCAGGGACAGTTGGGAAAAGGAGTCGCTCATGCTCTTGGCCCGGGCCTGAAACACCGGATCGCTGGGAACCGGGAAGGGAAGCCTGTCGATCACCACGCACTGCAGGACCTCGCCGGGGAGGTCGATCCCCTCCCAAAAGCTGTTGGTGCCAAGCAGGACCGTGCGGGAGTGACGGCGAAAGTTACGCAGCAACTGGTTGCGCGTGCCATCCAGCCCCTGTCCCAGGACCGCGATCCCCCGGCTCTGGAGCCTCCCCTGCAGGTGGTGGTGCACATCGCGCAGCGACTGGTAGCCAGTGAAGAGCACGAGGGTCCTGCCGCCGAGGCGCTCCGCGACGTCCGCGACCAGTTGGGCCACGACCGAGCCGTGGCGCGGGTCGCCATGTCCCGGGACACCGCGAGGCAGGCAGCAGAGCGACTGGCGCAGGTAGTCGAACGGCGAGTCCAGCACCAGTTCCTCCGCCCCCTCCATCCCCAGGCGCGCGCGGATATACGCGAACGACCCGGCGACCGCGAGGGTGGCTGATGTCAGGACCACCGACTCGCAGTGATCAAACAAACCCTCTCGCAGCGAGCTCGCAACCTCCACGGGAGCCAACCTGATCACCGGGCGGGCGCCGCGCTCCAACTCCGCCCAGGCCACCTGAGTGCTGGACTGTTCCTCGACCGCGGCAGCCATGGCCGAGGCCCCAAGCCGTGCCATCCCGAGCAGGGCATCGCCTGCCATCACGCACTCGAGCGCTGCATTGTCCGGCTGCGGGAAGAGCCCCGACTCTACCCGGCCCTCCTGGCCCACCCTGCGCAGGCTGGCTCCGGCCGCCTCCAGGGCCCGCACCATGCGCTGGAGAGACTTGGCGGACCTGGCCCAGCTGGGCCTCCCTGTGAGCTTGGAGGTGAAAACGATCTGGGAGTAGCCGCGGCTGGAATCCTCCCCGACCAACGTCTTGAGGTCGCCGAAGGCTGCGCTGGCGCTCTGCCGCGCTGCCTTCAGCCCCTGCCCGAGCTCGCCATCTCCGAGGTCAGGGATGCGCTCCAGAACGGCCAGGATCGAGCCCAGGCTGAGTCTTCTGCCCTGGGCCTGAGTCGCGGCCTCCTCCAGGTGATGGGCCTCATCCACCACCAGGTGGTGGAACTCGGGCAGCACGGATCCGCCACTGTCGGCGTCGGTGAGGAGGAGGGCGTGGTTGACTATGACCACATCAGACTCCCGGGCATCCAGACGCGCCCGGGCCATGAAGCACGACCGATCGCGCCAGTTGTGGCAGGCGGGTCCCAGGCAATCATCCACGGTCGATGCCACCATGTCCCAGAACTCGGGATCACGGCCGGCCAGACGAAGCTCCGAACGGTCTCCGGTCCTGGTCTGATACGCCCAGACCAGGAGCCTGACCTTGAACCGCAGTTCGTCGGCGTCCTTGGATCTGGTGGCCATGGGCGACGCTCGCAGCCAGCGCTCCATCCGCCGCAGGCTCAGGTAGTTCCCCCTTCCCTTCAGCACCGATACCCTGATGGGAAGAGGGCGGGCCGCGTCCAGGAGCGGGACGTCCTTGCTCAGCAGCTGTTCTTGGAGCGTGATCGTGTGGGTGGAGACGACGACCCTCTCGTGGCGCCGGGCAGCCCACTCCCGAGCGGGCATCAGATACGCCAGGGACTTGCCGACGCCGGTGCCGGCCTCGACCAGCAGACGCTGCCCCCGGCGCAGCGCTTGGGTCACGGCCAGAGCCATCTGCTGCTGCTCCTCCCGCAACTCGAAGAGCGGGTCGGACGCGGCCAGCAGGCCCTGGGGGCCGAAGGCGTCGCCGACGAAACGCGGGTCGAGGTCATCGTCGAGATCGTCGGGAAATTCGAGAGGGACTGGTGCAGAATGCGGTGGGCTGGCCGAGGTGGGCGCCTCGCCACACAGTTCAAGCTCGTCCGCCATGAAGGCGCCCGAGTGCCAGGGTCCGTTGATCAGGAGGTGGCGGACGCGGACCCTGAGAACCGCCGGCAGAGCGAGGGCCTCGTCCACCAGGCGCCACAGCAGAAGCCTGGTCGCCTCCGCATCGGAGAGGGCGCGGTGAGGCCTGTCGTGGACCAGGTCCAGGCTCGTGCTCAGCTCCTCAAGGCTGTGGCTCGGAGCCAGGGGCATGAAGGTTCGGGCCAGCTCCGAGGTGTCGATGGCGGGTCGGTTGTGGAACACCTCGGGTAGTAGCTCCGAACAGAAGGCCAGGTCGAACCCGATCCCGTGGCCCACCAGCTCGGAGCCCTCACAGAACATCGCCAGCTGAGCCACCGCCTCCTCGGGGGTCGGCTGGCCCGCAAGATCCGAGTCGTGCAGGCCGCACAGACGTTGGACCACCAGAGGCACCGGTTGCCCAGGGTCGACCAGGGTCGAGAATGTGTCCAGGACACCGTCGCGGGTGAACTTCACAGCCCCGATCTCGATGATGCGGTCGGACCTGGCCGAGAGCCCGGTGGTCTCCAGGTCGAAGGCGACATAGGTGGGGCGGTGGTGGGCGGCTTCGATCATGTCTAGTTGCAACCTTACTGGGACCCAGGTGCCGCTTGGCGAGCAGCCGTCTTGACCGTGCCTCCAGCGGCGTCGCAGGGCACCAGGAGCGTGGGCCTGGGTGACCCCGCAACGCCGCGTGGGGTCAGCCCTTAAGGATGCCCTCCCGGCAGCGCCCGATGAGAATCGCCGCCACCTCCTCTGCAGAGATGTTGCTCGTGTCCAGCACCAGTGCCCCCAATGGGACTGCCAGGGGAGCGTGCTCTCGGGAGGAGTCCAGCCGGTCCCGCCCGACTATCTCCTCCTCGAGCACGGAGTCAGCTGTGGGGAGCCCGCGCCGTTCGAACTCGCGGCGGCGCCGCTCGAGGCGCACCTGCGCGGGGGCATCCAGGTAGAACTTGCACCTCGCCCAGGGAAAGACGACGGTGCCGGTGTCCCTGCCGACCGCAACCACGCCGTTGCTGCCCGCGCGACGCTGCCGCTCAAGCAGCGCGGACCGTACCGGCTGCAGGCTGGCCGCCCTGGCGAGCAGGACCGCCAGCGCCGGGTCCCATAGCTCACGGTCCAGGTCGACGCCATTGAGCCTGGCCCGCCACCCGTCTACCTCGGGGTCGGTGTTGATGACGACCGAGAGATGGCCGGCGATCTCCGCCAGGCGCTCCTCGTCGTCCGGTCTCACCCGCTCGCGCAGCGCCTCCACCGCCAGCGCCCGATAGAAGATGCCCGTGTCCAAATAGGGCAGTCCGAGCGCCTTTGCCACGAGGCGGCCCACCGTCGACTTCCCAACTCCCGCCGGTCCGTCGATGGTCGCCACGAGCCCGAGCTCACTCACTCGTGCACCGCTTGCCTGAGACGCTCCACCTCACCTCGTGTCAGGTCTCTGACCGAGCCCTCCGGCTGGGTGCCGAGCCTCACTCCACCGATCTCGACCCGGACTAGGTCCGCCAGAGGGATCCCCACAGCCGAGCACATGCGGCGTATCTCGCGATGCCTGCCCTCGGCGATCGAGATCTCCAGGATCGTGCGGCGCGAACTCTGACGGAATACGGACACCGCCAGCGGATGGGTTGCCACCTCGTCCAGCACCGGTCCCGCGCGGAGCAGATCCAGCTGGCGCGCGGTGATCGCCTGCGGCACCGTGAGGCGGTACCTCTTGACCACCCGGAAACGGGGATGCGTCAGGCGCAAGGCCAGATCTCCATCATCGGTTATGAGGATCAGGCCTCGGGAGTCGATGTCCAGACGGCCCACAGGAAATAGTCCCCCGGCCTCGGGCACGAGGTCCAGGACGGTCGGCCGTCCCTGGGGGTCGCTGGCCGTGGAGACGACGCCCGCAGGCTTGTTGAGCGCCAGGTAGCGCCTCGGTCGGAGGCGCGCATCTACCGTGGCTCCATCCACCATCACCCGGTCGTGGAAGGGGTCTACCAGCATCCCCTGCGGTGGCGCGGGCACCCCGTTGACCATGACCCGGCCTTCGGCCATGAGCCTCTCCACCCCGCGCCGCGATCCGACCCCGGACCTGGCGAGGTAACGCCCCAATCTCTCAGACGCCACGGCTCTCCCCTGCCTCGGCGGCCTTGGTCAACCACCCGTCCTCCTCGCCGGACGGAAGGGCCGGCAGGTCTTCGATCCTGGCGATGCCCACCACCTGGAGAAAGTGCATGGTGGTACCAAACAAATGAGCACGCCCGGGACCATCCGAACGACCCACCTCCGTCACCAGGTCATGGCGGACCAGCCGCTCCAGAACGGCGTCGCAGTTGACTCCCCTGATCGCCTCGATGGCCGCCCGGGAGATGGGCTGGCGGTAAGCCACTATCGCCAGCGTCTCCAGCGCCGGCCGGGACAGCCTGCTCGCGACCTCGGGACGGACCGCGCGCTCGACCGCCCACGCCGAGCCCGGGTGGCTGACCAGTTGGAGCTCCCCTCGATGGTCCTGGAGCATGAGCCCCGTCCCCTCCAGCAGGAGGGCGGCCAGGCCGGCCGTCTCCGCCACCTCCTGACCGCTCACGTCAAGGGCTCTGGCCAGCTCCTCAAAGGAGATCGGCTCAGCGCGCACGAAGAGCACCGCCAGGAGAGCCTGGGCCAGCCGGTCCTTGGTCGCTGCGACCTCAGCCACCACCCACTCTCTCCACCAGGATCGGGCCGGCCGTCGAGTCCTGACTGCATGAGGCCTCGTCGTTCCACACCAGCTCCAGGAGGGCCAGGAAGAGGGCGACCGCTTCCATGCGATCCCGGGCCGAGGCGAAGACCTCGTCGAACAGAAGGCTCCCGCGCTCATTTATGAGAGAGCGCAGCTCCAGCACCTTGTCCTCCACTGAGTAGTGAGGCAGGGCGAAGCGGATCTCATCCGGTTCCGGCAACCGAGCCAGCAGCTGGGAGAAGGCGAAGGCCAGCTGTTCCGGACTCAGCCGCAGCGCGGGGCGAGGCTCGACGGGGAGCCCCAGCACCCGCAGGAAGGCCCTTGGACCGGCGCTCGCGTCGGCCAGCAGCACCCCTGCCGCGGCCTTGAACATCCGGTATTCCTCCAGACGCGAGCCGGGATCCTCGTCAACCGCCAAAGGTTCGGGGAAGGTGAGGCTCTCCTCGCTGAGGTCATCCATCCGGCGGCCCATCTTCAGCTCCAGGAGTTTGGTCATCAGCTGCAGTGCCTCGGCGGCCCATAGAAGATCGACTGCCGGGCCTGCCGTCTCAACTCGCTCCCGCAGATCCCGGCTCAGGGCCGCCAGGCCGACTTCGCCCAGATCAAGCTCGCCCCGCTGCGCCCTGGCCACCATGTCTCCCAGACGGTCCGGATTCAGCTGATCCAGAGACGGGCTCATGACTCCCCCACCGGCGCCCCGACGGCGGCCAGAAGTTCCCTGGCATGAGTTCTAGCTGTGGTGGGGGTCGCATCCCCCGCCAGCAGGCGGGCAACCTCCGCAACCCGGTCGGACCCACTCAAAACCGAAAGCGAGCTTCTGGCTCCCCCGCCTTCGTCCACCTTCGCCACCAGAAGATGAGTGGCCGCCCTGGCCGCGATCGGGGCCAGGTGAGTGACGCAGATCACCTGCCGCTCCCTGGCCACCTGCAGCAGGAGCTCACCGACCCGGTTGGCCGCCTCGCCTCCCAACCCCTGGTCGATCTCATCGAACACCACCGTCCCGACGCCGGAGCGGCCGCTGAGGTGGGCCAGCAGCGCCAGGGCAACCCGCGAAACCTCTCCCCCCGAGGCGGACTCGCCAAGGGGGCGCAGCCGATCCCCGGTGTTGGGGGCGAGCTCGAAGCTGATCCTGTCGAAACCGTCGCGGCCACACTCCACGCGCTCGCCATCAGGCCCGGGGATCCCAGCGGCATCCGCCCTGTGCCAGACCCTGATGCGAAAGGTCGCGTGGGGCATCAGCATCAGGCGCAGATCCCTGGTCACTGTCTCCTCCAGTTGGTGCGCCGCCTCCTTCCGAGCCAACGAGAGCTCGCAGCATGCGGCGCTCAAGTCCGCCTCAACTGTCTCCAGCTCTGCCGCGAGCCGCTGCAGCGCGTCCTGGGCGCCTCCTCTTTCCGCCAGCAGCCTGGCTGCCTCGTCCCGCTGTCGGATGGCGGCATCCAGAGAACCGCCGTGGCGGCGGGCCATCCGCTCCAGGAGGGCCAGACGCTCTTCCACCTCGGCCAGGCGGAAGGCATCGTCCGGGAGGTGCTCCAGATATGAGGCGAGTTGAAGGGACATCTCCTGCAGGAGGGCAACGACCTCCTCGGCCTGGTGCACGACCTGATCGAGCTCCTCGTCGATTCCCAGGACCGAGAGCGCGCCCTGCACCGCCCGGGCCAGCTCCAAAGTAGACTCTGGCGAGCCACCTCCGCTGACCGCAAGATGCAGCGCCTCTGCGGCCGCCCTCAGGCGTGCCGAGTGCAGCAGGCGCTCACGCTCGGCAAGAAGCCTGGAGTCCTCCCCCGCCACCAGGGCCGCCGCCGTCAGCTCCTGGAGATCCAGTCTGGCGGCCTCGACCTCCCTGTCCTCGGCAGCGCTCAGAGCTCCCAGCCTGTCTAGCTCCACCATGAGAGCCGCCCGACGGTCGAAGAGCGCGTTCACGCGGGCTCGCAGCTCGGACACCTCCCCACCCGCGAACCCGTCCAGACCCAGGCGCTGCTCAGGTTCCCTGAGCCAGCGGGAGGAGGCACCCTGACCATGCACCTCCAGCAGGGGCTCCGCCACCTCGCGAACCAAGGACGCGGGCACGAGAGCCCCATTTACCCGGCAGACGCTCCTCCCGCCAGCCGCCAGCTCCCGCCCCAACACGACCACCTCAATATCGTCAATCCCTACCGAGGCGAGTGACGCCACGGCCGGCGGGGGGACGTCGCCGAACGCCGCCTGGACCCGCGCCCGGTCACAGCCCGTCCTCAGCATTCCGGGATCCGAGCGCCCGCCAAGGGCCAGGGCCAAAGCTGCCAGCAGGACAGACTTGCCCGCCCCGGTCTCGCCGGTGATCGCGTTGAGCCCCGGACCGAAGTCGCCACGGGCATGCTCTATGACGGCCAGGTTCTCCACGGTGAGCTGCAGGAGCACTTTCAGCCCTCGGCAAGGGGGGAAAGCGAACCTTCTCCTGCTCCGTCGTCCTCGGGATCGACGGGCAGCTTGAGCACCCTGCCAAAACCCGTCTTGGACCGCAGCCGGCTGAAGAACCCGAGGGTTCCGGGGGGCTCGCAGAACTCCAGGACCGGGCCCCTTGCCACGACAAGCTCGCCACCCTCTTCGAGGCTCCCCCAGCGCCTTCCATCCGCCGCCACCGCGGCCTCTCCGCGGCGCATGCGGATCGTCACCTCCAGACGGTCCGGAATCACCAGAGAGCGGCTGAGGTTGGCGTGAGGGTTGAGCGCGGTCACGAGCAGGGCCGCCACCTCGGGGTCCAGGGGTGGCCCACCGGCCGAGAGGGAGTACGCAGTCGACCCTATGCTGGTCGCCACGATTAGGCCGTCGGCGTCGAAGTCGCCCACCAGCTCAGCACCGGCTCGCACCCGCATCCGGACCAGGTTGAAGGCATCCGCCTTGATCACCACCTCGTTGACCGCAACCGCCAGGGTGCTGCTGGGAGTCGCGTCCCCTGACCTGGTGATGGAGGCCCGCAGGGTGCCACGCAGCTGTTGCCGGCAGCGCCCGTCGGAGAACGCCGTGATCGCCTGCGGTAGGTCGGGCAGCTCTGCGCTGGCCAGGAATCCGAGGTGACCTCGGTTCACGCCCAGCACGGGGATGCCCGCCTCCGCGACCATCCGAGCACCGTACAGCAAAGTCCCGTCCCCACCGATCGCCACCAAAAGGCGCAGCCCGCCCAGCATCGGGGAGATCACGGCCTCCGGGTCTCTTTGGGTGACCACGGTCTGGAAGCCGTTGGCCCGAGCGATCCGGACCGCCTCCCTGAGAGGGAACGAGCCGGGATCCTCGTGCAGGTTGAGCAGGAACGCGATCACGCCCCGCGCCTCACCGTCCGTCAACCACCCGTCCCCCTTGAATTTCTGGGCATCCGCTGATGGATGTTATTGCCTGCCCGGGATCTTCGCAGCTCAGATGGCCATTCCTATGAGGAAGCCGAGCACGACCCCGGCCAGAACCTCGTAGGGAGTATGTCCCAGAAAGTCTCGCAGGCGCTCGTAGCGCAGGCCCAGGTGGCTGCGCAGATCCTCGATCATCTGATTGAGGATCAAACCCTGCTGGCCCGCCGCCCGCCTCACTCCCGTGGCGTCGTACACGACCACCACGGTCAGCACCGCCGCGGCCGCGAAGACCGGAGAACCGGTCCCCAGCTTGCGGCCCAGGATCGTGGTCAAGCACACCGTCATGGCGGTGTGGGAGCTGGGCATGCCTCCCGATGATCCCAGCGAGCGAACACTGAACCGGTTGCGCTTCCAGGAGTCCGTCCCCACCTTCAGGACCTGGGCCACCGCCCACGCGAGCACGGGGACCCAGATGAACTGGTTGGAGAAGAGCTGACCCACCGGTGCTGGCCCGGCTCAGTCGGGCTCTTGCGGCTCGGCGGCGGGCGTGGCCAGGAATGGACGTTCCACCAGCTCACCGTCAGCGCTCAGAGAGAGCTCCACGACCCGCTTCTCCGCCCCGTCCAGAAGCGCAGAACAGCGGCGCACCAGGGCCACTCCTCGGGCGTAGAGCGCCATCGCCTCCTCCAAGGGAACCCTGCCATCCTCCAGGCGAAGCAGAACCGCGTCCAGATCCGCCAGCGCCGACTCGTAGTCAAGATCATCGGGTGAACCAGCGTGGGCCATCGGCCCATCCGCTTCAACCTCCATCAGCTGCCTCCTTCACAGGGAACACGTCACGCACTGTGCTCGTGACCGTGCCACTGGCCAGTCTGGTCGAAAGCAGGGAGCCCACCTGCACCCGGCCGGCGTCCCGCAGCACCTGACCACGGGTCGCCAGATAGGTTATCGAGTAACCACGCCCCAGCACCGCCAGAGGGCTGAGTGCTTCCAACCGGCCGACCCGGCCCGAAAACTCCTCCCTGGAGCGCAGCAGGCGCGGCCCCGGGCCGCGGGCCCGGAGCAGCTCCAGGCGCGCTCGGACTCCCTCGCGGGCCGTCTTAACCAACCTGCTGTAGGCGGCGTTCAGCCGCGCCTGTCGCAGGTCGACGTCCTGCCGCCCCGAGGCGACCCTTGCGCCGGGAGCCGACCGAAGCAAGCGCCCGCCCGATTGGGCCAAGGTCCTCCTCATGCCGGCCAGTGACTGGTCAGCGGCTCGTCGCAGCCGCAGCCTCAGGGCCGCGACCTCAGCCCGCAGCTGGGCCAGATCCGGCACCGCCAGCTCGGCGGCGACCGATGGGGTTGCCGCCCTGACGTCAGCGACGAAATCCACGACCGTGGTGTCGGTCTCGTGTCCCACCCCTGTGACTACGGGGCGGGTGAGCCTGGCCACGGCCCGGGAGACCTCCTCAGAGTTGAACGCCTGCAGGTCCTCCAGCGAGCCGCCTCCCCGAACCAGCAGGATGGCGTCCGGGCGTGCCAGATCGGCGAGCCGCAGGGCGCCGACGATCGCAGCCGAGCTGCCCTCCCCCTGCACCAGGGTGGGAACGACGATCAGCTGGGTGATCGGGCAGCGCCGTGCGACCACCTGGATCACGTCCCGTACCGCGGCGCCTTTGGGCGAGGTCACGACCGCGAGCCGCCGGGGCAGGAAGGGCAGCGGCACCTTGCGTTCCCCAGCGAAAAGGCCCTCTGCCTCCAACTTCGCCACCAGCTGGGCGAAGGCCAGCGCCAAGGCGCCGACCCCGGTGGGTTCCAGACTGTCCAGATACAGCTGCACGTCCCCGCGGGCCGCGTAGAACGAGATCTTGCCGTGAGCGATCACCCTCTGCCCGGTCTCGGGCTCGAATTTGAGGTGAAGGCCGGCCCCGCGAAACATGACCGCCTTGATCGAGGTCGCCTCCGCCAGCCCCTGCCGGCAGTCCTTGAGGGTAAGGTAGCGGTGTCCGGCGGCCGACCGGGTGCAGGTCCCAATCTCAGCCTCCACGTACAAATCGGCGAGCTCCGGATCTTCTTCCAGATCCGCCCTGATCAGCGAGTTGAGCTCACCTACCTGGAGGATTCGCACCGCTATCCCTGCCGGCTCGGGCGCCCGCTTCGGCCCCGACCACAACGGCCACTCTGCCCAGGACCCCATTGACGAAGGCCCCAGCCTCCGGCCCCGACATCTCCTTGGCGAGCCGCACCGCCTCGTCGATGACAACCGCCACCGGCTCCTGGCGCCGAAACACCAATTCCTCGGCCGCCAGGCGCAGGACGGCCCTCTCCGGGGATCCCATCTGATCGAGCCGCCAGCGTTGAGCGGCCGCCTCAAGGCTCTCGTCGATCGCCGCCCGATGCCCGCTGACACCCTCGACCAGTTCGGCGGCGAATTCCGTGGCGCTTCGCGAAAGCCCCTCCTCATTAGCCTGATACTCCAGGCTGTCGGCCCACTCGCCGGGGGCCGCCTCCAGCTGCAGCAGGATGCGCAGCGCCACCTCCCTCGCCTTGTGCCTCGGTCTCAAGTCTCCGCGCCCACTATCTCGACCACGTGGAGGTTGATCTCCACCACCTCCAATCCCAGCATCCTGTGAATGTCCTGCTCCACCCGGCGCTGGAGCTCGTCGGCAAGCTCGGGCAGCGACGCCTCGGCGGTAATGGCGAGGAACAGCTCCACCTTGATCGCGGCCGTCCCGATCATCTCCAGGCGCACACCCTTGTGGCCGTGCTGGCCGCGCAGGAGGCGGGGGACCGGGACGCCGCCAGGTTCGCACATGGAGGCCACCCCGACGGTCTCCTGGGCCGCCACCGCGGCGATGGCCGAGACCACCTCGCTCGCGACCCTGACCCGCCCGGGAGGTCGGCGCCTGGAGGGCTGGACGGGAGACATCAGGCTCGTTCCGAGTACTTACCAGTCCTGGTGTCCACCTTGATCCGATCCCCCACCGAGACGAAGAGAGGCACGTCCACCACCACTCCTGTCTCCAGGGTGGCTGGTTTGAAGGTGCCGGTGGCGGTGTCTCCCTTGAAGCCGGGGTCCGTCTGGACCACCTCCAGCGCGACGGAGATCGGGACCTCAACCCCCAACACCTGATCCTCGTAGCGCAACAGGGAGAGGTTGTCCGACTCCCTGATCCACTTGGAGGCTTCGGCGAACTGCGCCTCCGACAGCGATACCTGGTCAAACGTGGTGGTGTCCATGACCACGTGCTGGTCGGCGTCCCGGTACAGGTACTGCACCTCGACCTTCTCGATCCTCGCTCTGGGGAAACGCTCCTCGGGCCTGAAGGTCTCCTCGGTGACGGCGCCGGTGTTGAGGTTGCGCAGCCTGGTCCTCACCACGGCGGTGCCCCGACCCAGCTTGATGTGCTCGAAGCTCAGGACCTCGAAGAGCTGGCCATTGCGCTCCACGGTCGTGCCTGAGCGCAACTCTCCGGCGTTGATCATCAATGGCCTCCTTGTCAGCCGAATATGGTGCGGCGCCGAACCCTGGACGGCGGTCACCGGAGGCCGGTCGCACCCCCGGGTACCCGTCTGGTTCAGCCGCAGGAAAAGATCATGCCAGTTCCGGCCCCGACTCGGGGCTCCGCTCAGGTGGGCATCGCCGCCAGGGAGGCCCGGGCCACTTGCTACAGCCTCTTCAAACAATGGTGCAGATCCGCGACCGCCGCCCCGGCCCGTGACAATCCATGATGCCAGGGACATGAGCGCCAGCGCAGTCTCCACACCCCTCCGCGCCGATCGCACGGGGACCCTGCCCAGTTCGGTCGTGATCGCCTCGCTGTCGCGGGCGCTCGACCTCGCCGAGGGCGAGCCCATGGGACACGCCATTCGCACCTGCTGGCTGGGCATGAAGGTGGGCGACTGGATGGGGCTGGGGCCGGAGGATCGACAGGATCTCTTCTACGCGCTCCTGCTCAAGGATGCTGGCTGCTCGGCCAATGCCTACAGCGTCACCCACTGGTTTGCCGCCGACGATCGTTCCACCAAGGCCCAGCTGAAGATCGCTGACTGGGGGAGTCAGTGGCGGTCGGTCCTCTTCGCCATCCGCCAGACGGCCCCGGCCGCGCCCATCACAAGACGGATGGCCCAGCTGGTGTCGCTGGGATCCCGAGGCCCGGGGCTCGCCGATGAGCTGGTCCAGGTTCGCTGCACCAGGGGAGCGGAGCTGGTGAGGGAGCTGGGATGGGCGGAGCCGGCGGCAGAGGCGGTCTTGTGCTTGGACGAGCACTGGAACGGGTCGGGCCGACCCCGCGGCCTGAAGGGCGAGGAGATCCCACTCTTGAGCCGTATAGCCCTGCTCTGCCAGTCAGCCGAGATCTTCTGGCGCCACGGAGGCCGCCGCAGTGTGGAGTCTGTCCTCCGCCGCCGCCGGGGCACCTGGTTCGACCCTCAGCTGGTGGACGCCGTGCTCGCTCACACCAGGAGCGACAAGCTCTGGGAGCGGTTCGGGGCCATCACCCATCCGGAGCAGGTCGCTCACCTGGATCCGAGACCGCGCAAGATCCCCTCCGCGACCTTGGCCCAGATGCTGCAGATAGGCCAGGTCTTCGCGGGAGTGGTGGACGCCAAGTCGCCGTGGACCACGACCCACTCCACCAGGACCGCCCTCCTGTCCCGGCGGATGGCCGCCGTCATGGGCCTCGACGAGGACGAGGCTGATCGGATCGGGCTGGCCGCGCTGCTGCATGATCTTGGCAAGCTGGCCGTGAGCAACGCCATCCTGGACAAGGCGGGGCCCCTGGATCCGGGAGAGATGATGGAGATGCAGGGGCATACCGAGATCACCTACCAGCTGCTGGCACCGCTCTGGCCCCTGGGAGATGTGGCGGAGATGGCCGCCTCCCACCACGAACGGCTGGACGGATCCGGCTACCACCGCCACCTGCGCGGCCCGGACCTGACATTCGGGGCCCAGATAGTGGCGGTGGCAGACGTCTTTGAGGCGCTCACGGCCGACCGGCCCTATCGCCGCGGAATGGACAACGACGAGGCCATCCGGTGGCTGCGCAAGGAGGCGGGCCGGACCCTGGCCGCCGAACCGATCTCGGCGCTGTACGACATGATCGAGTCGGCGAGGGGCAGGCCGGACGGCTTCACCCTCACATAAAGAACAGGATGATGCCGCAGCCCACGACCAGGAAGGGCCCGTAGGGCACAGCGTCGCGCAGCCCCAGGCGGCGCGTCACCAGCAGCAAGATGGTGATTACACCACCGATGAGGGTGCCCGCAATCAGCGCCCACAGGGTGTAGAGGCCGCCGTAATTGAGGCTCATCCCGGTGATGGAGCCGATCACCATCCCCAACTTCACGTCTCCCCACCCGAACCCCGCGCCCTGGTGGAACAGCGAGCTCGCCAGCGCGAACGGGAGCAGCGCCAGGCCACCGACCGCCATTCCAAACAGAGCCTGAAACAGATTCAAGTCCGGGCTGAAGCTGGCCAGGGCTAGGGCCACGACCATGCTTGGGAGGGTGACCACGTCCAGGATGAGCCTGTGCTTGAGGTCGAACCCCAGGATCTGGATCAGGACCACGATCCAAAGGCTGTGGATGAGCAGGCCACCGGTCCATCCGTCCCGGGACGCGAACATGAAGAACCCCAGCGCCCCGAGCGCCGGGAGAAGGAGCGTCTCCAGCCGAGTTCTGCCGGCTGCCTCGCCATCCTCCATCTCGCCGATGTGCCCCTCCAAGAGGAGGCAGAGCATCCCCACCAGATATCCTGCAGCGCCCCCCAGGATCCCCCAGCCCAGGGCCGCGCCCACGCTCACCTGGCTCCCCCTCCCACGCTGGCTATTGGCCGCGGAATCATCCGAGACCGGCCTGATTCACCTGCTGCTGGTGCTGCGCGGCCGTGACCGCGAAGAGCATCTTGCCGTTGGGAAGGGACAGGAAATACATGTAGTTGGTGCTGGCGGGGTGGAGGACAGCCTCCAGGGCAGAGGTGCCCGGGCTGTCGATCGGGCCCGGGGGCAGGCCCGCGTGCAGGTAGGTGTTGTACGGGGATGGGAAGTTGGTGCTGAAGGTGGCATTGCTGTCCCCCGCCACCGCCATCGCATAGAGCACGGTGACGTCGCTCTGCAGCGGCATCCCGTCGCGCAGGCGGTTGAAGAAGACGCCCGCCACCAGATCCCGGTCCTTCTGCGTGGTCGCCTCCGCTTCCACCACCGACGCGAGCACCAGCACCTGGTACGGGGTCAACCCCACCTGCGATGCCCCGTCCGTGATCGCGGACCTGACCCTGCGGTCGAAGTCCTCCAGCTGTAGCCGCAGAAACTCGTGGGCTGTGATGTTGGGGTCCACCTCATAGGTGTCTCCGAAGGCCATCCCCTCCCAGCTCGCCCCCGCCGGGGCTCCCGGGAGCTGGCTGATGCCGTTGAACTCCCCTTGCTCCACCTGGGACAGGTACGCCGAGCTGGAGAACAGGCCGTCAGACTGCAGGCGCGCGGCCTCCTGCTGAGCGCGCAACCCGTCGGGCAGGGTAACCCGGATCGGGATCACCGATGGTGGTCCCTCCAGGACCGTCACCACCTCCGACGGCCCCATGCCCCTGTCGAGGATGAACCGTCCCTGGTGCAGCTTGGATCCCAGCCCCTCCAGGTGCGCGTAGATGGAGAAGAACAAGGTGGAGCGCACGACCCGATCTCTTCCCAGGGTGTCCACCAGGGTCGCCAGGGACTCGTTGCGCGCCACCGTCACCACCACCTGCTCGGTCTGGCTGCGCTGGACCGGCTCCAACTCCTTGCGGGCCAGGTATGCCAGCCCGGCAGCCGCCACCACGACAAGGACCAGGAGTCCTGCCAGCGCCGTCCGCACGGGGTGGCGGCGGATCACGGCGTGGTGGCTCCGCCGGCCAGGACCGCCTGCAGAAGAAGGGCCGCCGCCACCCGGTCCCCGGCCTCCCGACGACTCCGCCTGGAGCTGCCCTGGGCGATCATCTCCCTCTCCGCCTGGCGGCTGGTCAGACGCTCGTCCGCGAAGACGACCGGCACCCCCGTCACCTCCCCCACCTTGCGGCCCAGCAACAGCGCCCTCTCCGCCTCCTGCCCTTGGCCTCCATCCATCCGCAGGGGGAGGCCAACTACGATCTGCCCCACCTGGAGCTCCCGCACCAGACGGCTGATCTCCTCCAGCAGCTCCCGGTCGCCACGCCGGCGCAGTGTCACGTGGGGCTGTGAGATCGTCCTCGTCTCGTCGCTCACCGCGACGCCAACCCGAACCCGACCCGGATCCAGGGCCAGGATCCGGCCACTGGCGGATTCCTGCCACCTGTGGTTCCGCGACCTAACCGCCCGTCACCGACTTGCGGACGATCTGGATGCGGCTGGACATCAGCGGCAGCCAGGGGAGCCCGAAGGGAGACTGATGCACGGTCACTGTGCTGGCCCCCGGCAGCTGGGTCAAGAGGTAGCTCCTGGCCGCGCCCGGGCTCATGAATGTCACCTTGCTGCGGTAGGGGGAGAGGTCCACCTTGGGGGCCCAGTAGCCGACCGCGTTGGCGCTGAGGGTCAAGCTGCCGCCCGGCCCCGCCGACTCAACGGCGATCTTGCCGAGCTTGTAGTCGGCCAGCAGCTCACCGTCGGTGGGCACCTTGGACCGCAGGTCGGCGAGCACGGCGCTCCTGGCCGCCGCCGGGCTGTAGGCGGTGGCGGCGGCGCTTGCCGACACGGTCAGTGTCTCCTGCTGGCCCGCCTGACCAACTGTGGGCAGAGCGGGGTCCTTGACCGTCAGCTGGATACCGTTCCCGCTCGGGTCCTGAGCGATGACGTTCGACGATCCGGCCAGGGTCTTCAGGTCCTGCTCCACCTTCGAGGTGAGGCTGGCCGAGATCTGCTGCTCCTGCTGCTGTGCCGAGGACACATCGGAGCTCGTGAAAATGGACTGAGTGGTGGAGTTCTGCCCACCGGACATCGGTCCCGGATTGGCCAGGCTGATCGTAACCGCTGATCCGCCGCTGCTGAGATCGCACCCGCCGGGGTCTCCCGACGAGCTGAGACAGGCGCTCTGGGACATGTTGCCCGGGGACCAGAACCAATTCTGCCCCGCTGCCACGTTGCCCTGAGTCCCCAGGCTGCTGCTGTCCGCCTGCACCGGCAAGGCGGGGCTGGAGGTCTGCGAGCTGGCGCCGCTCCCAGTGCAGGGCTGCAGCGAGTACACCGGCCCGCTGTCGGACGATGTCGTGGTGAATCCCAGGTTTCCGTTGCCGCTGTTGTCGGAGAACTCAGGAGTCACCGAGGTGTCGGCCGGGAAGGTCAGCTGGATCGGCGGTTGGATGTGCTTGCTCCCCGTGTAGCACAGGTACAGGCTTCCGGTGGCAGCCGTCGGCGGCAGGACCTGGGTCCCGCTGGGGCTCACACTGAAGCTCTGGGTCTCGGTCGGGGTCAACAGCGCCTGCACCGGGATCACGTCCAGGACGTTCCCTGACCCCGACGAGGTCGAGCCCTGGATGGTGACGGCGTCCGTGATCTGATGGGACTTGACGCCGACCGTGATGGTAGCCGTCGGTAGCAGGAGGAGAATGGCCAAGATCCCGATGACGAAGACCGCGGCCCCTCCTCCGATCGTCCAGTTCCGCGCGGTGGCGCTCTGCCACCAGTGCCTGTTGCCACCCGCGGCGACCGCAGCCGGGGCCACCATCGTGGATGGGCTTCGCTTTGCCAACGTCCCTTCAGCGGGCGCCTGCGGCGGGGCCGCAAGGACGGCGGTGGCGGCATTCGGCTGCGACGTGACGGTGGGCCCGGCCCCCGCATCAGCCGTCAACGTGGGGGCCGCGGTCAGGGGAAGGCCCTGCTCCATCCTGGAGATAGAGGGGAAGGTGGGAAACCCTGTGCGCATGGCGAGGGCCTGGATCTGAGGATCGGGGCTCACTATGCCAACCCGCTTCTGGAAACCTCTCGTGTACTGCATCAGCAGTTGGTGGTCCAATCCCGAGCGGAGGACCCGGCCGTCCGGAGGCACCACGAATATCAGGTCGCGCTCTCCCTCAGAGCGACGGATCCTGTCGACGAGATCCGTGATCTCGTCGGTCGGCTCGACGTAAAGCAGCTTCGACATCGTGATCAGCCCGGGTGCCAGCCAATGGCGCCGTTGGCACTCCCCCCCATGATCGCACCATCGCCGGTCATCGGCGGATTATCCCGCTCACCCGCTGCACCATCTCCTCCCATGTGGGGCCCGGCGGAGGTGGTGCCTCGATCTCAGCCGCGGCCTGGTAGGCGAGGCCCATTGGGGTCACATCGGCGGCCGAGGTGAGCAGGCCCGTCGTGTCATGGACAGCCGAGAGGTTCTCCGGCGCCATCAGGAGGAAGCGGGGCGCCTGCAGAAACGGCAGATAGTCCGTCCAGCGCAGCACAGCCAGCTGCTCCAGAATCTCGGGCAACAGGGCCGCTCCCCCACAGAGCCAGACGTGGGCAGGCAACGGCGCCCCCAGGGCCAGCTCGTGGAGCACCAGGGCCACCCCCTGGGCCAAAACCTCGGCCGACTCCCCCATGGCCCGGCGCACCCTGGCCTGCTCGTCGCCCCCCAAAAGCCCGCCGGAGTGCCGCAACTTCAAGCTCTCCGCCAGTGGCAGGGAGAGGTCCAGATCGTGGGCGAGCTTGCGGGTGAAGGCCCTCCCCCCGAGCTCGAACATCCGAGCAGACTCCAAAACCCCGTTTCTCACCAGCGTCACGGTGGTCGTCCGGGCCCCGATGTCGATGAAGATCGCCCCCTGCTCCAGAACCTCCGGGGTGGACGCGAGTCGGGCCACGGCGTAGGGCTCCGCGACCGTCTCCAGAAGCTCAAGGTCAAGCGCCTGGGCTATCTCCTCGACCGCCGCTATGTGGTCCTCGGTGGTGAAGGTGTTGAAGACCACCAGCTCCAGCTTCTGACCCTGATAGCGCAGTGGATCCAGGACCGGCTGCCCGTCGACCCGGGCCGACGTGATCGAGGAGTGGACCAGCTTAAGCTGCTCGCCGCGGTAGGTGGCCTCCTCCTGCAGCCGGGCCTGGGCGTCCCTCAGTGCCCGACGCTGGATGGATTCGACCTGCTCGTCCAGTTCCCGCTGGGAGATCCGTTCCCGGGCCCGGCCCCTGACCTTGGCTCCGTTCGTGCTGACCACCCGGACCCTGGTCCCCCCGATGCCGATCACGAGCCTGGTGGGAATGACCTCGGCCATGTCCTCGGCAGCCTCCAGCGCGGTGTGGCAGCCCTCCACCACCGTCTCCAGGTCGGGCGGGGTGGCGGGGTCCAGATTCCCAGGGCCCTGCTCGGCGCGCCCCACCCCGAGGACGATGGCCTCACCTGCCTCCTTCTTCACCACCAGCGCCTTGATCACCTGGGTGCCGATGTCCAGGGCGGTGACGTGGAAGCGAGGCTGCCGACGTGCGGTCTCCGGCTGCGATGACGCCATCTCAAGCTTCCTCCAGCGCGGATCCCAGGACTCTTCGCACGGCTTCCAGCGCGGCCTCGTGCCCAGCCTCGGGGATCACTCCCTGACCGAGTTCCTGATTGCCACCGCCCTGGCCGCCCAGCCCCCGGCAGACCGCCTGCGCCATGGTACCGGCGTTCAGGCCCTTGGCAATCAGCGCCTCTGAGATTCTAATCATCAGATGACCACCGGCCAAGAGCATCGCGGCTCCGTCCTCCACCGAGGCCAGCAGGTGGTCGGCCTGACGGCGGCGTTCCTTCTGCTCGAGATCGAGGGGGGTGTCGCCGACCGCCAGCCGCACCCCTTTGGGCATCGTAAGGATGGTTGACTCCGGGCCGGAAGGCGCCTGGCGCGCCTGGCGAAGCTCCTGCTCCAGCTCGCGTGCGCGCGCCTGCAGCGCCCTGACCCGGTCGGGTACCTCGGGTGCCGGAGCCCGCAGAATCCCCGAGACCTCTCCCAGGAGCTCGCGCTGGCGCTGCCAGTGGTGCTCCGCCGCCACCCCGGCCAGCAGCTCGATCCGGCGCAGTCCCTGACCCACACTTCGAGAACCGGTGAGCACCACGGCCCCCAGCTGACCGGTGGTATCCACATGGGTGCCCCCACAGAGCTCCCTGGAGAAGTCACCGAAGCTGACCACCCTGACCAGCTGCTGATAAGCCTCGTCGGGAAGGGCAATGGCCCCAGAGGCGCGCGCCTCCTCAACGCTCAGCAGCTCCACTCGCCGGTGGAGGTCGCGGCGCACCTGCTCATTCACCCGCTGCTCGATGAGTACCAGTTCCTCGCTCGAGACGGGCGCTGGCCAGCTGAAGTCGAAGGTGGCATGTTCGGGACCCACCAGCGAGCCGCGCTGCACCACCGCCGGCCCCAGGGCGTCGCGCAGAGCCTGGTTGAGAAGGTGGGTTGCCGAGTGGTGCCGGGCACATCCTGCGCGCCTCGCCGGATCCACCTTGGCCGTGACCCTGGTCCCGACGCTCAGCGCCCCCTGCTCGACACGGCAGCGCTGGAGGGCGGGGCCCCCAGGGGTCGGCTGGGAGTCGAGGACCAGGGCGCGTCCTCCCTCCCAGCTGAGGTAGCCCTGGTCGCCCACCTGCCCTCCTCCCTCCGGGTAGAAGGGGTTCTCCGCCAGGACCACCTCCACCTCGGCGGTGGGCTCGGCCACCCGCCCCGTCTCACCGCCCGCGATGACGGCTGTGACGACCGTCTCGACCTCGGTCACCTCGTAGCCCACAAAGGAGTTTGGGGGCAGTTCCAGATGGGCCACGGGCGCACCGCTGGAAGCCCTGCTGGAACGGCCCCGCAACCGCTGCGCCTCGAGCAGTTGCTGAAACCTCCGCGTGTCGACCTCCACATCGCGGGAGAGCGCCAGGTCCAGAGTCAGCTCCAGCGGGAAGCCGAAGGTGTCGTGAAGCAGGAACGCATCCTCGCCCGAGATCCCCCGGCCCCCCGAAGCCAGCATCTCCTCGAAGCGGCCCAGGCCACGGGCCAGCACCTCTGAGAAGCGCTCCTGCTCCTGCTCCAGAGCGGTCTCTATCGGCGCCATCAGCTCGATGAGGTTGGGATACTGCCGCCCCAGAATCTGGGCCACAACCGCCGCACCAGGCACCAGGCCGCCCTCCACCCTTAGGCTCTGGGCGCTCACCATAGCCCTTCTCAGAATGCGCCTCAGCACATATCCCCGCCCCTCGTTGGAGGGCAGCACTCCGTCGGCGATCAACAGGCAGGCGCCCCGCGTGTGATCCGCCAGGATGCGCAGATGGCGCAGGCGCTGGAATCCCTCGACCCGACCTCTGGCCCGGGAGTCGAAGTCGGCCAGGATGGGGTGGAAGAGGTCGGTGTCGAAGATGGAACGCTTGTCCTGCAGCACCATGGCCATCCGCTCCAGCCCCATCCCGGTGTCGACACCGGTCTGCCGCAGGGGCCTGACCGACCCGTCCTCGAACTGCTCCTTGTCCATGAACACGAGGTTCCACAGCTCAAGGAACCGTCGGCCCCGGCCGGGACGCTCGCCTGGCCCATCGCCGAACTCAGGCCCCAGGTCGTAGTGGATCTCGCTGTCGACCCCGCAGGGCCCGGTGGGCCCCGCCTGCCAGAAGTTGTCCTCCAAGCGCAGGACTCGCTCACTCGGGACGCCAGCCACCCGCTCCCACAGCCGGGCGGAATCGTCGTCTTGGGGATGAACGGTGTAGTGGAGACGGTCGGGGTCAAGCCCGAACACCTCGGTCACCAGCGCATGGGCGTAGCTGATCGCCTGTTCCTTGAAGTAGGCACCAAAGCTGAAATTGCCCAACATCTCGAAGAAGGTGTCGTGCTGAGGGCTGCTTCCGACCTCGTCTATGTCGACCGTCCGAAAGGCCTTCTGGCAGGACGTGAGCATCTCGGCGGGGGGCTTGCTCAGGCCCAGGAAGTAGGTCTTGAACGGTACCATCCCGGCGCTGACGAGCAGCAGACTGGGGTCATCCTTGGGCACCAGGGGAGCGCTGGGCACCAACAGATGTCCGCGCTGTTGGAAGAAGTCTAGAAAGTGCGCGCGAATCTGATCACTGAACAATGTGCAAGATCTCCAGGGAGGTCGGCCGGATTCTACCAGCCGCGCGGCCCGGCCAGAGGGGTCCGACCTCTGCCTCTACTCCGGCATCTCCCTCTTCAGCTGCTCCAGTGCCGCCCTCTGGAGCCGGCTCACGTGCATCTGGCTGATGCCCAGGCGGCGTGCCACCTCGGTCTGGGGCAGCTCCTCAACAAAGCGCAGTATGAGGATCTCCTGCTCTCGGGGCGTGAGGTGCTCCATGGCGGACCCCAACAGCTCCCGGAGCTCGATCCGGTTGAGGTTCTCGTCCTCAAGACCGATGCGCTCGCCCATCTCGCCGCTCTCATCCTGTCCGGGAGCCGGGGCGTCCAGCGAGACCGCCCGATGGGCCGGGCCAGCCTCCAGTGCCTGCAGCACCTCCTCCGGCTCCAGCTCCAGCTTCTGCGCGACCTCCGCCACCGTCGGGCTGCGGCCCAGCTCCTGTCCCAGGGCCTGCTGCACCCTGACCACCCTGGTGTAGGTCTCCTGGAGACGCCGCGGCACCCTGACCGC